>NZ_JOCF01000002.1 GCF_000720635.1 Streptomyces sp. NRRL WC-3742 | reverse complement strand
CGATGGTACTGCAGGGGGGACCCTGTGGGAGAGTAGGACGCCGCCGAACAATTCTTCTGAAAAGCCCCTGATCCGATTCGGATCAGGGGCTTTTCGCATTTCCCCTGACGTATCGTCGGTGCATGGACGATCAGACAGCGGTCATTGCGAACAACGTGCTCCGCCCCGAGCAGCGCGACGGCGCCCTTCGGGTTCTGGCGGAGGCCCAGGAGCTCGACGGCCGCGCCGCCGTGTCCGAGCAGGGCCGGCTCCGGCTGCGGAACAGCGATCAGGGCCGCCCGGGCGTCACCCACCTCCTCGAGAGCGTCCGGAGCCCGCAGAGCGAGGGCGAGACCGTTCTCGGCTACGGCCAGCTGGAGGTCCCGGAGACCCCGTCCGCCAACCCCGCCGCCGAGCTGGTGATCGACCCGGCCGCCCGTGGGCTCGGCCTGGCCCGCCCGCTGGTGGACGCGGTTCTCGAGCAGGCCCACCGTGAGGGCCGGGACGCCGTGGACTTCTGGGTGCACGGCGGCCACCCGGCGGCCCGGCACCTGGCGCAGGCGTACGGGGCCGAGCTGGTCCGCGAGCTGCGGCAGATGCGCCGGACCGGCCCGCAGACGGAGGCGGTGGCCGTCCCCGAGGGCATCGAGCTGCGGACCTTCCGCCCGGGGGAGGACGACGCCGAGTGGCTGCGGCTCAACGCCCTGGCCTTCGCCCACCACCCGGAGCAGGGCGCCTGGACGCAGGAGGACCTGGCGGACCGGCTGGCGGAGCCGTGGTTCGACCCGGCCGGCTTCTTCCTCGCCACCCGGGAGGGTAAGGTCGTCGGTTTCCACTGGACGAAGGTGCACCCGGCGAGCAGCACCGAACCCGCGCTGGGCGAGGTGTACGTCGTCGGGGTGGACCCGGCCGAGCAGGGCAGTGGCCTCGGCCGCGCGCTGACCGCTGCGGGCCTGCGTCACCTCACCGGTTCGGGGGAGGGCGAGCGCGGGCTGGAGACCGTCCTCCTCTACGTCGACGCGGACAACCCGGCCGCCGTCCGGGTCTACGAGCGACTGGGCTTCACCATCCACGAGGTGGACCTCATGTACCGGGCCCGGTACCAGGGCGACCGGACGGCCTGACCCCGCGCTCGGCGGGTAACGGACACCACAGACGGACACCACAGGCCGACACCACAGACGGGCACCACAGGGCGAGCGGTCGGAGGACGTCGAAAGGCGTCGGAAGGCCGCGTCACCCCTTGCCCCGACCGACTCAGCTTTCCTCCTGGCCATGCGGTGTTTACCGTGGATTCAATTGCTGCCGTGAAGATCACAGGATGAAGTCCGTAGTGTCTCGCTCGTGCAGAGTCGACCGCGATTCGTCGGCCGGTCCTGTACGTACGGCGCCCGGCGGGTGGGCGCTGGCCCCGGGTCCGGCCCGGAGTGAGGACGACGGCCCGCAGAGCCATACGCGTCCGGACGTAGTCCTGTTGCTGGAGGAGCTGGAACCGATGAGCATCCCCCGCCCCGTCTCTGCCCCGCTGTCGCCGCCGGCGCGGATGTCCAGTCCGCTGGGGAATCCGCCGGAGCTGCCGGCCACGGACGAGTTGGAGTTCGAACCCCTGCCGCAGGGACGTTTCCTCGATCGCGAGCGCAGTTGGCTCGCCTTCAACGAGCGTGTGCTGGAGCTGGCCGAGGACCCGGAGATCCCGCTGTTGGAGCGGGCCAAGTTCCTGGCGATCTTCGCGAGCAACCTGGACGAGTTCTTCATGGTCCGGGTGGCCGGCCTCAAGCGCCGCATCGCGACGGGCGTCGCCCAGCGCAGCGCGTCCGGCCTCCAGCCCCGTGAGGTGCTGGACCAGATCTGGACGCGCTCGCGCGAGCTGATGGCCCGCCACGCCGCCGCCTTCCAGCAGGAGGTGCTGCCGGACCTCGCCGCCGAGGGCATCGAGCTGGTCCGCTGGCCGGAGCTGGCGGAGAAGGAGCAGGCCCGGCTGCACACGCTGTTCCGGCAGAAGATCTTCCCGGTGCTGACGCCGCTGGCGGTCGACCCGGCGCACCCCTTCCCGTACATATCGGGGCTCTCCCTGAACCTGGCCGTGGTCGTGCGCAACCCGGTGTCCGGGCACAAGCACTTCGCCAGGGTGAAGGTGCCGCAGTCGCTGGCCCGCTTCCTGGAGGCTTCGCCCCAGCGGTTCGTCCCGCTGGAGGACGTGATGGGCGCGCACCTGGAGGAGCTCTTCCCGGGGATGGAGGTGCTGGCCCACCACGCCTTCCGCGTCACCCGCAACGAGGACCTGGAGGTGGAGGAGGACGACACCGAGAACATCCTCAAGGCCCTGGAGAAGGAGCTGATGCGGCGGCGCTTCGGCCCGCCGGTCCGGCTGGAGGTCGAGGAGTCGATCGACCCCTACATCCTGGACCTGCTGGTGCGGGAGCTGAACATCTCCGAGGCGGAGGTCTTCCCCCTGCCCGGGCCGCTGGACCTCACCGGGCTGTTCGGCATCGCCGACCAGGACCGCCCGGAGCTGCGGTACCCCAAGTTCGTGGCCGGTACGGCCCGCGGGCTGACGGACGTCGAGTCGGCCTCGCAGCCGGACATCTTCGTCGCGATGCGCGAGCGGGACGTCCTGCTGCACCACCCGTACGACAGCTTCTCCACCTCGGTGCAGGCGTTCCTGGAGCAGGCCGCCGCCGACCCGGACGTGCTGGCGATCAAGCAGACCCTGTACCGCACCTCCGGTGACTCGCCGATCGTGGACGCGCTGATCGACGCGGCCGAGTCCGGCAAGCAGGTGCTGGTCCTGGTCGAGATCAAGGCGCGCTTCGACGAGCAGGCCAACATCAAGTGGGCCCGCAAGCTCGAGGAGTCCGGCTGCCACGTCGTCTACGGCCTGGTCGGGCTGAAGACGCACTGCAAGCTGTCGCTGGTGGTCCGCCAGGAGGGCGACACCCTGCGGCGCTACTCGCACGTCGGCACCGGCAACTACCACCCGAAGACCGCCCGGCTGTACGAGGACATCGGTCTGCTCACCTCCGACCCGCAGGTCGGCGCGGACCTCTCGGACCTGTTCAACCGGCTCTCCGGCTACTCCCGCCGCGAGTCCTACCGCCGCCTGCTGACCGCCCCGCGCGGCCTGCGCGACGGTCTGGTCTCCCGCATCCACAACGAGATCGCCCACCACCGCGCGGGCCGTCCGGCGTACGTGAAGCTCAAGGTCAACTCGATCGTCGACGAGGCCCTGATCGACGCGCTCTACCGGGCCTCGCAGGCCGGGGTGCCGGTGGACGTCTGGGTGCGCGGGATCTGCGCGATCCGCCCGGGGGTGCCCGGGCTGAGCGAGAACATCAGGGTGCGCAGCATCCTGGGACGCTTCCTGGAGCACTCGCGGATCTTCGTGTTCGGCAACAACGGCGATCCGGAGGTCTGGATCGGCAGCGCCGACATGATGCACCGCAACCTGGACCGCCGGATCGAGGCGCTGCTGCGGATCACCGATCCGGCGCACCGCGCCGAGCTGTCCGGGCTGATCGACCTCGGGATGTCGGACGAGACCGAGTCCTGGCACCTGGGGCCGGACGGCGCGTGGACCCGCCACTCGCAGGACGCCGAGGGCAAGTCGCTTCGGCACATCCAGGACCTCTTGATCGACTCACGCCAGCGCCGCCGGGCCGCCACCCCACGCTGACGCGACCACTGATGCGAAGCCGCCGAGGGGAAGGGGACTCCCTCCGGCGGTCGGCCACCAGCCTCGGGGAAGGGCCCGGGGGAACGGGGATCTACCACGCCATGACCGATGCGCCGATGACGGCCCAGGCGGCCTCCACCGCGACCGCCGGGGACATCCTTTCCCTCCGGCTCACTTCCCAGGCCGGGGCGTTCCTGCGCGCCCTGCCGCTGGCGGTCGGCGAGGTCGGGGCCAGACCGGGCTCGGCCTCGGTCGTTCCGGCGGCCGGCACCGCGGATCTGCTGCGGGCCGTCCGGAGGATCGGCGGCCTGCTGCACACCTTCGGCACCGTCTTCGACCAGACCTGGGCGCAGGAGACGCGTACGGAGCTGCGCTGGCTGCTGAACCTGCTGGCCCTGGAGCCGGGGTACGTGCGCCGCTCGGCCCGGCTGCTCGGCGCGCTGGACTCGCTGAGCGGCACCGACCCGGAGGGCACCGGCATGCTGGCCGGTCACGCGGGCGCCCCCAAGGCGCGGGCGCTGCTGGACCGGCAGCTGACCCTGGCCCGGACGCGGGCGCACTCGACCGTCCTGCAGGACCTGCGCTCGGCCCGGCTGCACGCCCTGGCCGACCGGATGACCCTGCTGGTCGGTGAGGCGCCGCTGCTGGAGTCGGCGGGCGGCCGGGCCTCGGCGGTGCTGCTGCCGCAGGCGGCCGCCGCGTTCACGGCGCTGGCGGCGAGCGCCCAGCAGCTGCCGCTCCAGCGGGCGGCGACGCCGTACGGCGGGGACGGGCTGCGCCGGCTGGGCCCGGTGCCGCAGGCGCGCGGTGCGACGGACGCGGACACGGCCCTGGCGGCCGACGACGCGCCCTGGGCGCGGCTGCGCATCCTGGTGAAGCGGGCCCGGTACGCGCTGGAGGTGTGCGGCCGCCCTTCGGGCGAGCTGAACGAGCTGGACGCGGTGCTGGGCCACCACCAGGAGGCCGCGGACGCGGCGGTGACGGCGGCGACGGCGGCGCGCACGCCCCGGATCACCCCGGCGACGGCGTACGTGCTGGGTGTGGTGCACGCCGACCAGCGGCTGGAGGTGGAGTCGGCGCGGTACGCCTTCGGCCGCCGCTGGCCCGAGCTGCCGCCGGGCCTGGACGGCTGGCTGGAGATCCCGCCGGCCGAGGGCTGGGGGCACGCCCCGTCCCCGCGGACGGCCTGAGGTGCGCCGGCCCCGGACGGCCGAACCGGAGGGGGCCGCGCGGCCCGTGGACGTCTCCGAGGCCGGGACCGGTCGCGGCCGGGTGATCCTGGCGGCGGGCGCGGTGCTGTGGCTGCCCGGCCGTCCGAAGAAGAGCGGCCGGCTGGGGCGGCCGCGGATCGCGGTGATCCACCGTCCGAAGTACGACGACTGGAGCCTTCCCAAGGGCAAGCTCGACCCGGGGGAGGGCGTGGTCGAGGCGGCGCTGCGCGAGGTCCGGGAGGAGACGGGCTTCCACTGCCGGCTGGGCGAGGAGCTGCCGGCCCAGCACTATCTGGCGCAGGGCCGTCCGAAGGAGGTCCGGTACTGGGCGGCGGTGCCGGCCTCGGGGGAGTTCCGTCCCAACCGGGAGGTGGACCGGCTGGAGTGGCTGCCGGCGGGGAAGGCCCGTGCGCGGCTGACGCACGAGCGCGACCGGTTGCTGGTCGACGCCCTGCTGGTGATGCTGGGGGCGAGGCCCGTACGGACGAAGGGGGAGGCACCGGTGAAGGAACGGTGGAAGTGATCCGCCTGCGCCCTTGTCGTGATGCAACCGTTACTACCTGACGTAGTTTCCTGTCATCCCTCCGAGGTTCACTCTCCGTTCATTTGCGCCCGGCTGTCGTGTCACTTACCCGGCCTAGTTTCGGGAATGCCGACGGGCCGAACGGGCCCCGGACCACAGCAAAACCCGCGCTCCTCCGTGCACCGCACGATCTGCGCGACGGGCAATGCCACAGAAAGGGACACCCCTGTGAAGCTCCAGCGGAACGGCCGCTCCAAGGCCCTCGCCATCGGTGCCATGGCGCTTGTCAGCTCGCTGTCGCTCGCCGCCTGCGGCTCGGACGACAATGGCACCGGCGGTACGTCCGGCGGTTCCACCTCGGCCGCGGCTGGCTCCTCGATCAAGTGTGGCAAGGCCGGTAACCTGCTCGGCGCCGGTTCGAGCGCCCAGGCCACGGCGATCGACGTCTGGAAGACCAACTTCGCCGCCGCCTGCTCCGGCAGCACCGTGAACTACCAGGCCCCCGGTTCCGGCGCGGGCATCCAGCAGTTCACCCAGGGCAAGGTCACGTTCGCCGGTTCCGACTCGGCCCTCAAGCCGGCCGAGGTCGACGCGAGCAAGGCGGTCTGCACCGGTGGCCAGGGCATCGACCTGCCGATGGCCGGCGGTCTGATCTCGCTGGTCTTCAACGTCGAGGGCGTGGACAGCCTCATCCTGGACGCCCCGACCGCGGCGAAGATCTTCGACACCCAGATCACCAAGTGGAACGACCCGGCGATCGCCGCCCTGAACCCGAGCGCCAAGCTGCCGGACGCGGAGATCCAGACCTTCCACCGCTCCGAGGACTCGGGCACCACCGAGAACCTCACCAAGTACTTCGCCGCCGCCGGCAACGGCGCCTGGTCCTACCCGGCCTCCAAGGCGTGGGCGGGCAAGAACGGCCAGTCGGCCACCGGCAGCGCCGGTGTCGCGGCCCAGGTCAAGCAGGTCAAGAACTCGATCAGCTACGTCGAGCTGGCCTACGCCCAGACGAACAGCCTGAAGAGCGCCTCCCTCGCCACCGGTGCCTCCAAGCCGGTCGAGGCCACCGCCGCCAACGCCGCCAACACCTTCGCCAAGGCGAAGATCACCGGCACCGGCAGCGACCTGGCGCTGAAGCTCGACTACGCGACCAAGGAAGAGGGCTCCTACCCGCTCGTCCTGGTCACCTACGAGATCGTCTGCGACAAGGGCAACAAGGCCGAGACACTCGACACCCTGAAGTCCTTCCTGACCTACACCGCCAGCGACGCCGGCCAGAAGGCCGCGGGCGAGAAGGGCTACGTCCCGCTCCCCAAGGAGCTGACGGACAAGGTCAACGCCGTCATCCCGGCCCTCGCCTGATCCGACGGGACCACCGGTGGGTCGGCCCCGTAACGAGGGGGGCCGGGGCCGCCCCACCGGATCGCACCAATCCCAGCACCAACGTCCGGGGCACCGCCGCCATGGTGCCGTCCCCCTTCCGGGGCGGCACCACCAGACCGGAGTAGACCAATGACTTCATCCTCCCCTGCCGCCCCGCGAGGCAGGGAACGCCGGCCGCGTGACAGCCGGGTCGGCGACAAGATCTTCATGAACTTCGCCCGGGGCTCGGGCATCTTCCTCCTCGTCGTCATGGGCGCCATCGCCGCGTTCCTGACCTGGCGCTCGGTCCTCGCGCTGAGCAACAACGAGGGCAACTTCCTCACCACCTTCGAGTGGACGCCGGACGCCCCGAAGCCCGTCTTCGGCATCGCCGTCCTGGTGGTCGGCACCCTCGTCAGCGCGATCATCGCGATGGCGATCGCGGTGCCGGTGGCCATCGGCATCGCGCTGTTCATCTCGCACTACGCGCCGCGCCGGATCGCCCAGCCGTTCGCCTACCTGGTCGACCTGCTCGCCGCCGTCCCCAGCATCGTCTACGGCCTCTGGGGCGCGCTCTTCCTCGTGCCGCACATGGACGGCCTGACCAGCTGGCTCAACGAGTACCTGGGCTGGACGTACATCTTCGACCAGACCAGGACCGGCACCCCGCGCAACCTGTTCACGGTCGGCATCCTGCTGGCCATCATGGTCCTGCCGATCATCACCGCGGTCTCCCGCGAGGTGTTCCGCCAGGTGCCGCGGATGCACGAGGAGGCGGCGCTCGCGCTCGGCGCGACCCGCTGGGAGATGATCCGCACCGCGGTGCTGCCCTTCGGCCGCCCCGGCATCATCTCGGCCTCGATGCTCGGCCTCGGCCGTGCGCTCGGCGAGACCATCGCGGTCGCGGTGGTGCTCTCCTCCAGCAGCGTCCTGTCGCTGCACATCCTGGACGCCGGCGGCGGCACCTTCGCCCAGAACATCGCGCTCAAGTTCTCCGAGGCCGGCGACAACGGCCGCAACGCGCTGATGGCCTCCGGCCTCGTCCTGTTCGTCATCACCCTGCTGGTGAACGGTGCCGCGCGACTGATCATCGCCCGCCGCAAGGAGTACTCGGGGGCCAACGCATGACCGTCACCGCCGTCGTCGAGGACGCCCGTCCTCTCGGCAACGCCCTGAGCGCCAACCGGCTGCCCAAGTGGGCCCCGGCCGCCGTCGCGGTCGGCTCGATCGCCCTCGGCTGCGGGATCGGCGCGGCCGCCGGCCTGGAGAGCCACCTGCAGTGGGGCCTGATCTCGGCCCTCCTGTTCCTGCTCATCAGCTACCTGATCTCGGCCCGGGTCGAGGGCCGGCGCCAGGCCAAGGACCGGTTCGCCACCTCCATCGTGTGGGTCGCCTTCATCCTGGCCGTGATCCCGCTGATCTCGCTGACCGTCTACACGATCCAGCAGGGCATCGGCGTGGTGAACGGGAACTTCCTGAGCCACTCGATGAAGGGCGTGCTCCAGTCCGGGCCCGGCGGTGGCATCTACCACGCGCTGCTCGGCACCCTGCAGCAGGTCGGCCTGGCCACCGCGATGGCCGCCCCGATCGGTCTGCTGACCGCCGTCTACCTGGTCGAGTACGGTCGCGGCGGGCTCGCCAAGGCCGTCACCTTCTTCGTCGACGTCATGACGGGCATCCCGTCCATCGTCGCGGGCCTGTTCATCCTCTCGCTCTGGAACATCGCGCTGGGCTTCGGCTACTCCGGGTTCTCGGGCAGCCTCGCACTGGCGATCCTGATGATGCCGGTCGTGGTCCGCTCCACCGAGGAGATGCTCAAGCTGGTCCCGAACGAGCTGCGCGAAGCCTCGTACGCCCTCGGCGTGCCGCGCTGGAAGACCATCCTGCGGATCGTCCTCCCGACCGCGGTCGGCGGCATCACCACCGGCGTGATGCTGGCGGTCGCCCGTATCACGGGCGAGACCGCCCCGGTGATGATGCTGGTGTTCGGCGCCGACGTCATCAACAGCAACCCGTTCGACGGACCCCAGCAGTCCCTGCCGATGTACATCTGGATGCAGTACTCCCAGGTCAACAACGACTTCGGCTACGCCCGCGCCTGGGGCGCCGCGCTGGTGCTGATCGCCTTCGTGATGGGGCTCAACCTCATCGCCCGGGGCATCGCACGCTGGCGCTCGCCCAAGGGCGGACACTGAGCGACCGACTGACGACGAGACAGACGAGAGAAGCAACGATCATGGCCAAGCGCATCGACGTCAGCGGGCTGTCGGCCTTCTACGGCTCCACCAAGGCCATCGAGGACATCTCGATGAGCATCGAACCCCGCTCGGTGACCGCCTTCATCGGCCCGTCCGGCTGCGGCAAGTCCACCTTCCTGCGCACCCTGAACCGGATGCACGAGGTGATCCCCGGCGCCCGGGTCGAGGGCAAGGTCCTCCTGGACGACGAGAACCTCTACGCCTCCAACGTCGACCCCGTCGCGGTGCGCCGCGCGGTCGGCATGGTCTTCCAGCGCCCCAACCCGTTCCCGACCATGTCGATCTACGACAACGTGGTCGCGGGCCTGCGCCTGGCGGGCGTCAAGAAGAAGGCCGTCCTCGACGAGGTCGTGGAGCGCTCCCTCAAGGGCGCCAACCTCTGGAAGGAGGTCCACACCCGGCTGAACAAGCCGGGTGCCGGCCTCTCCGGCGGTCAGCAGCAGCGCCTGTGCATCGCCCGCGCCATCGCGGTCGAGCCGCAGGTCCTGCTGATGGACGAGCCCTGCTCGGCGCTCGACCCGATCTCCACCCTCGCCATCGAGGACCTGATCGGCGAGCTGAAGTCGCAGTTCACGATCGTCATCGTGACGCACAACATGCAGCAGGCGGCCCGCGTCAGCGACCGCACCGCCTTCTTCAACCTGGCGGGCGTCGGCCAGCCGGGCAAGCTGGTCGAGCTGGACGACACCCAGCGGATCTTCTCCAACCCCTCCGTCCAGGCGACCGAGGACTACATCTCCGGCCGCTTCGGCTGAGCCGGTACATGGACTGCTCCACGGCGCTGCATGGCGGTGCCGCCGGGGAGCATGAGAAGGGCCCGCCCCCGAGAACCGGGGACGGGCCCTTTCTGCTGTTCGCCCTCTCGGACGGCGTCGGTGGGTCTCAGCCCCAGAAGAGGTGGACCAGCCAGTACATCAGCGCCGCGACGATCGCGGCCGCCGGCATGGTGATGAACCAGCCGAGGACGATGTTCTTGGCCACGCCCCAGCGCACCGCGCGGATGCGCTTGGTGGCGCCCGCGCCCATGATCGCCGCGGTGATCACGTGGGTGGTGGAGATCGGCGCCTTGAAGACGAACGAGGTGATGTACATGACCGTCGAGGCCGTCGCCTCGGCGGCGAAGCCCTGCGGCGGGTCCAGCTCGATGATCTTGCGGCCGAGGGTCCGCATGATCCGCCAGCCGCCCGCGTAGGTGCCCAGCGAGAGCATCGCCGCGCAGGAGATCTTCACCCAGACCGGGATGTCCCCGGTGGTCTGGTGGCCCGAGATCGTGAGCGCCATGACCACGACACCCATGGTCTTCTGCGCGTCCTGCAGACCGTGGGCCAGCGCCATCGCGGCGGCCGAGGCGGTCTGGGCGACCCGGAAGTTGCGCTTGGCGCGGTGCGGGTTGGCCCGGCGGAAGATCCACAGGATCGCCAGCATCACCAGGAAGCCGCCGACCAGGCCGACCACCGGCGAGACGATCATCGGGATGACGATCTTGTCGAGGACCCCGCTCCAGATCACGTCGATGCCGCCGGCCATCGCCGCGCCCACCATGCCGCCGAACAGCGCGTGCGAGGAGGAGGACGGGAGGCCGAAGTACCAGGTGAGCAGGTTCCAGGAGATCGCGCCGACCAGTGCGGCGAAGAGGATCGCCATCCCCTGGTTGCCGGTGGGGGTCTCGATGATCCCCTTGGAGACGGTGTGCGCCACCCCGCTGCCCAGGAAGGCGCCCGCCAGGTTCATCACGGCGGCCATCGCGAGCGCGGCCCTGGGCGTGAGCGCCCGTGTGGAGACCGAGGTGGCGATCGCGTTCGCCGAGTCGTGGAAGCCGTTGGTGTAGGTGAAGAAGAACGCAACGCCGATGACGGCGATGAGTGCTGCCATGTCCACGAGGGTCAGGACTCCTTGACGGCGATGGTCTCCACCGTGTTGGCGACGTGCTCGAACGCGTCCGCCGCCTCCTCAAGGACGTCCACGATCTGCTTGAGCTTGAGCACCTCGATGGCGTCGTACTGACCCGAGAACAGGTGGGCGAGCAGCTTGCGGTGGATCTGGTCGGCCTGGTTCTCCAGCCGGTTGACCTCGATCCAGTACTCGGTGAGGTTCGACATGCTGCGCAGGTTCGGCATCGCCTCGGCGGTGAGCTCGGCTGCCCGCGCGAGCACCTCGATCTGCTGCTCGATGCCCTTCGGCAGGGTCTGGATGTCGTAGAGGACGACCAGGTCGACGGCCTCCTCCATGAAGTCCATGATGTCGTCCAGCGACGAGGCCAGGCTGTAGATGTCCTCGCGGTCGAACGGCGTGATGAAGGAGGAGTTCAGCTGGTGGAACACCGCATGGGTGGTGTCGTCCCCGGCGTGTTCGGCGGCGCGCATGCGCTCGACGATCTCCGCGCGGGCCGACACGTCTGATCCCAGCAGTTCCAGCAGGAGCTTCGATCCGACGACGAGGTTCTCCGCGGCCGCGGCGAACATGTCGTAGAAGCTCGTCTCCTTCGGGGTCAGGCTAAAACGCACGGAAATCTCCGATGTGCGGGGTAGGGACTGAACGATGCTAGGTGCAACCAAGCGCGATCACGCAAACGGGGTGGTGGGGCGAGGAGCCGGAACCTCCTGTTCCGTAACGCTGCCGCACCGGCTGTTCGGGGCCGCACACCCATGTGCGGACGGGAGCCTCAGTCTGACGGAACCTCGTACGGATTGTCCCCGTCGTCGGCCCGGAAGACGGGGGCGCCGCTCATACGGCGCAACCGCTCCGCCGCCCTGGCACGTGCCGGGTCGGCCGGCGGAACACCACGGGCCGTCCGGGTGTTGGACACTGGAGGCCGACGCAGCCACCAGGCACTCATGACGAAGGCGGGCCGATGACCACGACGCAAGCGCGCACCGAGCCGGACCACGCGCACGGGAGCGACCCGCACGCCGAACAGACCCCCGCCGCCGCCACCGGGCACCACGGCCCGCACGGCTACAGCGGCCAGAAGGACGCCCACCTCAAGCGGCTGCGCCGGATCGAGGGCCAGATCCGGGGCCTCCAGCGCATGGTCGACGAGGACGTCTACTGCATCGACGTGCTCACCCAGGTCTCGGCCAGCACCAAGGCGCTGCAGTCCTTCGCGCTCTCCCTGCTGGAGGAACACCTGCGGCACTGCGTGGCCGCCGCCGCCGAGGAGGGCGGCGCGGAGCTGGACGCCAAGGTCGCCGAGGCCACGGCCGCGATCAGCCGACTGCTGCGCAGCTGAGCCGGCCCGGGCCCAGGTCAGGACGACGGCGGGTCGGCCCCGTGACCGTTGGCCTCGCCGGCCGGCTCCGGGGTCGGCCGGGGCACCACCCGGTCGAGCAGTACCTCGTCGATCCGCTCGGTCGGCAGCCGGTCGCCGGGGCTGGCCGTCGCGGCGATCATCAGCTCGCCGGCCAGGTCGATCTCGTCGAGGGCCGCGTCGTCGTGGCCGCCGCTGCGGTCACCCGTGGACGACACCACCTGCACCACCCCTTCAGCGCCTCGCCAGCCCGGGCGGCAGCCACCCGACGTCCAGCCTAGGCACTCCGGGGCCCGTCCACATGGCACGGACGGGCCATCTGTGCGCCGCCGAAACGGGTGACCGCCGCTCCCCGCACGGCCACCCGCACCGGGGCGGCCTACTTCGGGCTCTCCGAGGGCTTCATCTGGTAGATGTCCGAGGCCGGCGGCTCGGCCGCCTCCACGGGTTTGCCGAAGTCGCTCAGCGAGGTCGTCGACGTCACCTTCACCTGGTCCTTGGCCTCCTTCGACCCGGCCACCCCGGCGAAGGTGAACACCTCGACCACCTTGCGCAGCCGGCCCTGGTCGTCCAGCCAGGCGTCGTAGGGGACCTCCTTCACCGTGAAGGTCTGCCCGCCCATCCGCAGGCCGTCCCCGCCGCGGCCGCCGGTCGCGTCGGCCGCCTTCGCCAGGTCCAGCGCCCCCCGGTAGTGGTGCAGGGCCACCCCGTCCACCGTCTCGGTGCCCACCGCCTCGGCCTTCTGCGCCCCGCGCAGCGCCCCCGCCGCCGAGGCCGGGTCGGTGGCGCCGCTGCTCACCAGGTTGCCGTCCGGCAACTGGCGCACGTCCAGCTTCACCCACTTGCCCTCGGGCACCTTGGCGCCGCTGTTCTGCAGGTAGACGGTGCCCGGCAGGACCACCTCGACGATCTTCCCGGTGGTCGCCGCACCCGGCGGCACCTGCACCTCCAGCCGGCCGATCCGCTTCACGTAGTCGTAGCCGCCCGTCCCGCTGAACGACGCCTTCTTCTCCGCGGACTCCGTGACCAGCTCCGAGGCGGTGTGCGCCGAACCCGTGCGGCCGGTGATGTCGGCCGCGCTGCGTACGGCGGTGAGCGGATCGGCCGCCAGCTTGTCGGGGGCGTTCGACTGCTGGTCGGAGGAGCCGCTCCCGGAGCCGCCCGAGCAGCCCGCGGCGCCCACGGCCAGTGCGGCGACGAGCAGGGCGGCCCCGGCCGCCGGACGCAGGTGCGGCAGCCGGCGGCCTGCCGACCATGTGGTGCGCTGCTGGTCGGTCATCTTCATCCTCGCGACAACCCCCTCGGGCCCGACTGCCCCGCGGGCCGACCCGGGACGGGCGGCACCGGAAGGGCAGAGCTCTTTCCGGGCAAACGAGTTGAGCGGCGAAGGGTTACGGTCCGGACCCGACCGAGCGCGTCGCGCCCGGGGCCGTCGGCGCGTTACGGTGAACCACGTGCACAGTGAGCTGCCGGCCGCACCCGGCACCGCCCAGATGCCCGACCACCGCATCGCGATCAGCGAGCGCGGCTCCTTCGCCTTCGCCACCTGCAGCTGCGGCTGGTACGCACCGGCCCGCCGCTCCCGCGACCTCGCCCGCCGCGAGGGCGCCGGGCACCTGGCCGACTCGGGCGGCGGGGAACTGGACTAGGCCGTGTCCTTCGGCCTGAGCCGCTCACGCCGCGAGGTCGGACTCCGGCGGCTGGTCCTCGGAGCGCACCGGTCCGCGGCCGCGCCGCCGTCCACGCTGCGCCGTTCCGCGCGGGGCCCTCGCGGCCCGCTCCGGCGCCCGGACGAGCGGGGCGAGGGCCGTACGGGTCAGCGCGTGGCAGAAGGGGACGAGCACGGCCATCGCGATCGGCGCCAGCAGCAGCACCACGGCCACGGCCAGCGCGAAGCCGCCGATCACGTCCGTCGGGTAGTGGACGCCCATGAACATCCGGCAGAAGCCCTGCAGCAGGGCCAGACCCCCGGCGATCCAGCCGAGCCTGCGGTTCACCAGGAACAGCGCCACCGCGACGCCCATGGTCATGGTCGAGTGGTCGCTGACGAAGGAATGGGTGCCGGCCTTGCCCTCCACCAGCACCAGCAGCCCGGGGTGGTCGACGAACGGGCGCGGGCGGTTCACGATCGCGGCGATCGGCAGGTTCGCGAGCTCGGCGATGGCCACCGACAGCGGCACCCACAGCAGCCCGGCCACCGCCACCGGCGCGTCCGGGCGGCGTCTGGCCTGCAGCCAGGCCGTCAGACCGAGGGCGGCCAGGCCGATCAGGATGCCGTACTCGCCGATCCACGAGACCAGGTGGTCCAGCCACCGGGGGGCGTGTCGGGCCAGCCCGTTGACGGCGTAGAGCAGTTCGAGGTCGGGGTTGGTCGTGTCGGCAAGCGGCGTCGACACGCCGCACCTCCTTCTGCTCTGCTGCACCTGTCCGTTCCGGCCGGGCCCACCCGGCGCGGAGATCCTGACGGGGGGCCACCGGACCCAACGTCATCGCCGGGGCACAGCGTTCCACGGAAACGCGCGGTTATGGAAACTTGACTCAGCGTCCACAGGGCACACACAGGTGCGCCCTCGTCTCAGCGGGTGGCGGCGGTGGGAGGGGCGGTCGGCGCCGCCGGGGCCGCCGCCGCGGGGCGGGCGGCCGTCGGGGGAGCCGTCGTCGTGGCTGCGGGGGTCGGTGCGGTGGTGCCCGGGCGGCGGGGGGCGTTGACCGCGCCGTTGCCGCCGTTGTCGCGGGAGGGCAGCGCCTGGGCGCCGTCCGAGGTGACCCGGGTGGCCCCGATGTACTCCCGGGTGTCGATCTTGTCGTAGCGGATCACCGCGTTGGTGTGCGGCGCGTTGATCATGTACCCGCCGCCGACGTAGATCCCGACGTGGTGGATGCTGCGCGGATCGCTCAGGTCCGTCGCGAAGAACACCAGGTCCCCCGGGCGCAACTGATCCCGCGACGGGTGCGGCCCGGCGTACCACTGATCGTTCGCCACCCGGGGGAGCTCGATGCCCACGCTGTCGTACGCGGCCCTCGTCAGACCGGAGCAGTCGAACCGGCCCCCCTGCGAGGCCAGGCCCTCGCCGCCCCACAGGTACAGCGTGCCGAGCTTCGTCTGCGCGAAGTAGATCGCCGCCGCCGACTGCGCGGACACCTCCACCGGCGCGGTCGGCGCGGTGAAACTCCGGGCCATCGCCTGGATGTTCCGCACGTACCCCTGCGTCTCCTTGTACGGCGGGATGCCCCTGTTCTTCGTCACCGCGTACGGGCCCGCGTTGTAGGCGGCCAGCATGTTCGCCTGGGGGTCCCCGGGGACGCCCGCGACGTCCTTGGCGAGCGCGCAGTCGTAGACCGCCGCCGAGGCGATCGCGTCGTACGGGTTCCAGACGTCCTTCTTGCCGTCCCCGTCACCGTCCGTGCCGTACGACCCCCAGGTGTCCGGCATGAACTGCGCCAATCCCTGCGCGCCCACCCCGGAACGGGCCTTGGGATCGAAACCGCTTTCCTGGTACAGCTGCGCCGCGAGCATCGGCGGGGAGATCTCGGCACAGAGCGATCCCCACTTCTGGATCGCGTTCTGGTAGACGGCGGGCACCGTGCCGGGAGAGAGGGCGGAACGATTCGCCGACTGCTGCGGCGTCCCACTCGCCGCATACGTCCCGATCGTCACCAGACCGAGGAAGCCGAGAGCAACAACTCCCGCTGTGGCGGCGGCCTTACCGCCCTTCCGGAGTACCATCAGCACCATCCCGACGAATCGTCAGTCGAAGTGTCCCGGAAGGCGTTGCTCACCGCAATCATCAGAGATACAAAGAGTGAGCGCTATCCTTCGTACGGTGGACATCCTCGCGTACGTGTCCGAGACCTCACGACCAATCCGCGAGAAGTAGCCAAGTCGACATCAGATCTGGCCAAGAATAGGCACCGACCCTTCGCGCGGGCGGGGTCCGGGCCCTTGAATTTGCCTGATCGGGCGGTGAGATGGAAATGAACCTGAGCAGCGTGCACACCCTTGCGGTCGGCCACCTGGCCGAGGACCCACCGAAGAAGCCGAATATCGACACCATCATCGGCGGGATCGCCCCGGACTGGGGCCCGTTCGCCAGCCTCGGGTCGGAGGCCCGGGTGATGGTCGAGGTGATCATGGCCCTGGCCATCATCATCTGCCTCGGCATCGCCGCCTGGGGTGCCGCCAAGCAGCGGATCGGTGCGACCGCCCTGCGGGACAGCTTCGGGGCCGAACAGGGCAAGGGGCTGATCGTCGCCGGGCTGACCGGCGTGTTCATCATCGGATCCCTGGGCACCCTGTTCACCATTGTCTACGGTATGGCGGTCTGACGATCCGACAGGCGGATCGCCGCTCCACCTCCCCACCCCGTACCCACCCTCCGTCCGCGCCCGCCCCCGGACAGAGGGCCCCCGGAGCCCCCCGGCTCCCCGCACCAGGAGGGCCGCCGTGCCGTTGTCCGACGACCAGCCGCACACCCGAACGCGGCTACCGGTCGGCGAACAGCCCTCCCCCCAGCCGAGCCTGAGTCAGTCGCGGCCGCTGCGCACCCTGCTGACCGTACTCGTCGTCGTCACGCTGCTCGTGGTCGCCATCTCCATCGCCAACCGCGGCAAGCCCGACCCCGGCGGCACCGACCACTCCGCCGACCGCGCCGCCCCCACCGCCCCACCCGGCGCCGGCCCCGCCCCCAGCGGCGACCAGCCCGTCGGCACCACCGTCAACGGCATCGCCTCCGGCTTCCCGCACACCGACCAGGGCGCCCAGTCGGCCGCCGTCAACTACGCGGTGGCGCTCGGCTCCGCCGACATGTTCCGCACGGACAGCCGCCACACCATCGTCACCACCATCGCCGACCCGGGCGCCGCCCCGGCCCTGCAGAGCCGCCTGGACCAGGGGTTCACTCCGGAGACGGCCGCGAAGTTCGGTGTCGACGCGCAGGGACGTCCGCCCGCGGGAATGACCTTCGTCATGCGAACGATCCCGGTCGGGGCCAGGAGCAACGGCTACAGCGCGGAGAGCGCCAAGGTCGACGTGTGGTGCACGGGTCTGTACGGGGTGGCCGGCGAGCGTTCGATCAGGCCGGTCTCCGAGGAGTGGTTCACGCTCACCCTCAGCCTGCGGTGGACCGGGACGGACTGGAAGCTCTCCGACTACGGCCGGGCGTCGGGCCCGGCACCCGTTCCGCCGGACCAGCAGGCCGCAACCGCTGAGGAGATGTCTGGTGCCGTCGATAGGTTCGGAGGCTTCCGCTATGCCCGCTGAGGGTAACTCGGGCGCCGTGCGTCGGGTCATGGGTCGAATGGTGGGAACGGCGCTCTTCGGTGCCCTCTCCGTCATGCTGTCGACGCAGCGGGCCGTGGCCGCGCCGTCGCCGACTCCCACCCCCGGGACCAGTAATACGAGCTGCCCCGGAATCCCCCTGCCCGGGAACGACGTCTACTGCGCCCCGCCCGGCGGAAGCTCGCTGCCCGGGAACATCGGCAGCAATGTCACCGATCCGCTGGGGTCGTTGGCGAAGGGGTGTGCGCAGGCGGCGGCCTGGGTGGTGCGGAATCTGTCGGGGGCGATCGACGGGACGACGAAGGTGGATTTCACCAACGCGTCGTTCCTGCAGCAGTACGCCGTGGTGTTCGCGGTGTCGACGGTGATCACGCTGGTGCTGTGGTTGCTGGCGGTGACGAAGCGGGCGGTGCGGGGGGCGCCGTTGACGACGGCGTTCACGGAGGCGATCGGGTTCCTGTGGTTGACGGTGGTGGCCTCGGCGTTCACGCCGTTGATCCTGTACACGGTCGTGAGCGTGACGGACGGGCTGACCAAGGCGATCGCGGTGGGGACGAAGTCGGACACGGGGACGTACCTGGGCGGGTTCGCCGACACGTTGGAGAAGGGGGACGTGGGGGGCGGTCCGCTGATCCTGGTGCTGGTGTCGCTGGTGGCGGTGCTGGCGGCGGCGGTGCTGTGGATCGAGCTGTTGATCCGGGCGGCGATGCTGTACGTGGGGGCGCTGCTGGGTACGGCGGTGTACGCGGGGCTGGTGGACAAGCAGATGTGGAAGCACGTGCGCCGGTGGGCGGGGGTGATGGTGGCGGTGGACCTGGCGAAGCCGATCATCGTGATCATCCTGGGCCTGGCGGGTGCGGTGGCCAGCGGGAGCGGGGCGGACGACACGTTCTCGCGGGTGCTGTCGGGGCTGGCGATCCTGTTCCTGTCGATCTTCGCGAGTGCCGCGGTCTACCGTTTCGTGCCGGGGTTCGGCGACGAGATCATGAACATGAGGCACGCCCGGGCGAGCGCGGTGTCGGCCGGGTCGGCGATGATCAACGGCACCGCGAACCTGATGAAGCAGGGCATCAGCACCCACGGCGACCGCGGCCCGCAGGGCGCCGGCGGGGGTGGCGGGGCCGGCGGCGGTTCGGTCGCGCCGGGCATCGCCGCGCACGCCGGCCGGACGCCGGCGCCGCCACCGCAGGGCGGGCCTCCGCAGGCCCCGGTTCCGATCCGCGAAAGCAATCCAGCGAAGGGGGGGTGACGGGTAAGTGAGCAGCGAACCGCTCGGCCAGTACGGTGCCCAGTACGCCCAGCCGTACGTGCACCAGCGCCGCACCTACCTGATCGGCAAGGCCCGCCCGAACGCGCCGATCGGCCGGAACCGGGAGTCCGGGGAGATCGTGCTGGTCATCTTCGGGGCTTTCATCGGCATGGTCTGGGGCCTGCTGATGCCGATCCTCCCGTTGCGGATCGTCGGCCTGGTCGGCTTCCCACTGCTCGCGATCGCGGCGGTGTACGTGCCGTACCGCAAGCGGACGTTCTACAAGTGGGTGGAGATCAACCGGACGTACCGCCGGACGGCGCGCGGCGGGCGGGGGCTGTGGCGTTCGGACGCGATGGACGCGGGCACCCGGATGGACGGCCGGGAGGTGGAGGTCGGTCCGCCGCCGGGGGTGGGGCGGCTGCGTTGGCTGACGGCGCCGTTCGGGCCGGACGAGGTCGGGGTGCTGATGCACCTGGAGCGGCGGACGGTGACGGCGGCGATCGAGATCGAGGGCCCGGGCGTGGGTCTGCGCGACTCGGAGGACCAGGAGGCGTTGGTCGACCGGTTCGGGACGCTGCTCAAGCACGTCGCGAACGGGGACGGCTTCGTGACGCGGCTGCAGATCCTGGCGCGGACGCTGCCGGCCGATCCGGACGCGCACGCGAAGGACGTGGAGCGGCGCGGTGATACCGAGGCGCCGCGCTGGCTGCAGGAGTCGTACGACCAGTTGCAGTCGATGGTGTCGACCTCCTCGGAGCAGCACCGGGCGTACCTGGTGGCGTGCATGCACTACACCCGTGACCTGGCCGCCGAGGCGCACGCGATGGGCCGCAACGCCTACGAGCGGCGCGCGGGCGACGGGCGGTCGCGGGACGACGACGGGCTGGCGGCGGTGATGGCGCGCGAGCTGACCGACATCTGCGCGCGGCTGGCGGAGGCGGACATCCGGGTGCGGCAGCCGCTGGGCCAGGCCCGGCTGTCCTCGCTGCTGCACTCGATGTACGACCCGGACCACCCGATCGACCACATCCAGGCGATGTCGCGGCGCAACGCCTGGCCGGCGGAGCTGGACGCGACGCATCCGCAGTACCTGCAGGCGAAGACCCGTGAGTCGGTGACCCGGGACCCGTGGTGCCACGCCACCGCGTGGATCAAGGAGTGGCCGCTGACCCCGGTGGGCGTCAACTTCCTGGCGCCGCTGCTGGTGCACACCCCGGACGTGATCCGGACGGTGGCGGTGACGATGGACCTGGAGCCCACGGACGTCGCGATCGAGCGGATGCTGACGGAGAAGACCAACGACGAGGCCGAGGCCAGCCGTGCGGCCAAGATGAACCGGACGGTGGACCCGCGCGACCTGGCGCACACCGGCCGGGTGGACCAGCGCGGTGACGACCTGGCCTCCGGCGCGGCCGGGGTGAACCTGGTCGGGTACATCACGGTCTCCTCGCGCAGCCCGGAGGCGCTGGCCCGGGACAAGCGGACCATCCGCGCGTCGGCGGGCAAGAGCTACCTGAAGCTGGAGTGGTGCGACCGCGAGCACCACCGGGCCTTCGTCAACACCCTGCCGTTCGCGACCGGCATCCGCCGCTGAGCGTTCGCCGAGCACCGTACGACCCGTTCCGCTGTCACCTGGAGGCCGCCCATGGCGCTCGGCAACATCACCGAGTCGTTCACCAGCCTGCTGTTCGGCAAGGTGGAGACCACCCGGCTGCCGGTGCGTACCTCCACCGGGCAGGCGCAGGCGGTCTATCTGCCCACCGCCGCACCGGGGTTGGGCGACTCCGGGGTGATCATCGGGCGGGAGGTGTACAGCGGGAAGGGGTACGTGTACGACCCGTTCCAGCTGTACGGGCAGCAGCTCCCGGCGCCGCACTGGCTGGTGCTGGGGGAGTCCGGCAACGGCAAGTCGGCGCTGGAGAAGACCTACGTGCTGCGGCAGTTGAGGTTCCGCGACCGGCAGATCGTGGTGCTGGACGCGCAGGGCGAGGACGGCGTGGGCGAGTGGAACCTGATCGCCAACGCGCTGGGCATAAAGTCGATCCGGCTGGACCCGATGGCGGCCCGCGACGGTGGGGTGAAGCTCAATCCGCTGGACCCGGCGATCACCCAGACCGGCCAGCTGTCGCTGCTGCGCACCATCGTCGAGGTGGCGATGGGGCGCGGGCTGGAGGAGCGGGCGGGTTTCGCGCTCAAGGCGGCGCACGCGCACGTGGTGGCCTCGGTGACGGACCGCCAGCCGGTGCTGGACGACATCATCGACACGTTGCGCAGCCCCGAGCTGTCCTCGGTGGAGTCGCTGGGCGTGGGGGTGGACGAGGTGCAGTCCTGGGGCCTGGACGTGGCGCTGGTGCTGGACCGGTTGGTCGACGGTGACCTGAGGGGCATGTTCGACGGGCCGACGACGGACGGCATCGACCTGGACGCGCCACTGATCGTCTTCGACCTGTCGCACATCGACCGCAACTCGATCGCGATGCCGATCCTGATGGCGATCGTCGGGGTGTGGCTGGAGCACACCTGGATCAGGCCGGACCGCAAGAAGCGCATCTTCCTGGTGGAGGAGGCGTGGCACATCATCAACAGCCCGTTCGTGGCGCAGCTGTTCCAGCGGCTGCTGAAGTTCGGGCGCCGGCTGGGCCTGTCCTTCGTGGCGGTGGTGCACCACCTGTCGGACGTGGTGGACGGTGCGGCGGCCAGGGAGGCGTCGGCGATCCTGAAGATGGCCTCGACCCGGACGATCTACATGCAGAAGGCCGAGGAGGCGCGGGCGACCGGGCGGGTGCTGGGTCTGCCGCGCTGGGCGGTGGAGATCATCCCGACGTTGTCGCCGGGCATCGCGGTGTGGGACGTGAACGGCAATGTGCAGGTGGTGAAGCACATCATCACCGAGACCGAGCGGCCGCTGGTGTACACGGACCGGGCGATGACGGAGGACGCGGTGGCCGAACGGTCGCGTGCGGAGCGGCAGTTGGCGGCCGAGCCGGGGGTCTGAGCCGCGCGGCGCGGGGGCTGGGCCGTGCGGCGCGGGAGGTCCGAGTCGCGCGGTGCGGGGCCCGTGCACACCGGTTCCGCACCGGGGTGGCGGCGACGGTTCGTCAGTAGGACATCTTCTCGTTATGTCCGACCACCTGACAGCTACGCGCGTTGACTCTAGGCTTCACGGACGCAACACATGCCCAACGCCCGGCCCTGTCCCACAGCCGGTGCTCCTCCGAGGTGCAGGGGACCCTTCATGCTCTCCGTCAGATCCCGACGCGCGGCGCTCGCCGTCGTCGCGGCCGCCGGTCTGTTCGGCACGGTCGTCGTGCCGACGGCCGCGCAGGCCGCCGACGCCGGTGCCAAGCGTCACAAGACCGTCAACCTCCAGCTGCTGGCGATCAACGACTTCCACGGCAACCTGGAGCCCCCGGCCGGTTCGTCCGGCACGATCAAGGAGATCGACCCGGCCACCGGCCAGGTCGTCTCGACGCCGGCCGGTGGCGTCGAGTACCTGGCCGGCGCGCTGCGCGAGGCGCGCGTCGCGGCCGACGACTCGATCACCGTCGCCGCGGGCGACCTGGTCGGCGCCAGCCCGCTGACCTCGGCGCTGTTCCACGACGAGCCGACCATCGAGGCGATGGACATGCTCGGCCTGGACGTCTCCTCCGTGGGCAACCACGAGTTCGACCAGGGTTCGGCGGAGCTCCTGCGCAAGCAGGACGGCGGCTGCCACCCGAAGGACGGCTGCTACGAGGACGGCCGCACCTTCAAGGGCGCCAACTTCAACTACCTGTCGGCCAACGTGACCGACGAGAAGAGCGGCAAGCCGCTGCTGCCCCCGTACTGGGTGACCAAGTCCCAGGGCGTGAAGGTCGGCTTCATCGGCGTCACCCTGGAGGGCACGCCGAACATCGTGACCGCCGAGGGCGTCAAGGGCCTCAAGTTCGCCAACGAGGTCACCACGATCAACAAGTACGCCGCCGAGCTCAAGGCCAAGGGCGTCAACTCGATCGTCGCGCTGATCCACGAGGGCGGCTACCCGGCCAGCAGCACGTACAACTACGACTGCGGCCCGGCCGGTCAGGGCATCTCCGGCCCGATCGTCGACATCGCCGAGAAGATCGACCCGTCGGTCGGCGCGATCATCACCGGTCACACCCACAACGCGTACGCGTGCAGCATCCCGGACCCGAACGGCGTGCCGCGTTCGGTGACCAGCGCCGCCTCCTTCGGCCGGCTGTTCACCGAGATCAACATGAAGCTGGACAGGACCACCGGCGAGATCGTGCGCCCCTCGGTCAAGGCCGAGAACCACGTGGTGCGCCGGACGGGCGAGAAGGCCCCGGACCTGACGCAGCTGGTGGAGCACTACCAGAAGCTGGCCGCTCCGCTGGCCAACCGTCCGGTCGGCTACATCGCCTCGGACATCAACGGCCGTGGCAGCTCCGACCTGGAGAAGCCGCTCGGTGACCTGATCGCCGACGCCCAGCAGGACCAGCTGTCGGCGGCCGACAAGGGCGGCGCGCAGGTGGCCTTCATGAACCCGGGCGGTATCCGCTCCGACCTGGTCTACAAGGCCGCCGGGACCGAGGGCGACGGGGTGGTGACGTACGGCAAGGCGTTCACCGTGCAGCCGTTCACCAACATGATGCAGATCAAGACGCTGACCGGCGCCCAGCTGGTCCAGCTGCTCCAGCAGCAGGTGAGCGGTGGCAACGCCGCGGCGCCGAAGATCCTCCAGGTGTCCTCGAACCTCCACTACACCCTGGACATGCGCAAGACCGGCGCCGACCGGGTGGTCGTCGACTCGATCCGCCTGAACGGCGCGGCGATCGACCCGGCCGCCAGGTACCGGGTCGCGGCCAACGAGTTCCTGGCCTCCGGCGGCGACGGCTTCCCGGCCTTCGCGGCGGGCACCGACAAGCTCGTGGGCGCCTCCGACCTGGACGTGTTCACCGCGTACCTGACCGCGCACTCCTCGGCGGCCTCGCCGCTGAAGGCGCCGGCGCAGGACCGGATCAAGGTCGTCGGCCCGGGTGCCGACGTCGACTGATCCTCACCGGGCGGGACGGGCGGGGCGCTGTCGGGGCGCCCCGCCCGTCCCGTTCTCCGCACACCGGAGGGAGTCACTCCGGCGCGGGCCCGCCGGGCAGGCGGACGGTGGCGAGGGTGCCGGGGCCGTCGTCTCCGGCCGGGCCGAGGGCGACCTCGCCGCCCGCCTCCTGGACGCTCTGCGCGACGATCGACAGTCCCAGGCCCGAACCGGGCAGCTGGCGCGAGGAGGGCGAGCGCCAGAACCGGTCGAAGACGTACGGGAGTTCGTCCGCCGGGATGCCGGGCCCGTGGTCGCGGACGGTCAACACGCCCTGGTGGAGCCGGACTTCGATGGCGCCGCCGGGCGGGCTGTACTTGACGGCGTTGTCCAGCAGGTTGATCACCGCCCGCTCCAGCGCGGCCGCGTCGCCGTGCACGTACCAGGGCTCGGTCTCGGTGTCGTAGACCAGCCCGGGCCCGCGCAGCTTCGCCCGTTCGAGCGCCCGCTCGGTGATCTCGTGCAGGGCGACGACGGCGAGCTGGCGCACCGGCTTGGGGGAGTCGGGGCGGGAGAGCTGGAGCAGGTCGCCGATCAGGACGGTGAGCTCCTGCATCTGGGCCTTCAAGTTGCCCAGCAGCTTGGTCCTGGTCGCCGCGGGCAGCGGGCGGCCGGTCGCGTCGCTGCGGATCAGCAGGTCGACGTTGGTGCGCAACGAGGTGAGCGGGGTGCGCAGTTCGTGCCCGGCGTCGGCGATCAGCCGGGTCTGGCGCTCGCGGGAGTTGGCGAGGGCCGTGCTCATGGAGTTGAACGAGGTGGACAGCCGGGCGATCTCGTCCTGCCCCTGCACCGGGATGGTGGTGCCGACCTCCTCGGTGCGGGCGATGTGCTCGACGGCGTCGGTGAGCTGGTCGACGGGCTTGAGCGAGGAGTGCGCCACCAGACGGCCGGCGACGGCGGCGAGGAGGATACCGCCGAGGGAGACGGCGCCGAGGAGGAGGGCGAGGCCCTGGAGGGACTCCTCGACGGACTTGGTGGGGGTGGCGATCATCACCAGCCCGGGGACGAGCTTGGGGTCGCGGGAGTAGGAGATACGGACGAGCGCCGGTTCGCCGTTGGTGTAGTGACCTTCGCGGATGAGCGACTGGCCGGGTGCGAGGCGGTACGCCTGGGCGTCGTCCGTCTTGAGGGTGACGGCCCTCCGGGCGTGCGGGGGCAGGCACACCTCGTGGGACTTGGCCGGGACGAACTGGATGTCCCGCAGGGTGGAGCCGCTCGTCTCGGAAGGATTCGCCCCCTCGAGCGTCAGGGCGCCCTCGGGGGAGGTGCCGCAGTACGGGAAGGGCATCCCCTTGATCAGCTGTACGTCCGCCAGGTCGGTGCGGACCTGGTTGTAGAGCTGCTTCTCCACGATGAACCAGCACGCCAGCGCCGACAGGGCGATCGCCACCGCCACCGCCGCCGCGCTCAGGAAGGTGAGCCGGCTGCGCAGGGAGCGGGAGCGCAGCCAGTGGACGAGGCGCGCGCGGCGGCCCGGTGCGGTGCGGGGCGGAGCGAGGGGCGGGGGAGGGATCTTGCTCACGTGGCGGTGCCGCCGCTGGTGGCCGGGCGCAGGGCGTAGCCGACGCCGCGGACGGTCTGGATGAGCCTGGTCATGCCGCCCTGCTCGGTCTTGCGGCGCAGGTACATCACGTACACGTCCAGGGAGTTGGAGGAGGGCTCGAAGTCGAAGCCCCAGACCGCCTTGAGGATCTGCTCGCGGGTGAGGACCTGGCGGGGGTGGGAGAGGAACATCTCCAGCAGCATGAACTCGGTGCGGGTGAGCTCGACCGGCTTGCCGGCGCGGGTGACCTCGCGGGTGGCGGTGTTCATCCGCAGGTCGGCGTAGGCGAGGACCTCGCTCTCGTCCTCGGCGGCGGCGCGGGCGGCGGCCTCGGTGGCGAGGGCGTTGCGGCGCAGCAGGGCGCGGACGCGGGCGAGGAGTTCGTCGAGCTCGAAGGGCTTGGCGAGGTAGTCGTCGGCGCCGACGTCGAGGCCCGTGACGCGGTCGCCGACGGCGTCGCGGGCGGTGAGCATCAGGACGGGGACGGTGTCCCCGCGCGAGCGCATCCGGCGGACGGCGGTGAGGCCGTCCATCCGGGGCATCATGATGTCCAGCAGCACGAGGTCGGGCCTGTCGCGTTCGACGGACTCCAGGGCCTCGTAGCCGTCGGTGGCGGTGGAGACCTCGTAGCCCTCGAAGGCGAGGCTGCTCTCCAGGGCGTCCCGGAGGGCGGGTTCGTCGTCGACCACGAGGAGCCGGGCGCCGGGGTGGCCGGTCTCGGCGGGGGTGCGGTCGTCGGCGGACGGGGTCATGGGCGGATGCCCTTTCTCGTCTGGTGCTGCTGGGTCTCGGCGGTGGGGCCCGCTGGGAGCAATTGTCCGTCCTGGGGACGGTGGGTCACAGGTTCTGGCCGGCCTGAAGTTTCGGCAGGACCTGCTTGACGGCGTCGATCGGGATGGCGAAGCCGAGGCCGACGCTGCCGGCCTGGCCGGTGCCGGAGGAGCCGGAGCCGCCGGGCGCGTACATCGCGGAGTTGACGGCGATGACCTGTCCGCCCGCGTTGATCAGCGGTCCGCCGGAGTTGCCGGGGTTGAGGGCGGCGTCGGTCTGGAACGCCTTGTAGGTGGTGCTGTCGCCGCCGGTGCGCTGCTGGGCGCCGCCGCGCTGGCCGGGCAGCTGGGGGAGGCCGAAGCCGCCGTTGCCGCTGGTGCTGCCCTCGTCGAGCTGGACGGTGACGTCGCGGTTCTCGGCGCTGATGATGCCGGAGGTGACGGTGCCGGTGAGGCCGTCCGGGTTGCCGATGGCCACGACCGGGTCGCCGACGGCCACGGCGGAGGAGTCGCCGAGGACGGCGGGGGTGAGGTTGGTGGCGCCGCTCGCGGTGATCACGGCGACGTCGAGGGACTTGTCGGTGCCGGTGACGGTGGCCTGGGCGGTGGAGCCGTCGTGGAAGGTGACGGTGATCCGGCCGCCGGCGGCCGCGGTGGCGATGACGTGGTAGTTGGTGAGGATGCGGCCGCCCTTGTCGAGGACGACGCCGGTGCCGGTGGCGGTGCCGGCCGCGTTCTTGACGGTGATCTCGACGACGCTGGGCGAGACGGCCGCGGCGATGGCGGGCACGTTCGCGGTGCCGTCGGAGCGGGCGGAGACCGGGCTGGCGACGGTGGAGACCCGGGTGTCCCGGGCCTGGCGCTCGGAGGTGACGATCCCGCCGGTGACCCCGCCGAGGACGGCGGCGACCGCGGCGACGGCCGTGACCAGGGCGAGGCGGCCGCGCAGCAGTCCGCGCCGGGCCCGGCCGCCGTGGCCCTGCGGGTTCGGCGCGCCCTGGGGACCGTTCGGGCCGTCCGGGCCGTAGGAGGGCCCGTGGCCGAGGATGGTGGGCGGCTCGGGCGGTACGGGCGGCGGCGGGGGAGGGGCGTCGAAGCCGCCGGTGCCGGTGCCGCCGTGGAGGACGGTGCCCTCGATCACCCGGGGGTCGTACGTGCCGTACGGCTGCGGGGTGCTGTACGGCTGCGGGGTGCCGTAGGGCTGCTGCTGGTCGTACTGCTCGTGGCCGGGCCGCTGCTGTTCGCTCATGACGACCAAGCTCCGCCCGGCGCATGAGGAGCGGATGAGAAGCGGATCAGAACGGCCCGAGAAGCCCGTTCGGTTCTCATAAAGCCTGGTCAGGCGACCACTCGGGCGGAGCGCGCTATTCCGTTCGATCGGTGCCGTTGCAGCCGCAGGAGCGCCGGATGACCAGGCGGGACGGGAAGGTGCGGACCCGTTCGGTGTCCGAGCCGGGCACCATCAGCGAGTCGTCCAGGACCAGGTCGACGGCGGCGCGGGCCATCGCGTCGCGGTCGGAGGCGACGGTGGTCAGCGGCGGGTCGGCGAGCGCGGCCTCGGGCACGTCGTCGAAGCCGGCCACCGCGAGGTCCTCGGGCACCCGCAGGCCGACCTCGCGGGCGGCTCTCAGCACGCCGATGGCCTGGTCGTCGGTGGAGCAGAAGATCGCCCGAGGCCGGTCGGGCGAGCGCAGGACGCCGAGCGCCACGTCGTACGCGCCGTAGCGGTGGAAGGGGGCGTCGATCAGGTGCGGCTCGGTGGGGAGGCCGTGCGCGTCCATGGCGCGCTGCCAGCCCTCGACGTGGTCGATGACCGGGTCGCCGGGCGCGGGGGACTCGACCGGGCCGCCGAAGCAGGCCACGTACGGGTGCCCGTGCACCTCCAGCAGGTGCCGCACGACCGCCTCGGCGCCGGCCACGTCGTCGGTGACCACCGCGACGTCGTCGATGGCCTCGGGGCGGCGGTGCAGCAGCACGACCTTGGCGCCCTCCATCGCCGCGAACTCCTCGGCGGCGCGCTGGGAGGGGCCCTGGCTGACCAGGATCAGGCCGGAGACCCGCATCCCGAGGAAGGCGCGGACGTAGTGGACCTCGCGGTCGTCCACGTAGTCGGAGTTGCCGATCAGCACGAGCTTGCCGCGCTCGGAGGCGGCCCGTTCCACGGCGTGGGCCATCTCGGCGAAGAAGGGCTGGCGGGCGTCCGGGACGACCATGCCGATGAGGTTGGTGCGGCGGGAGGCCATGGCCTGGGCGACGCTGTTCGGCCGGTAGCCGAGCTGGTCGATCGCCGCGAGGACCTTCTCCCGGGTGGCGGGCGCGACCGGGCGCGGCCCGTTGTTGATGACGTAGCTGACGACCGCCGTCGAGGTCCCAGCCAGTCGGGCTACATCGTCGCGCGTCACTTTGGCCACGGGGGGAGTCTACGCGTGTGGTCCCGACCTGGGCAGGGGGACCTTTCGCCTCCCGCGGCGTGGGCCGTACGGGTGAGGGGCGGAACCCGGACAAGCCGGGCGGGGGAACGGTTCTCCCCCGCCCGTTCAGGCTTCCAGCGGTGACGTGGCGCGCGGGGCGGACTCCGGGCGCTCGCCCTTGTCGGGCTTCTCCGGGACGACGAAGCGGTAGCCGACGTTGCGCACCGTGCCGATCAGCTGCTCGTTCTCGACGCCGAGCTTGGCGCGCAGCCGCCGCACGTGGACGTCCACCGTCCGGGTGCCGCCGAAGTAGTCGTAGCCCCAGACCTCCTGGAGCAGCTGCGCCCGGGTGAAGACCCGGCCGGGGTGCTGGGCGAGGTACTTGAGCAGCTCGAACTCCTTGAAGGTGAGGTCGAGTGCGCGGCCCTTGAGCTTGGCCGAGTAGGTGGCCTCGTCCACGGAGAGGTCGCCGTTGCGGATCTCCATCGGGCTCTCGTCGACGGCGACCTGGAGCCGGCCGAGTCCGAGCCGCAGCCGGGCCTCGACCTCGGCCGGGCCGGCGGTGTCCAGCAGGACGTCGTCGATGCCCCACTCGGCGGTGACGGCGGCCAGGCCGCCCTCGGTGACCACGAGGATCAGCGGACAGGCGATGCCGGTGGAGCGCAGCAGCTGGCACAGGCTGCGGATCTGCGGCAGGTCGCGCCGGCCGTCGACGAGGATGACGTCCGCACTGGGGGTGTCCACCAGGGCCGAGCCCTCGGCGGGGGCCACCCGGATGTTGTGGAGCAGCAGGCCGAGGGCGGGCAGCACTTCGGCGGAGGGTTGCAGGGCGTTGGTGAGGAGGAGCAGAGAACTCATACCCGGTGGTCCCCTTTCCGGGTCGTCGCGGTCGCTGTCCGGCTGCCGCCACAGCCGGAAGGCGCACGTGCTGGGGTGGGGGGAAGGACGTCGGGAGCCCGATGCGAAAGGAGGGCGTGGGCGGCGTGCCGGGCGCGACGGCGCACGCGCCCCGGGGCCCGCGACCCCTGGCACACCGTTTCTGCCCCGCTCATTCCCGCGAACCCTCCGGTCTGGTCCGGTACCGGGCGGCGGCCCGGCGCCCGGTGGCGACACCCGGCCGGACGGGGCACGTCGTCGTGCCGCGAGCGGCGGGTGGTCCCTGCGTCCGCCGGGGGTGGGCCGACGAATCGCAAGAACGTCCGTACTGGCGTCCTGTAAGCACGAAAGGACCCGGGGGCGACTCTGCCCGGGTCCCTCTTGGTGGTCGAGGATAGCCGACCCTCGCCCGGCCCGGGAGGTGTCGAATGCGGCGCTTCGCCCAATCCGGGCACGGGGCGGGTGAGCCTGGTCACGGCTTCGGGCCCCGGCCGGGGCCCGTCCGGCCAGGGCGATTGCCGCTCGTGGTGGCCGACACGCCATCATGGGACGCGCACCGTCGGCGCAGCTCGGGTCCATCGTTCGGGTGGTTTCGGGGGCCGCCGCGGTGGCGATCCGGACCGGGGCTCCCGTGCCGGGCGAGGACGACGAGAAGGGGTGGCCCGATGGGCGCGACCACCGAGCCCGCCGACGGCGGCGCCCGGGTGCGCGGGACGATCCGCTACTGGGCGGCGGCGAAGTCCGGGGCCGGGCTCGCCGAGGAGCCGTACGAGGCGGCGACGCTGGCGCAGGCGCTGGCGGGCGTCCGGGAGCGGCACGCGGACCGGCCGGCGTTGCTGCGCCTGCTCGGGCACTGCTCGTACCTGGTCGACGGCGCGCAGGTGGGCGGCCGTGACCACAATCTGGTCGCCCTGACCGAGGGCGGGACGGTCGAGGTCCTTCCGCCGTTCGCGGGAGGCTGAGGGGCGTGACGGACATGAACAACCCGCATCAGGGCGGGCCGCAGCACGGCGGGCCCCAACAGGGCGGGCCGCAGCACGGTGGCTTCGGTGAGTGGCCGCAGCAGGTCCACCCGCAGGCGCCCGGCTACCAGCCGTACCCGGAACAGGGCCAGCAGGCGCAGCCGGGGCCGTACGGCTACCCGGCGGACCAGGACGCGACGACGCTGCTGCCGCCGGTCCCGGCGACGGACGACGCCGCCGCGACCACGCTGCTGCCGCCCGTGCCGCCGCTCGACGACGCGGCGGCCACGACGCTGCTGCCGCCGGTGGTCCCCGGCGCGATGCCGCCGTACCAGCCGCAGCCGCCGCAGCCCCGGCCTCAGGGGCGGCACGCGGCTCCGGCCCAGGCCCACACTCCCGGCCCGGCCCCGGTCCAGGCCGCTGCGCCCGTGCCGCAGCCGGCGCCCGGGTTCGACCCGCCGACCATGACGCTCAAGCGCCCGGAAGCCCCCGCCGGCCCGCCGTACCCGGGCGTCCCGTCGCAGCAGTTCCCCCCGCAGGCCCCCCGGCCCCCGCAGCCCGCGGCCGGCCCTCGCGGCCGGACCGGTTCGCCGATCATCGACCCGGGCCTGCAGCCCGCGCTGATCACCGCCGCCGTGGCCGGCCTGCTGGCCGCGGGCTCCGCGCTCGGGCAGGTGCCGCTGGCCCTGGTGGTGGCGCTGCTCCAGGTGCTGACGGCGGCCGGCTGGTTCCGGCTGAACGGCATGTGGCCGGCTCGGCAGGGCATCGCGCTGGCCGCGCTGGCCGGGTTCACGGCGGACGTGGCCGTGCTGGTGGCCGGGTCGGACGGTTCGGCGGCGGCCGTGGTGGGCACCCTCGGCGGGTTCTTCCTGCTGGTGATGGTGCTGCAGACCTTCCGTCCCTCGGACCCGAAGGAGCGGTTCTACGCGCTGACGGTGCTGGGCTCGGCGACGGTGGTGACGGCGCTGTGCACCATGCTGCTGCTGGCCGACTGGGTGTCCGCCGGGGTGGGCGCGGTCGCGGTGGCGACCGTGCTGGCCGCGGCGCCGCTGCCCGGCCCGAAGCAGTTGGGCCCGCTGCTGGGCCTGGCCGCGGCGGTGCTGCTGGGCCTGGTGGAGGGCGCGCCGCTCGCGCTGGGTGCGCTCGCCGCGGTGGGCGCGCTGGTCGGGCGCCGGGTCGCGGCGTACGACTTCCCGTCCCGCTTCGTGCACATGACGGCGGGCGTGGCGCTGCCGCTGGCGGTGGCCGCGCCGCTGATCTGGATCGCCACCGATCTCCTGGCCTGACGGCGGGCGACGCACGGCACACCTCGAACCGCCTCGGAACCAAGCTCCGGGGCGGTTCGTCGTACGGTCGGGGCGGGAGTGGTCGCAGGAGCGGCCACCGGTGACGGCGAACGACGACGGCGACCGGCGACGACGGGGGAGCGCGATGCGCGGATGGCTGAAGGCCACGATCGGCCTGGCGGTGCTCTGCGGCCTGCTGGTGGGGGCCGACCGGATCGCGGTCGGCGTGGCCGAGGACGAGGCCGCCGACCGGATCGTGAAGAGCGGCTGGATGAACCAGAAGCCGGACGTGTCGATCGAGGGCTTCCCGTTCCTCACCCAGGCGCTGTCGATGGACCTGGACGACGTCAGGGTCACCTCGGACAACGTGGCCGTCGGCGAGGGCGGCCAGAAGGTGGCGATGCACGCCTTCGAGGCGAAGCTGTCCGGGGTCAGGGTGAAGGACGGGCTGAGCAGCGTCACCGTGGACAGCGGTAGCGGCAGCGGGGTGATCACCTACGCGGACCTCGCCCAACTGCTGCCCCCGGCGAGCCAGTTGGTGCACGGCAAGCTCCCGGTCGGCAGCTCCTCCCGGGTGAGCCTCTCCTACGGCGGGCCCGGCAAGGTGAAGGCGTCGCTGGGGCCGCTGCCGGTCGGCGAGGGCACGGTGCGCACCAAGGGCAACACGATCACGGTGGACGGCTTCCAGCTGAGCGGCCTCGCCGGTGCGCTCGCCGGGGTGTCCGGTCAGCAGGTGGAGCCGGTGAGCCTCACCCTGGACTCGCTGCCGGCCGGGCTGAAGCTGGCCGACAAGGACGGCGCCGTGCCGGTCGAGGAGGGGCTCCGGCTGGCCTTCGACGGCAAGGACGTCCAGCTCCACGGCTGACGGGCCCGTCCGAACCTTCGTTCCGCTCCGCGAGACGCGCTGTCCAGCGCGACCCGCGGAGCGGTGTCGTTTCCGCCCGTTCTGCGCCGCCGCGCCGCCGCGGCCCGGGCCCGCCGTGGGTGCGGGGGAGGCAAATCCCGGAATGTGAGCTTCCTGGTCTCGCCATTCGATACGCTGATGACAGCGGCCCTCGAGTGTCCCTAGCATCGTCGACATGAAGCGACAGGCGGATCTCACGAAGCGGCGGGCGGTCGACCTGTGCCGCGTGTCCGCCTGTCTGTGTCGAATGCGCTGAATCGGCATCCTGGCAGGGCAGTTGCAGCCCGCCGCCGATCCTCCCGGTGACCTCCGCCGGCCGCTCCGGCCGCAGGTTGCCGCCGTACTCCGCAGTCTCCCGCCCGGTCGTACCGCATCCCCCCGTCCGTCTCGACATTCGGACGGGCTTTCGGAACAGGTGTCCACCCGGCAGCCCTGCAGCACCCTGAGCAGCACCTTCCGCCACACCGCCCTCGGATGGAGAACACCACCATGAGCCGCAGCGACGTCCTGGTCGACGCCGACTGGGTCCAGGCCCACCTGGACGACCCGAAGGTCGTCATCGTCGAGGTCGACGAGGACACCTCCGCCTACGAGAAGAACCACATCCGCAACGCCGTCCGGATCGACTGGAAGCAGGACCTCCAGGACCCGGTGCGCCGCGACTTCATCGACCAGGCCGGCTTCGAGGCGCTGCTCAGCGCCAAGGGCATCGCCAACGACGACACCGTCGTCCTGTACGGCGGCAACAACAACTGGTTCGCCTCGTACGCCTACTGGTACTTCAAGCTGTACGGCCACGGCGACGTCCGCCTGCTGGACGGCGGCCGCAAGAAGTGGGAGCTGGACTCCCGCGACCTGGTCGTCGAGGTCCCGGCCCGTCCGGCCACCGAGTACAAGGCCCAGGCCGTGGACTCCTCCATCCGCGCCTTCCGCGACGACGTGATCGCCGCGATCGGCTACCTCAACCTGGTCGACGTCCGCTCGCCCGACGAGTTCTCCGGCAAGCTGCTCGCCCCGGCCCACCTCCCGCAGGAGCAGTCGCAGCGCCCCGGCCACGTGCCGAGCGCCCGCAACATCCCGTGGGCCAAGAACGCCAACGACGACGGCACCTTCAAGAGCGACGACGAGCTCAAGGCCCTGTACGAGGCCGAGGGCGTCGACCTGGCGAAGGACACCATCGCCTACTGCCGCATCGGCGAGCGCTCCGCGCTCACCTGGTTCGTGCTGCACGAGCTGCTCGGCCAGGAGAACGTCAAGAACTACGACGGCTCGTGGACCGAGTACGGCAGCCTCGTCGGCGTGCCGATCGAGCTCGGCAGCAACTGAGCCCCGGCTCGCGCGGTAAGTCAGAAGGGAAACGAAGACATGTGCGGTGCGAAGGCCGGCGGCCCGGACCTGGCAGGAGTAGACGTGGCGAACGAGACGATCATCCAGGGTTCGGTGACCCGCGACGGTGAGCCGGTCAACGGCTACGTCCGGCTGCTGGACGAGAACAACGAGTTCACGGCCGAGGTGCCCACCTCGGCGACCGGGCAGTTCCGCTTCTTCGCCCGCCCGGGCAAGTGGACCCTGCGCGCGCTGGTGCCGGGCCAGACCGTGGACCGTCAGGTGGTGGCCTCCCAGGGCACCGCCGTCGAGGTCGCGATCGCGGTCTGATCAGCCCCTGATCAGCCTTTGATCGGCTTCAGGAACGGACGGAGGGCCCCTGCCGAGCAGGGGCCCTCCGCCGTACCGTGGAAGCGTGCAGGCGAGACGGCGGCGGCGTTGGTACTACGTCCTGATGGGCGTCTGCCTCGGCCTGTTCGTGCTGGCCTGGGGCGTGGTGCGGTTCTTCTCGGTGGGTGCGGCGATCGGCCTGTGCCTGGTGGCGATGGTCATCCCGCCGGCCGCCTCGGTGTTCGCCAACAAGAGGGACCCGGACGACGACTGGTGGAACGACCCGCGCTGGGACGACCCCAAGTGGGACGAGCCCGGCCACGACCGTGACCGCCCCGACCGCCCCGACCGTCCTCGTCAGTAGACGAGCGCCTGCACGCCGTCCGACATGATCTCGCTGACGAAGACCTGCGCGCCCGCGATCCGGACGCCCTCGACGGTGTCCTTCTGCTCGATCCCGCGCCGGGTCGCGCACTGGGTGCACAGCGTCACCGAACCGGCCGCCAGGATCGCCTCCAGGAGGTCCGGCAGCGGCGCCGCGTGCGGCAGCTCGAACTCCGCCGCCCTCCCCGGCAGGGCGAACCAGGAGGACTCCCCGGTCAGCCAGAGCGAGACGTCGATCCCGCTGGCGACGGCCACCGCCGCCACCGTGAACGCCTGCGAGCACCGCTCCGGCGCGTCCGCCCCGGCGGTGACCTTGATGACCAGTTTCTTCGACATGGCGACACCTTAGAGCTCCGGCGGCCCCGGCCCGCCGTCATCCCCGAATCCCTTGGGCAAACCTTGGGCGGCGGATGTCCTCCCGGCGTGAGCCGAAAGACCCGCCCCAGGTGGTGGGGCTCACCACGACCGGGGAATGCCCGGCGGATAGAGTGAGCGGCGAACGATCCACCACACTGTCGTCGCCTGGGAGCTCCCCGTGTCCGCTCTGGAATACTTCTTCGACGGTCTGCTGGCCCTCATGGCTGTGCTGATCACCTGGTTCGCCATCTTCTCGGTGATGAAGCTGTACCAGGGCCAGCGCTGAGCCTGCCGTACGGTTGAGGCATCCGCACACCGACGACAGCGACCAGGAACATGATCGAGATCCCCTCTGACCTCCACCAGGACGTCGTCCCGCTCGCCTTCCTCCTCGGCACGTGGGAGGGCGCGGGCGTCTACGCCCCTCTGCCCAATGAGGTGGGCCCGGGCACGGAGAAGTGCAACTTCGGCCAGGAGATCGTGATCCGGCACGACGGCCGCCCCTTCCTGGAGTTCCGGTCCCGCACCTGGGTCCTGGACGAGGAGGGCGAGAAGGTCCGCCCGCTGGAGAACGAGCACGCGTTCTGGCGCATCACCAGCAACCAGCACGGCACCAGCGGTGCCCGCGGGATCGAGATCTCCTCCGTCCGCGACGACGGCACCGTGGAGATCTGGTACGGCGAGCTGGCCGACGGCAAGCCGCAGATCGACGTCTCCACGGACGCGGTGGCCCGGATCGAGGGCTCCCCGGAGTACTCGGGCGGCAAGCGCCTGTACGGCTTCGTCAACAACGAGCTGCTCTGGGTCGGCGAGAAGGCCGCGCCCCAGGTGCCCCTGCGGCCGTACATGTCCGCGCAGCTGAAGAAGGTGCTCAGCCCGGCCCAGTTGATCAAGGACATCAACGACCTGCCGGACGACGGGATCGCCTTCTTCAAGTAAGGCTCTCCGCAAGGCACGAGGTAGGGACCGGCCCCGGGCCGGTCCCTACACTGGCATCAGGACCCCCCCGACCTTGGCAGGGACAGACAGTGGCGGACACCGGCACCACCGACTGGCAGCTCTCCGGCGACTGGAAGGCCGACCTGCGCGAGCGCGGGTACCGGCTCACCCCGCAGCGCCAGCTCGTCCTGGAGGCCGTCGACGTGCTCGACCACGCCACCCCCGACGACATCCTCTGCCACGTGCGGCGCACCGCCAGCGGCGTCAACATCTCCACCGTCTACCGCACGCTGGAGCTGCTGGAGGAGCTGGGCCTCGTCTCGCACGCCCACCTCGGCCACGGCGCCCCGACCTACCACCTGGCCGGGCGCCACCACCACCTGCACCTGGTCTGCCGGGACTGCGACCAGGTCACCGAGACCGGCACCGAGATCGCCCAGCCGCTGATCGACAGCCTGCGCGAGCGGCACGGCTTCGACACGGACCTCAAGCACTTCGCGATCTTCGGCCGCTGCGCCGACTGCACCGCCAAGCTCTCCGACCCCCGGACGTAAGCTGGCCGGTATGACCGGTGTGAAGAGCCCGCTGCTTTCCCTGCCCGGAGCCGTCCCCGCCGAGGGGGCCGACGAGGGCGTCGCCGCCCACTACGGCGACATCTTCCGCGAACAACGCAACCTCGCGCGCGGCACCGGCTTCGTCGACCTCTCGCACCGCGGCGTCCTCACCGTCACCGGCGCCGACCGGCTGGCCTGGCTGCACCTGCTGGTCACCCAGCACGTCAGCGAACTGCCGGCGCAGCAGGCCGTGGAGGCGCTGGTGCTCTCCCCGAACGGGCACGTGGAGCACGCGCTCTACCTGGTCGACGACGGCACCACCACCTGGGCGCACGTCGAGCCCGGCACCCAGGGCGCGCTGGTGGCGTACCTGGAGAGCATGAAGTTCTTCTACCGGGTGGAGGTCGCCGACGCGACCGCGGACTACGCCGTGGTCCACCTGCCCGCCGGCTCCGAGGGCTCCGCCGAGGGCGCCGCCGCCGTCCGCGAACTCCCGTACGGGCGCGACCTGTTCGTGCCGCGCGCCGACCTGGAGAAGCTCACCGCCGGGTACGGCCCGGCCGCCGGGATCTGGGCGTACGAGGCGCTGCGCATCGAGGACCACCGGCCCCGGCTCGGCTTCGAGACCGACCACCGCACCATCCCGCACGAGGTGGACTGGCTGCGCACCGCCGTCCACCTGCAGAAGGGCTGCTACCGCGGCCAGGAGACCGTCGCCCGGGTGCACAACCTGGGCCGCCCGCCGCGCCGGCTGGTCTTCCTGCACCTGGACGGCACCGAGGAGACGCTGCCCCCGCACGGCACCGAGGTGCGGCTCGCCTCGGACCCGGACGGGCGGTCGCTCGGCTTCGTCACCTCCTCGGCCCGCCACCACGAGCTGGGGCCGATCGCGCTGGCGATCGTCAAGCGCAACGTCCCGGCGGACGCGGTGCTGCTGGCCGGGACGGTACCGGGCACCCAGGACGTGATCGTCCCGCAGTAGCCGGCGGGATCAGACCTCGACGAGGACGGTGAACGGGCCGTCGTTCACCAGCGCCACCTGCATGTCGGCGCCGAACCGGCCCGTCTCCACCTTGGCCCCCAGCGCGCGCAGCTGCGCCACCACCTCGTCCACCAGCGGCTCGGCGACCGGGCCGGGGGCGGCGGCGTTCCAGGTGGGCCGGCGGCCCTTGCGGGCGTCGCCGTAGAGGGTGAACTGACTGATCACCAGCAGCGGCGCCCCGATGTCGGAACAGCTCTGCTCCACCCCGTCCTTGTCGGCCGGCAGCAGCCGCAGCGTCCAGAGCTTGCGGGCCAGTTGGGCCGCCTTGGCCGGGGTGTCCTCGTGGGTGACGCCGACCAGGACGCAGAGCCCGGGCCCCTCGATCGCGCCGACGGTCTCTCCGGCCACGGTCACCCTGGCCTCGGTCACTCGCTGCACCACTGCTCGCATGCCCGCCATTGTGCCGGAGTCCGTAACCCGTTCGGAGGGCCCTGGGGCGCAGAGTGGGGGCGCGCGAAGGGGTGGCGCACGCCGTGTTCTGAGCGCCTGCGCGGTGGCGGGCGCCGCTCTTCCTGGGGAAAGGCTCTGTCATATCAGCCACCCCCGTTCGCCAGGGGGCCGTTCGGGTGCACGGGCGGTGCGCGCGCGCCGGGTGGGGTGGCACGCTGGTGGACCATACGAACGGGACGCGAGCCCGACGGGGGCGGGCCGGACCGGCGGCAGGGACGGGGTGCCGTGAGCGGGCGGGATCGGACGACGGCAGGTGGCTGGATGATGGACGCGAGCAGCGCGGCGCGGGAGCGGTCGACGGGCGGCGGGGGTGGGGAGCGCGATCCCGGCCTGGAGCGCCTGCGCCTGGACGAGCTGCGCGTCCTGCGCCGCGAGACCCTGGAGCAGGAGGCCGACCTGTCGTACCTGCGGCGCCTGCTGCACGGCCGGATGGACATCCTGCACGCCGAACTCGACCGCCGCGACCCCGGCGGCCTCTCCGGCGGCCTCCCCGGCGCGGGCCCGGCCCCGAGGACGGAGGCGGCGGGCCGGGAGGCGGGCGGCGGCCAGGCGGGCGGGGAACTGCTGGACCGGCTGCCGGCGATCCTCACCGACGCCCCCTCCACCGTGCGCCGCTCGGCCCGGCACGTCACCCTCGGCCCGCCGCGCACCCTGGACGCCCGGCTGGAGGCGGACGAGCTGATGGGCGACGTCCAGCTCGCCGACCTCGCCGCGCACCCGGCCGAGGACCTGCTGGCCGCGCTGGAGCGGCTGCGGACGCACGAGCGCGAGGTGTCCGGCCGTCGCCAGCTGCTGCTGCGCACGGCGGACGGTTGCAACGCCGAGATCACCCGCAGGTACCGTGATGGGGAAGCACGGGTCGACGACCTGCTCGCGGGCGGCCCGCTCTGACCGGGCGAGGCCCCGCAGGCGGACGGGCCCGGGCTCGCCCCCGGCTCACCCTCGCCCCGGAAGGCTCTCGCCATGCCCCAGCACGCCACCCCGCCCGTCCTCGCCGAGGTCGTCCGTTCGGGCTTCACCGAGGGCCGTCACCACGGCTCGCTGGTGCTGCTCGCTGCGGACGGCTCGGTCGAGTTCGCGCTCGGTGACCCGGACGCCCCGGTGTTCCCCCGCTCCACCGCCAAGCCCTTCCAGGCGGTGGCGACCCTGCGGGCCGGGCTGGCGATCGGCGGCGAGCTGCTGGCGCTGGCGGCCTCCAGCCACTCCGCGGAATCGTTTCACCTCGACGGCGTCCGGGCGATACTCGGCTCCGCAGGGCTCGACGAGAGCGCCCTGCGGACCCCCGCCGACCTCCCGCTGGACGAGACCGAGGCCGAGCTGCTGCTGGCCTCCGGCGGCCGCCGCGCCCCGATCTTCATGGACTGCTCCGGCAAGCACGCCGGCTGGCTGGCCGCCTGCGTCGCCAACGGCTGGGACACCGAGGACTACCTCGACCCGGCCCACCCCATCCAGCGGCTGGCCCAGGACGCCCTGGCGGAGGGCACCGGCGAGACCCCGGCCCACCTGGGCGTGGACGGCTGCGGCGCGCCCCTGCTCGCCGTCTCGCTGGCCGGCCTGGCGCGCGGCTACCGGGCCCTGGTGCTGGCCGCCGAGGGCACCGAGCAGCGCCGGGTGGCGGACGCGATGCGCGCCCACCCCGAGTACGTGGCCGGCACCCGCCGCGCCGACACCTGGCTGATGCGGGCCGTGCCGGGCGCGCTGTCCAAGATGGGCGCCGAGGCCGTCCAGGTGGTGGCGCTGCCCGACGGCCGGGCGCTCGCCTTCAAGATCGAGGACGGCGGCGAGCGGGCCCGCGGCCCCGTCCTGGCGGCGGCGCTGCGCCGGCTCGGGGTGAGCGGCGCGGACGAGACCCTGGAGCGCATCGGCGAGGCCGTGCTGCTGGGCGGCGGGGTGCCGGTCGGGCAGGTGCGGGCGGCGTTCTGACCGGGGCGTGTCCTTCGGCTCACGCCGGGCGCTCGGCGCCCGCCGGGGTGCGGGCGGGCGGACGGCGGTGCACGGTGGAGGACCGGGGGCCGTCGCACAGCTGAGGAGTCCGCCATGTCCGACCATGTGTACCGGGTGACCGAGATCGTCGGGTCCTCGACCGAGAGCGTCGACGCCGCGATCCGCAACGGGGTGGAACGGGCCTCCCGGACGCTGCGCAACCTCGACTGGTTCGAGGTCTCGCAGGTCCGGGGCCACCTGGAGGACGGCCGGGTCAAGCACTACCAGGTGTGCATCAAGGTCGGCTTCCGCCTGGAGGACTGAGCGGGCTCCCGCCCCACCGGCTTGCCGACGGCCTGTCGGCAAACGTGCCCCGGGAACGCCAGAGGCCGGGGACCGCGGACGAATCCGTGGAACCCCGGCCTCAGGGACCCGTCCCGACCGAGGAGATCGGAACGACGGCTCAGTGGCCGCCCTGGTCCGCCAGACGCTTGATCGAAGCGGTGACCTCGGCCTCGGCCTCGGCGCGGCCGACCCAGTTGGCGCCCTCGACCGACTTGCCCGGCTCCAGGTCCTTGTAGACCTCGAAGAAGTGCTGGATCTCCAGGCGGTCGAACTCCGACACGTGGTGGATGTCGCGCAGGTGCTCCCAGCGCGGGTCCGTCGCCGGGACGCAGAGCAGCTTGTCGTCGCCGCCCGCCTCGTCCGTCATCTTGAACATGCCGATGGCGCGGCACTTGATCAGGCAACCGGGGAAGGTCGGCTCGTCCAGGATGACCAGGGCGTCCAGCGGGTCACCGTCGTCCGCCAGGGTGCCCTCGACGTAGCCGTAGTCGGCCGGGTAGCGGGTCGAGGTGAAGAGCATCCGGTCGAGCCGCAGGCGGCCGCTCTCGTGGTCGACCTCGTACTTGTTACGAGAGCCCTTCGGGATTTCGATAAGGACGTCGAACTCCAACGGTTCCTCCAAGGTAGGTACTGACAGAATCCCAGTGTCTCCTACGGGAGTGGATGCTCGGGAAAGGGGCCGGTCGGTGGGAGTACGGGTGGGGGCGGCGCGCCGTCGCAGGGGGACGGCCGCCGGACTGTTCGGAGCGGCGGTGCTCGTCGCCGGGACGGTCCTGGGCGCGGGCGGTGCGTACGCGCAGCCCTCGCCGACGCCCGGCGGCCACAGCACCCCGAACGGCGGCAACGACGACCGCGACAACCAGGACGAGGGCCACGACGGGTCCACCGGTCGGGACGGCAAGAAGGGCGACCACGGCAAGGACAAGGGCAAGAGCCCGACCCACCGGGCCGAGCAGCCCGGCACCGGCGGGAGCGATGCCGCGGGCGCGCGCCCGGCGCCCGCCGCGGGCGCCGTCCTCGCCACCGCCGAGACCGGCCCCGAGGTCCCCGTCCCCACCACGCAGGGCCTCCAGCAGGCCCTCGCCCCCCTGCTCGCCGACAAGAACCTCGGCACCGTCAGCATCGCGGTCGCGGACGCCTCCGGCGGTCAACTCCTGTACGGGACGGGCGAGAACACCGCGTCCACCCCCGCCTCCACCACCAAGATCGCCACCTCGATCGCGGCCCTGTCCCTCGTCCCCGGCGACACCCGGCTGACCACCCGGGTGGTCAAGGGCGCCACGCCCGCGAGCATCACCCTCGTCGGCGGCGGGGACCCGACGCTCACCGCGCTGCCCGCCGACCAGGTGCAGATCGGCGGCCGGCCCACCGACGCGGACACCGCCCCCGCCTCCCTCGACGACCTGGCCCGGCAGACCGCCGCCGCGCTCAAGGCCGCCGGCACCACCACCGTCACGCTCGACTACGACCTCTCGCTGTACACCGGCAACCCGCTGCACAAGTTCCACGACGACGACACCAACATCGCCCCGGTCGTCCCGCTGATGGTGGACGAGGGCCGGGTGGACCCGAAGAGCCGCGAGGACGCGCCCAAGCGGGTCGCCGACCCGGCCGCCTCCGCCGCCGAGGCGTTCGCCGGGCTGCTCAAGGCCCAGGGCGTCACCGTCGAGGGCCGGGCCAAGCCCGCCGCCGCCCCGGCCGCCGCCGACGCGCCCGTCCTCGGCCGGGTCGACTCGCCGACCATCGCCCGCCTGGTCGAACGGGCGCTCACCACCTCCGACAACCAGCTCGCCGAGGCGATCGCCCGCCAGGCCGCGATCGCCGGCCACCAGCCGGCCGGCTTCGAGGGCGCGGCCACCGCGGTGACCCAGGAGCTGACCAAGCTCGGCGTGCCGATGGGCGGCACCACCCTCAACGACGGCAGCGGGCTGAACCCCGGCAACGCCATCGCGCCCGTCGTGCTCACCCGGCTCCTGGCCCTGGCCGCCTCCGACCAGCACCCCGCGCTGCGCCCGGTCCTCGCGGGCCTGCCCGTCGCGGGCTTCACCGGCACCCTCGCCAAGCGCTACGGCCCGAACTCCGGCGCCGCCGAGGCGGCCGGCCTGATCCGCGCCAAGACCGGCAGCCTCAACAACGTCAACACCCTCGCCGGCACCGTGGTCGACGCGGACGGCCGCCTCCTCGCCTTCGCCGTCATGACCCGCACCACCGCCCCCGCCGACACCGCCCGCGCCGCCCTCGACCGCATAGCCGCCCGTCTCGCCACCTGCGGCTGCCACTGACCCGCCCCGCCTCCTGGCCGCCTCCTGGTCGCCTCCGTCCCGCCTCCGCGGGTGCTCCCGATGTGCGCCGGAGGCGGCTCCGGAGGGCGGGAAGACGATCGTGGCGGGTGGCTGCCGCCGATGGTGGCGAGCACGTACGGTGAGGGCATGACGAGCGCGAGCGGCGGGGCTGACATGGTCGACTGGAATCTCGCGGTCGCAACCGCGACCAGGTTGGTGCGGCCGGGGCCGGAGGTCAGCCGGGCGGAGGCTGCGGCCGTCGTCGCCGAGCTGCGCCGGCACGCCCTGGAGGCCGAGGAGCACGTCCGCGCGTTCACCGGGATGCGGTCGAGCAGCCTGGCGGCCGCCGCCGCGACGCCGGTCCTGGTGGTGGACCGCCCCGGGTGGGTGCGGGCCAACGTGGCCGGCTTCCGGACGGTCGTGCAGCCGCTGGTGGAGAAGCTGCGGGCGCGCCGGGCGGCCGGCGGCGCGGCGGCGGGGGTGTTCGGCTCGGTGGGCGAGAAGGCCACCGGGATCGAGGTCGGGGCGCTGCTGGCGTTCCTGTCGACGAAGGTGCTGGGCCAGTACGAGACCTTCGCCCCGGCGGAGCCCTCCCTGGAGGCGCCGGACAGCCCGGCGGCGCTGTTCGACAAGCCCCGGCTGGGCCCGGACGGCCCCGGGCCGGGCCGGCTGCTGCTGGTGGCGCCGAACATCGTGCACGTGGAGCGGGAGCTGGACGTCGACCCGGCCGACTTCCGGCTCTGGGTCTGCCTGCACGAGGAGACGCACCGCACGCAGTTCACGGCGGTGCCCTGGCTGCGGGACCACATCCAGTCCGAGGTGCAGTCCTTCCTCGCCGAGACGGACGTGGACCCGGGCGCGCTGCTGGAGCGGCTGCGCGACGCGGCGGGCTCGCTGGGCGGCGGGCTGCCGGGCGGTACGGGCGGCCGGGAGCGCGAGAGCGCCGGGTCGTCCAACCTGCTGGAGATCGTCCAGTCGCCCGCGCAGCGGGAGATCCTGGGCCGGCTGACGGCGGTGATGTCGCTGCTGGAGGGCCACGCGGACGTGGTGATGGACGGCGTGGGCCCGGCCGTGGTGCCGACCGTCGCGGAGATCCGGGAGAAGTTCCAGCAGCGCCGGGACCGTGGCGCGAACCGGCTGGACCTGATGCTGCGCCGGCTGCTGGGCATGGACGCGAAGCTGCGCCAGTACCAGGACGGGGCGGTGTTCGTGCGCGGGGTGGTCGAGCGGGTCGGGATGGAGGGGTTCAACCGGGTGTGGACCTCCCCGAACACGCTGCCGACCAAGGAGGAGATCCACGACCCGGCCGCCTGGGTCGCCCGCGTCGCCCGCTGAGACCGCGAGCCGCGAGCCGCGAGCCGCGAGCCGAGGGCTGAGGGCCGATGGCTGAGGGGCGCGCGGCGCCCGCACCTGTAAAGCGCCGCGCGGCGGTCAAACCCGCTCGTACGAGTGGTCCAATCCGGCAGGCCAAGGGTGAAGATACGTTTCTCCATTCACCCGAACGTGGGACGGTGGTCGTACTGGTGGCGAGGGTGGCGTAGCGGGCACCTCCTTTCTGCCACCATCTGTGAGCGCCCGGTAACGCGGCGCTCACAGGCTGCACGGCTCCCCGCCGCGTCCGCCGCCGTCCTGTCCCCGACCTCCGCCGAGGAGTCGTCCGCCGTGGGCCCTCACCCCGCAGTCGCCGCGATACGCCTGGCCGTCCGCCGTACGCTCACCGAGCTGGCCGCCGAAGCCGGCTCCACCTTCACGCCGCCCGCCCGCGCCCCGCGCGAGCGCCAGGCAGGCTCCCCGCTGGTGGGCGCCGCCGTCGGCACCACGCTGATCGGCAACGCCGCCCGCCACCCCTCGGGCCTTCCCCGTACCCCGGCCGCCCCCGGGTCGCCGCTGGTGCTCGTCGCCGTGAGCGGCGGCGCCGACTCCATGGCGCTGGCCATCGCCGCCGCCTTCGAGGCCCCCAAGATCGGCCTGCGGGTCGGCGCCGTCACCGTCGACCACGGTCTCCAGGACGGCTCCGGCGAGCGGGCCGCCCAGGTCGCCGAGCGGCTGCGCTCGCTGGGGCTGGACCCGGTCGAGGCCGTCCGGGTGCGCGTCGGCCGCGACGGCGGCCCCGAGGCCGCCGCCCGGGACGCCCGCTACGCCGCGCTCGACGAGGCCGCCGAACGCCACCGCGCCGTGGCGGTGCTGCTCGGCCACACCCGCGACGACCAGGCCGAGACCGTCCTGCTGGGCCTGGCCCGAGGCTCGGGCGCCCGCTCGCTGGCCGGGATGCCGGCCCAGAAGGGCCGCTACCGCCGCCCGCTGCTGGAGCTCGACCGCGCCGCCACCCGGCAGGCGTGCTCGGCGCAGTCGATCCCCGTCTGGGACGACCCGCACAACTGTGATCCCGCCTACACCCGCTCCCGCGTGCGCCACGAGGTCCTGCCGGTGCTGGAGAAGCACCTGGGCGGCGGAGTGGTGGAGGCGCTGGCCCGCACCGCCCGGCTGTTCCGCGACGACGCCGACGCCCTCGACCAGTGGGCCTCCCTGGCCGAACGCGACCTCCGTACGGGCGAAGGCGCCCTGGACGCCGTGAAACTGGCCGAGCTGCCCTCCGCCGTGCGCCGCCGGGTGCTGCGCCGGGCCGCGCTGCGGGCGGGCTGTCCGGCCGGGGATCTGTTCGCGCGGCACCTGGAGACGATCGATCTGCTGGTCACCGGGTGGCGAGGCCAGGGGCCGCTGCACCTACCCGGGGGCGTCGAGGCCACCCGCAGGTGTGGCACGCTGGTCTTTCGGCGACAGGGCGACTGACGGGCAGGCATGCCCGGGGCGGCCGGCCGCCGGCCACACAGACCCCGAACGTTTGAGGACGTATCCCCGGTGGACCAGAACGACATGGGCGCTGACCTCGCGAAGGTGCTCATCAGCAAGGACGAGATCGACGCCAAGCTCCTCGAGCTGGCCGAGCGCATCGACCGGGACTACGCAGGCAAGGACCTGCTGATCGTCGGCGTCCTCAAGGGGGCTGTGATGGTCATGGCCGACCTGGCCCGGGCCCTGCACTCGCAGGTCACCATGGACTGGATGGCCGTCTCCTCCTACGGCATGGGCACCAAGTCCTCGGGCGTGGTGCGTATCCTCAAGGACCTCGACACCGACATCGCCGGCCGTGACGTCCTGATCGTCGAGGACATCATCGACTCCGGCCTGACGCTGTCCTGGCTCCTGGGCAACCTGGGCTCCCGCGGCCCGGCCTCGCTGGAGGTCTGCGCCCTGCTGCGCAAGCCCGACGCGGCCAAGGTCGAGATCGACGTGAAGTACGTCGGTTTCGACATTCCCAACGAGTTCGTGGTGGGCTACGGCCTGGACTACGCGGAGAAGCTGCGTAACCTCCCCTTCATCGGCACCCTCGCCCCGCACGTCTACGGCGGCTGAGGACCCCGTTCGGGCGATGGGCGGGAACAGGAACCCGTTCCCGCCCGTTGGACCGGGGGGACAAAGAACGACAACCGTGTCGCCGTGCTCCCGCCATGGGCGGGTCCGACTGCGGTACGGTCCCATAAACCGCTCTTCACATGAGCAATGACCGTATGCGCCGGGGTCGGCACACAGCCCCCCGGAGCCGTTGAGTGGCAGGAGGGACGGGGCGGCAACGCCCCGCATGGATGGACGTTAAGCGATACTTCCGTGCGCCGATCATGTGGATCGTGCTGGCCGTCCTCGCCGTCATCGTCTTGATGCAGGTCGTTTCGGATTCGAACGGCTACAAGACGGTGGACACCGGTCAGGTGGTCGCAGCGATCGACAACAAGGACGTCAAGTCGGCGCAGATCACCACAGGTGACTCGAACACGATCAAGATCCAGCTGAAGGACGGCGCCAAGCTGTCGCCCGCCGGTACCGGCAAGGTCCCGTCGGGCAGCAAGTTCCAAGCCTCGTACATCGGGGACCAGGGCGTGGCGCTCGCCGAGAAGCTGCAGAACCAGGTCAACGCCAAGGACTCGAACACGCTCACCGAGGGCTACACCGTCAGCCCCGAGAAGCAGAGCACCCTCGTCAGCCTCATGCTGTCGATGCTGCCGATCGTGATCATCGTCCTGGTCTTCCTGTTCCTGATGAACCAGATGCAGGGCGGCGGCTCCCGGGTCATGCAGTTCGGCAAGTCCAAGGCCAAGCTGCTCACCAAGGACACCCCCAAGACCACCTTCTCGGACGTCGCGGGCGCGGACGAGGCGGTGGAGGAGCTCCACGAGATCAAGGAGTTCCTGCAGGAGCCGGCCAAGTTCCAGGCCGTCGGCGCCAAGATCCCCAAGGGCGTGCTGCTGTACGGCCCGCCCGGTACCGGCAAGACCCTCCTCGCGCGCGCCGTCGCCGGGGAGGCCGGGGTGCCGTTCTACTCGATCTCCGGCTCGGACTTCGTGGAGATGTTCGTCGGTGTCGGCGCCAGCCGCGTCCGCGACCTCTTCGAGCAGGCCAAGGCGAACGCCCCGGCGATCGTCTTCGTCGACGAGATCGACGCCGTCGGCCGGCACCGCGGTGCGGGCCTGGGCGGTGGCCACGACGAGCGCGAGCAGACCCTCAACCAGCTGCTGGTCGAGATGGACGGCTTCGACGTCAAGGGCGGCGTGATCCTGATCGCCGCGACCAACCGCCCCGACATCCTGGACCCGGCGCTGCTGCGCCCGGGCCGCTTCGACCGCCAGATCGCGGTGGAGCGCCCCGACCTCCAGGGCCGTCTGGACATCCTCAAGGTGCACCAGAAGGGCAAGCCGATCGCGCCCGACGTCGACCTCTCGGCCGTCGCCAAGCGCACCCCCGGCTTCACCGGCGCCGACCTGTCGAACGTGCTGAACGAGGCGGCCCTGCTGACCGCCCGCTCGGACAAGAAGCTGATCGACAACGGCATCCTGGACGAGGCGATCGACCGCGTCGTGGCGGGTCCGCAGAAGCGCACGCGGATCATGTCCGACAAGGAGAAGAAGATCACCGCGTACCACGAGGGCGGTCACGCCCTGGTCGCGGCGGCCTGCCAGTACAGCGACCCGGTGCACAAGATCACGATCCTGTCCCGCGGCCGGGCCCTCGGCTACACCATGGTGCTGCCGGACGAGGACAAGTACTCCACCACCCGCAACGAGATGCTCGACCAGCTGGCCTACATGCTGGGCGGGCGCGCGGCGGAGGAGCTGGTCTTCCACGACCCGACCACCGGTGCCTCCAACGACATCGAGAAGGCCACCGCCACGGCGCGGGCCATGGTCACCCAGTACGGCATGACCGAGCGCCTCGGTGCGATCAAGTTCGGCAACGACAACTCGGAGCCGTTCCTGGGCCGCGAGATGGGCCACCAGCGCGACTACTCGGAAGAGGTCGCCGGGCTCGTCGACGAAGAGGTCAAGAAGCTCATCGAGAGCGCGCACAACGAAGCCTGGGAGATCCTGGTCGAGAACCGCGACGTGCTCGACAACCTCGTCCTGGAGCTCCTGGAGAAGGAGACCCTGAACAAGGAGCAGATCGCCGAGATCTTCGCGCCGATCGTCAAGCGCCCGCACCGTCCGGCCTGGACGGGCTCCTCGCGCCGGACGCCGTCGACCCGTCCGCCGGTGCAGTCGCCGAAGGAGCTGGCGCTGACCAACGGTGCCGCCGTGGGTGACACCGCCGCGGTGGACATCGTGAAGCTCCCGCCGCTCCAGACCCCGGAGGCCCCGACCGAGGGCTGATCACCTGGGCTGGTCCACCGCACGGAATGGATGCCGCGTCACCGGGGTTTGTACCCTGGAGGCGCGGCATCCGTGCTGTTCAGCCCAAGTCGTCCCACACGTAAGCGAGGCCCGCATGATCGACCCGGTGACGCTCGACGGTTCGTCTGCCGTCGGCACCTTCGACCAGAAGCGGGCCGAGAACGCCGTCCGCGAGCTGCTGCTCGCCGTCGGGGAGGACCCGGACCGGGAAGGTCTGCTGGAGACCCCGGCCCGGGTGGCGCGGGCGTACAAGGAGATATTCGCGGGCCTGTGGCAGGAGCCGGAGGACGTCCTGACGACGACCTTCGACCTCGGGCACGACGAGATGGTGCTCGTGAAGGACATCGAACTGACGTCCGTCTGCGAGCACCACCTGGTGCCGTTCCGCGGGGTGGCGCACGTCGGGTACATCCCGTCCGAGGCCGGAAAGATCACGGGCCTGTCCAAGCTCGCCCGGCTGGTCGACGTCTACGCCCGCCGCCCCCAGGTGCAGGAGCGGCTCACCAGCCAGGTGGCGGACGCGCTGATGCGGATCCTGGAGCCGCGCGGGGCGATCGTCGTCGTCGAGTGCGAGCACATGTGCATGTCGATGCGCGGCATCCGCAAGCCCGGCGCCAAGACCATCACCTCCTGCGTGCGCGGCCAGCTGCGCGACGCGGCCACCCGGGCCGAGGCGATGAGCCTCATCATCGGTCGATAGGGGCATTGGTCGACAGGGGCACGGTCGACAGGGGCATCGGCCGGTAGGACTGCTTCAGAGCACCTCGCGCTCCGCGTGCGGCGGGGCGGGGGTGCCCAGGGCGTTGCGGCGCTCGGGCATCCGCAGGGTGACCATCCGCCGCCAGCCGTAGGCCCGGTCGTACAGGTAGAGCGCGTGCACCCCGAGGGTGACCACGGCGACCTGCCAGCGCGGCCAGCGCAGGATCTTCGCGAGCCGGGACGTCACCGCCAGGCCGACGTCCCGATGGGTGCGGATCTCGCCGCGGGCGCAGGTCTCCAGGGTGTGGCGGATGTACGGGCCGTGGCCGGCCGCCCGCAGCCGCAGCAGCTCCTCGTGGCAGTACGCGAGGTGGTTGTCCTCGTCGGCGGAGATCATCCGCATCGCCCGGTCGAGGTCCGGGTTGTCGGCGTACGCCTTGACCAGCTGGCGCATCTGCTCGGCGGCGCGCTGCTCGGTGACCCGGCTGTGCGCCAGGTAGACGATGATCTCGCGGTCCGTCAGCGGGACGTCGCTGTTGAGCCGCTCGTGAGCCAGGCCGACGCCCTGGCGCTCCAGCAGCATGCAGTAGTCGGCGTCGTCCGGGACGGGCACCTTGGGCAGGCCGCGCTTGTTCAGCAGCTGGGAGAAGATCCGGCCGTGCTTGCGTTCGTCCGCGCCGTGCCGGGCGACCTTCGGCGCGAGGACCTCGTCCCGGGTGAGGGCGGTGATCCGCTCGTTCTCCCAGCCGCCCTGGTCCTCGCCGCCGGCCGCGATGCTGCAGAACAGCTGGTACGCCTGGTCGTTCCGGTAGATCTCGTCGAACAGCGATCTGGTGCTCAGCACGGCGCCTCCTGCGCGGACGGGCGGCGCCCGCGCCGGTCGGGCGGGCGACCGCGATTCGTACCCCCGGGCCGCCGGGCGCCCCTACCGACCGGCGGGTAGTCACTCGCACGCGTCAGCCGAGGTGCGTGCCCACCCATTCGAGGGAGGCCGGCAGCTCCCGGACCCAGCTGTCGAAGTTGTGGCCGCCGTCGTCCAGGTACAGCGACTCCACGCCGAACTGCGGATTGGCCGCGGCCACCTGCTGGGCCTGCTCGACGAAGCGGACGGTCTGCGGGTAGTCCGCCTCCTTGCGGGTGGAGACCACCAGCATCGACAGCGGCGGGGCGGGGAGGTTCTGCAGCCGCCAGGACAGGTCACTCTGCTGGGCCAGGGCCTTGTCGCCGTTGAAGAGGCTGCCGCCGGTGAACTGGTCCTCGTGCACGACGAAGTCCCCGTGCAGGCCCACCGCGCTGCCGTAGACGCCCGGGAAGCGCATCGCCAGGCGCATCGCGCAGCTGCCGCCGGTGGAGTAGCCGAGGACGGCCCAGGAGCCGGCGGTGCGGCCGGTGCGGTAGGTGGTGCGCAGCGCCTCGGGGACGTCCTTGACGAACCAGGTCTCGGCGCGCGGGCCGCCGGGGACGTCCACGCACTCGGTGTTGCGCGGCGGGGCGACGGTCGGCCGGGCCAGCACCACGATGGTGGGCGGCATCTTGCCGGCCTTCTGGAGCTCCGCGGCCGTCCTGACGACCGGCAGCTCCTTCATCAGATTGAGCGGCGTGCCGGGGAAGCCGGCGATGGTCATCAGGACGGGGAAGCGGACCAGGGCGAACTTCGGGTCGAAGTACTCGGGCGGCAGGTAGACGAACATCTGGTCGGACATTCCCGTGTCCTTGCCGGTGACCCGGACGGACTCGACCTTGCCGGCCTCCTCGGGCGGGCCCTTGGGCAGGTCGGTCACGGTCTCCAGGCCGCCCTCGTTGGTCGGCTGGATCGGGGCGTCGGAGACCGGGGTGCCGCCCTTGTGGTTCTCGCTGCTGGTCAGCGCGAGCTTGGCGCCGCCGGGGTCGAGCAGGTCGTCCCAGGAGGTGTAGAACCCGAAGGAGTTGTTCACCGACAGCGCCAGCACCGCCAGGACCGCGGCTTGAGTGACCGTCAGCAGGCCGATCCGGCCGAGCACCGGCAGCGGGCGCTGTCGTGCGAGGCGCGGCCAGAGCCACAGGGTCGTGACGAGAGCCGCGGCGCCGAGCGCGAGCAGCGAGTTCACCAGCAGGTCGCTGGTCAGTTCCATGCCGTCGGCCTTCCGGTGGGACACTGTCGATGCGGGATTCATCGTCTGGCGGCCCGTCAGACCTGGCCACCGCAGCTAGGCTGTCCGGATGCCCGGGTGGGCCGGGAGGGTAGGGGGGCGGTGCCGGCAACCGGCGCCCTAGAATGCGGCGTCCACCGTACGTAACCCGCCCCGGGGGGCCTCGCCGCGCCACGCGGCCGCGGGCCCCCGCTCCCACCGCCGGCTCAACCCGCAGCGCCGCCACCGCCCCGGTTTACCGACCGTTTCCGGGTCCTTGGCATGCGCATTGCCTGATGAAGGAATAGGCATGAAGGTCCATCACGCGTCGCCCACCGGGGTGAGCGGACGCCGTCCCGCAGCCTCTACGCTGAGCACCCATGAGCGTTCCCGTGTCCGTTGAGCCGAGCCCCGAGCAGCCGCCGCCGCCCCGTCGCCGCGGCCTGCAGACGCTGCGCAACCAGGCGGCTGCCGTCCCGAGGTCCTGGCTCCCCGGCGCGGTCGGCTACGCCTGCCTGCTGATCGGGCTGGTGGACATCGCCAGCGCGGTGTTCCCCAAGCTGCGGCACACCAAGATGCACACCTTCGCCGGGCAGCTGCCGGGCGGCACCACCAGCCTGGCCGCGGTCGGCACGCTGATGGTCGGCATCCTGCTGGTGCCGCTGGCGCACGCGCTGCGCCGGCGCAAGCGGCGGGCCTGGCGCGCCGTGTGCGTGCTGCTGCCGCTCAGCGCCGCGCTGCACATCGTGCGCTGGCACCAGGTCGGCCCGGCGGTCGTGTCGCTGATCGTCCTCGCGGTGATGCTGGTGCACCAGCGCGAGTTCTACGCCAAGGCCGACCCGCGCACCCGCTGGGGCGCGGTGATCAACCTCGTCGTGATGGGCGTCCTCAGTGCCCTGCTCGGCCTGGCGATCGTGTGGACCCGCACCAAGTACGAGGTCGGGCACCCGGGCTTCGTCCACCGGCTGGAGCACGTCGGGTACGGGCTGTTCGGGTTCGAAGGACCGGTCCGCTACAGCAACGAGCGGATGTCCGACCTGGTCGCCTACCTGCTCGGCGGGCTCGGCCTGCTGACCGCCTTCACCACCGCCTACCTGGCGCTGCGCCCGGGCAAGCCGAAGCCCGAGCTCACCGTCGAGGACGAGGAGAAGGTCCGCGAGCTGCTCAAGCGCCACGGCGCGCGCGACTCGCTCGGCTACTTCGCGCTGCGCCGCGACAAGAGCGTGCTGTTCTCGCCCACCGGCAAGGCCGCGATCTCCTACCGCGTCGTCTCCGGCGTGATGATGGCCTCCGGCGACCCGGTCGGCGACGTCGAGGCGTGGCCCGGCGCGATCAAGGTGTTCATGGCCGAGGCCCGCGAGCACGCCTGGGTGCCGGCCGTGATGGGCTGCAGCGAGGTCGGCGGCGAGGTCTGGACCCGCGAGGCGGGCCTGGACGCGCTGGAGCTGGGCGACGAGGCGATCGTCGACACCGCCACCTTCTCGCTCGCCGGGCGGGCCATGCGCAACGTGCGCCAGATGGTCAAGCGGATCGAGCGCAACGGCTACTCCTGCAAGGTGCGCCGGGTCGCCGACCTCGACCCGGAGGAGAAGTACCGCATCGCCGACGCCGCCGCCCGCTGGCGCGGCACCGACACCGAGCGCGGCTTCTCGATGGCGCTGGGCCGCTTCGGCGACCCGCTGGACGACGAGTGCGTGGTCGTCACCGCCCACAAGGCCCCCGAGGAGGGCGAGGAGGGCGACGACCTCAAGGCCGTGCTGCACTTCGTGCCCTGGGGGTCGGACGGCATCTCGCTGGAGCTGATGCGCCGCGACCGCGCCGCCGACCCGGGTCTGAACGAGCTGCTGATCGTCGCCGCGCTGCAGGAGGTGGGCGCCATGGGCATCCGCCGGGTGTCGCTCAACTTCGCGATGTTCCGCTCGGCGCTGGCCCGCGGCGAGCGCATCGGCGCGGGCCCGGTGCTGCGCGCCTGGCGCGGGCTGCTGGTGTTCCTGTCGCGGTGGTTCCAGATCGAGTCGCTCTACAAGTTCAACGCCAAGTTCCAGCCGGAGTGGGAGCCGCGCTTCCTGGTCTTCCCGAGCACCCGGGACCTGCCGCGGATCGGCTTCGCCGCGATGCAGGCGGAAGCCTTCATCACCCTCGGGATGCCGCGCTTCGGCCGCAAGCGCCAGCGCGAGGGCCTGATGCCCGTCCCGGCGGCCCGCGAGGTCACCGAGGCGGCCTGAGCGCCCGAGCCGTGAACGGGGCCCCCGCCGAGAATCCTCGGCGGGGGCCCCGTTCGATAATGAGGGCATGAACAACTCGCCCTCGTACACCCTGCCGGCCGGGCTGCCGCGGCTCGACCGCTGCGCCGTGATGGGCGTCGTCAACGTCACGCCCGACTCCTTCTCGGACGGCGGGCTCTGGCACGACCCCGCCAAGGCCATCGCGCACGGGCTCGCGCTGCGGGCGCGCGGCGCGGACCTGGTGGACGTCGGCGGGGAGTCGACCCGGCCCGGCTCGCAGCGGGTGCCCGAGGAGGAGGAGCTGCGCCGGGTGCTGCCGGTGGTCCGCGAGCTGTCCGCCGCCGGCGTGCCGGTGTCCGTGGACACCATGCGCGCCTCCGTGGCCGAGCAGGCCGTCGAGGCCGGCGCGGTGGTCGTCAACGACGTCTCCGGCGGGCTCGCCGACCCGGCGATGGCCAGGGTGGTCGCCGAGACCGGCGCGCCCTTCGTGGTGATGCACTGGCGGGGGCAGTCCGCCGACATGTACGCCGGGGCCGTCTACGGGGACGTGGTGCGCGACGTCGTCGGCGAGCTGACCGCCCGGATGGACGCCTTGGTCGCGGTGGGCGTCAAGGAGGAGCAGCTGATCCTCGACCCGGGCCTCGGCTTCGCCAAGACCGCCGAGCACAACTGGGCGCTGCTCGGACGGCTCGACGAGCTCACCGCGCTGGGGCGCCCCGTCCTCGTCGCGGCTTCGCGCAAGCGGTTCCTGGGTACGCTGCTCGCCGACCCCGAAACCGGGGAGCTGCGCCCGGCGAGGGAACGGGACGACGCGACCGCCGCCGTCTCGGTGCTCTCGGCCCAGGCGGGCGCCTGGGCGGTACGGGTGCACGACGTGTCCGGCACGGCGGACGCCGTCCGCGTGGTCGCGGCCTGGCAGCGCGCGGCGCGGCTGGGGTGAGGGAGGGTCTGTGGCAGGTGACGGCAGGGTGAGCGGCGGGACGGCCGGGAAGGCCCGGGAGGCGGACGTCGAGGCGGTGCTCGCCGCGAACCGGGCGCTCTACGAGGCGCTGGAGCGCGGCGACGTGGAGGCCGTCGAGAACGTCTGGCTCGGCGCGGCCGACGCCGACGACAAGGGCGGCGTGGTGTGCGTGCACCCCGGCTGGCCCGTCCTGCGGGGCCGGGCGCAGGTGACGCGCTCGTACATGCTGATCATGATGAACACGGAGTACATCCAGTTCTTCCTGACGGATGTCGAGGCAGAGGTCCACGGTGATGTGGCCCTTGTCACGTGCACCGAGAACATCCTCTCCGGGGGTGAGTCCGAGGAGGAGGGAGAACTCGGGCCGCTCGTGGGCGGAAAGGTCGTGTCGACGAATCTCTTCCGTCGTACCCCGTCGGGGTGGAAGCTCTGGTCGCACCACGGTTCACCCGTCCTGACCAGCGGTGACGAGGACGACGAGGACTGATTCCGGGCCGTTTCCCGGAGTCGCGGGAAATCTCCTCGGCGTCGTCGCCGGGGAATTCCCGAGTGGTCACCGAACGTTCACGTCAATCGCCATTCCGGCGCGCGTGGCGACGGTTCGTGCCGGGTAGGACGGTCAGGCGTTGTCCGCGCCCGCGGGTAGATTCGAAACGGAGTGGCGGGCGGTGCCGCCCGCCTTCGCCCTGCCCGTTCACGTCGTTTTCCGGGCGGGGCCCGTCCGACTGGGAGCAGTGATTCGTTTGCTGGACCGCGTCACCCTGCGGGGCCTGCGCGCCCGGGGCCACCACGGCGTCTTCGAGCGCGAGCGCGTCGAGGGCCAGACCTTCGTGGTCGATCTGGTGCTCTACCTGGACACCCGCCCCGCCGCGTCCGGAGACGACCTCACCCGCACGGCGCACTACGGCATCGTGGCCGAGGAGGTCACCGCGATCATCGCCGGGGAGCCGGTCGACCTGATCGAGACCCTGGCGCAGCGCATCGCCGACCAGTGCCTCAAGCACGAGCCGGTCGAGGAGGTCGAGGTCACCGTGCACAAGCCGGACGCCCCGATCACCGTGCCGTTCGACGACGTGACCGTGACCATCCACCGGGGCCGCGCATGACCCCCACCGCGCACCCGGCACCCGAGGCAGAGGACTTTCCCCGATGAGCAGTGACCCGACCGCCGCGCCGAACACGTTCGACCTGGAGAGCCGGGTGGACTCCGCCGACACCACGCTGCACGGGCAGCGCTGCGCGGTGATCGCCCTGGGCAGCAACCTGGGCAACCGGCTGGACACCCTGCAGGGGGCCGTCGACGCGCTGGCCGACACGCCCGGGCTGGCGATCAAGGCCGTCTCCGCGGTCTACGAGACCGAGGCGGTCGGCGGGCCCGAGGAGCAGCCGAACTACTACAACGCGGTCGTGGTGCTGCGCACCTCGCTGCCGCCGAAGGACCTCCTGGAGCGCGGCAACGCGATCGAGGACGCCTTCGGGCGGGTGCGGGAGGTCCGCTGGGGCCCGCGCACCCTGGACGTCGACATCCTGGCCTACGAGGGCGAGCTGAGCGACGACCCGGCGCTGCTGCTGCCGCACCCGCGCTCGCACGAGCGCGCGTTCGTGCTCGCGCCCTGGCTGGACGCCCAGCCGGAGGCCGAGGTGCCCGGCCACGGGCGGGTGGACGCGCTGCTGGCGGCGCTCGGCGGCCCGGACGCGCAGGGCGTCAAGCGGCGCGACGACATCCGGCTGACGCTGCCCGAGTAGGGCTGCGCGGGCCTGCGGGCCGGGTCGGCCCGGGAACTACTCCGGGGGGCCCGGCCGTACGAGTAGATGTCCGCCCGGCCGGGCCCGGTACGGTGGCCTGGCGCCTCCGCGCCGGGCCGACCGGGGCGGTGGGCGGCTCCGTCACCCCGGGAAGGACCTGCACCGAGTGAAGCTGCTTCGCCTCCGTCTGCTGATCGGCATCACCGCCGCCACGACGGCGCTGTCCTGGGCCGGCTCCAAGCTGTGGGCCTCGCTGGACACGCTGCCCGCGGTGCCGACGGCGGCGCCGGTGGTGCTGGCGGCGGTGGCGGTGATCCTGCTGGCCACCGCGCTCTCGCTGCGCGCCCGCCTCAAGGCGGTGCGCGAGCGCCAGCCCGGGGCCAAGGGAGTGGACCCGCTGCTGGCGGCCCGTGCGGTGGTGCTGGGGCAGGCCAGCGCGCTGGTCTCGGCGGTGGTCACCGGCGTCTACGCGGGGGCCGGGATCTACCTGCTCGGCGAGCTGGACGTGTCGGCCCGCAAGGACCAGGCCGTCACGGCCGGGCTGGCGGTGCTGGCGGGCGCGGCGGTGATCGCGGCGGCCCTGTGGATCCAGCACGTGTGCAAGCTGCCCGAGAACCACGACGACCCGGGCGGGCCGGCGGCCTCGCACCGCTGAGACCCGCTGAGACCCGCTGAGACCCGCTGTCAAGGGTCGGAGAGGGCCGGAGAGGGTTGAAGGGGACCCTGGGCTGACACGGCCCCAATTCGCACGCTAGTTTCTTGGCATGTCTCGCGGACGCCACCGTCATTCCTCCGTCCTCGGCCGGATCTTTCCCCCCACGGCCGCCGGCGTGCTCCTCGTGGCCGCTCTGGCCGCGTTGCTCGCCAGTCAGGACACCGTCCTGGTGCGCTCGGTGGGCGTCGCGGCCGTGATCGCGACGCTCGGCTTCGCGCTGCTGTTGCGTCAGCGGGACCGGGCGGCCCGGGCGGCCGCCGAGACCGCCGCCGCGCAGCGGATGCGGGCCGAGGAGCGCTTCGAGGAGCAGCTGGCGGAGGCCGAGTACGCGGCGGAGGTCGCGGAGGAGCGGGCGACCAGGTTCGGGCGGCGGCTGACGGCGGAGAAGTCGCGGCTGGCGAAGGCCGAGACGGAGATCGCCCGGCTGCTGCGCGAGCGGGCCGTGATGGTGGCCGAGCAGGCCCTCAAGGAGGCCGAGGCGGCCCAGCGGGCGCTGGCGGCGAGCCGGCCCAAGAACCCGGCGAGCCCGGCGGCATACGTCCGCGCGGCCTCGGTGCTGCGGCAGCTGGAGCGGCGGGCGGCCCAGCAGGAGGCCGAGCGGGAAGCGGGGCGGGCGCGTACGGCGGGTGGTGAGGTCGCGCTGAGGGCGCGTACCGTCCCGGCCGCTCCGGCGGCCCCGGCGCCCGCTCCGGTGGCCGTGCCGGCCCCGGTGGCGCCCTCGGTGCCCACCCCCGCGCAGGCGCCGGTGGCGGAGGCTCCCGAGCGGGCGACCCCGGTGCCGCCCGCGCCGGTGCGCCCGGCGCTGACGGCGACGGTCGGTCAGCTCGGCGGCATGCCGAACGCGGCGGCGGTGACGCCCGCCCCGGTGGAGCGGCAGCGGCCGCGCCCGGGGCAGCCCGGGCAGGGGCGCGGGGCGGGATTCAGCTTCTTCGGGCGCACCCAGGGGGCGGCCGTGAGGGCTGCCGCGCCGACGCCGGCGGTGGGCAGCATCGCCGAGCTGGGCGAGCGGGTGGACCTGGCGGACGTGGTGGGGGACGAGGCGGTCGCGGCGAAGGCGAAGGCCGAGGCGGCGGGTTCGGAGCTTGCCCCGAACACGGCTCCGCAGGCGGCTTCTCAGGCGGTCTCGCAGGCGGTCTCGGCGGCCGGGGAGCAGCAGGCGGCGGGTGTGCCCGAGGTGGTGGACCTGACGCCGGAGGACGAGACCGAGCTGATCCAGCTCCCGGAGCTGCGCGCCTCGCGCTGAGCGTGATCGCCGAACGGCGCGGAAGGCCCCGGTGGCCTTCCGCGCCGTTCGGCGTTCTCCGCGGGCGTCAGATCTGGACGCCGAAGTCCTGGGCGATGCCGGCCAGCCCGGAGGCGTAGCCCTGGCCGACCGCGCGGAACTTCCACTCGGCGCCGTTGCGGTACAGCTCGCCGAAGATCATCGCGGTCTCGGTGGCGGCGTCCTCGGAGAGGTCGTAGCGGGCGATCTCGGCGCCGCCGGCGGCGTTGACCACGCGGATGTAGGCGTTGCGGACCTGGCCGAAGTTCTGACCGCGGGCGGTGCCGTCGTAGATGGTCACCGGGAAGGTGATCTTGACGGCCTCGGCGGGCAGGCCCGCGAGGTTGATGTTGATCGACTCGTCGTCGCCCGCGCCCTCACCGGTGCGGTTGTCGCCCGTGTGCACGACCGTGTTGTCCGGCGAGCTGGTGTTGTTGAAGAAGACGAAGTGCCCGTTGGTGAGCACCTTGCCGTCGGCGTTCAGGACGATCGCGCTGGCGTCGAGGTCGAATTCGGTGCCGGTGGTGGTGCGGACGTCCCAGCCCAGGCCGACGCTGACCGCGGACAGGCCGGGGGCCTCCTTGGTCAGCGAGACGTTGCCACCCTTGGTGAGGCTCACAGGCATGACGGTTGCAGTCCCTTCGATCGCTTTTCCCGGGACAACGCGGTTCTTCGGGGGCTTGGTTCCGTGACGGGCGGGAATTCTGAGTCAATTCCGCGCAAGGACGTCATTGCGAGGCAAAGCCGGGGCAATGGAGCGGTCAGATGCGCGGGAACCGGCCCTGGAGCGTCCAGATGTTCGGGTTGTCGGCCAGGTCGGGGTGCATGTCGAAGAGGTCGGCGAGGGTGTCCTGGAGGAAGTCGCGGGCCTCGCGCCGCAGTTCGCTGTGGCGGACGACGGCGGGCGGCTCGTCGGGCAGCCAGGTGGCGGTGATCTCGACCCAGTTGAAGCGGCGGGCGAAGCGCAGCAGCTCGGTGTTCTGGGTGAAGTCGAGGTCGGCGGTCTGCACCCGGGCGGCGCGCGAGCCGTCGGGGTCGCGGTCCAGCTCCTCGGCGATGTCGCACAGCGCCCAGGCGAAGTCCAGGACGGGCACCCAGGCCCAGCGGGTGGAGAGTTCGGCGCCCTCGGCGTCCAGGTACACGTCGCCGCAGAACAGGTCGTACCGCAGGGAGCGCACGGGGGCGGTGCGGTAGTCCGTCTGCGGGGGGTCGGGGAAGCGGTTGGAGAGGGAGTAGCCGAGCTCGATCACGTACGCCATTGTCGGGGGTCGGGGGCCGCCCGGGTAACCGGGCCCCGCCCGGGGGCGAGCGGGCGAGTCACGCAAAACCGGGTGACCGGATGGGGTGGGGGCGGGAGAATGGGCGCATGCCTGAGCCCATTCGCGTACGGGGGTCGGTGGTCGTCCCCGACGCCGAGCTCGTCTGGCGCTTCTCACGTTCCTCCGGCCCCGGTGGCCAGCACGTCAACACCTCCGACTCCAAGGCCGAGTTGCGCTACGACCTGGCCGCCTCGAAGGCGCTGCCCGAGGTGTGGCGCGAGCGTGCGCTGGAGCGGCTGGCCAACCGCCTGGTGGACGGCCGGGTGCTGGTGGTGACGGCCTCGGAGTTCCGTTCGCAGTGGCGCAACCGGGAGGCGGCCGCGGCGCGGCTGGCGGCGGTGCTGGGCGAGGCGTGCGCGCCGCCGCCGAAGAGCCGGCGGGCGACCAAGCCGAGCCGGGGGATGGTCGAGCGGCGGCTGTCCAACAAGCGGCAGCGCTCGGAGGTCAAGCAGGGGCGCAGGTCCCCGAAGGGCGAGTAGGGCGCGTTCCGGTCATCCGAGGGCGCGGTAGCCGCCGTGGAAGTAGAGCAGGGGGCGGCCGCCGGGCGTGGGGACGGTGGCCTCCAGGACACGGCCGACCAGCAGGGTGTGGTCGCCGGCCGCTATGCGCTGCTCGGTGCGGCACTCGACGGTGGCCAGGGCGCCCTCGACCAGCGGGGCGTCGGTGTGCGTGCCGCGGCGGTGCGGGGTGTCCGCGAACAGCAGCCGGTCGCTGAGGCGGCCCTTCATGGCGAAGCGGGAGCCGAGCGTCTTCTGCCCCTCGGCGAGCACCGAGACCGCCCAGGTGTCGGTCCGGGAGAGCACCTCGTCCATCCGGGAGTCCTCGCGCACCGAGATCAGCACCAGCGGCGGCTCCAGCGACACCGAGAGGAAGGACGTGGCGGTCATGCCGACGTCCTCGCCGTCCTCGGGGTCGTGGACGGTCACCAGGCTCACGCCGGCGGCGAGCTGGGAGAGTGCTGCCCGGAACTCGTCGGGCGTGGCGTGGGGGGCAGCTTCGGGCTGCGGGGACGGGTGCACGTACCGCACGGTAGTCGTCACCCCGGTGGCGCGGTATCGGGCCCTGGTCGTAGGACCACCGGCGCAGCCGCCAGGTTACGGGCCGTGGCGGAAATCACGCCGAGATCACTCGCGGGGGTGAAGCGAGGGGACTGGCGGACGGCAGCCGTCTTCAGGGCGGGGCCGTACCGGTCGACCACGGGAATTGTCCTGATAGCGGACGATGTCCGGCTATGGGTGGATGAACTGATTAAGGGCGTATTAGTGCTCTGTGATTTAAGTCACAACGGGCGGCCTATTGCTGACCGAGCGTGCCGAACGCTGTGCTCCCTGTGATTCAGTTCTTCTGGCAATCGGACGATAACCAATCAAGAACCATCCGAAGCAGCCGGGGAGCCCCCGCATGGAAGCCGAGTCGGAGCCGTACGTCCGTCTCGCGACCCTCCGCACCTTGCACCGGGTCGTGGCGGACCTCAACGCTGCCCGCAGTCTCGCGGGGACGCTGCAGGCCGTCGTCGAGGGCGCGGTGCACGGGCTCGGCTTCGACGCCGCCGCGGTCAGCCTCGTCCGCCCGGACGGCGACCTCGTGGTGGCGGCCGTCTGGGAGCTCGAGGAGAGCACCATGGGCGGCCCGTCCGTGCTGCTCGGCCAGGTCGGCTCCCGGGAGTCCTGGGACCGGCTGCTCGGCGTCAGCGACCACTGGGGCACCCTGCGCTTCCTCCCGTACGACCGCGGCTGGGCCGTCGCCGGCGACATCCCCCGCTGGATCGGCGACGGGCCGATGCCCGTCTACGCCAACGACTGGCACCCCGCCGACGGGCTGCTCGCCCCCATGTACAGCGCCGGCGGGGACCTGCTCGGGGTGCTCTCGGTGGACCGCCCGCGCAGCGGCAAGCGGCCCGGCGCGTGGACCCGCGAGGCCCTGGAGATGTTCTCCCTCCAGGCGTCCATCGCCATCGGCAACGCCCGGCTACGCGCGGAGATGCAACGCGCGCTGGCCAGGCTGGAGAAGGAGCAGCAGGCGCTGCGGGCCAGCGAGGAGAGCTTCCGCCAAGCCTTCGAGTACGCGCCCAGCGGCATGGCGATCACCGAACTGCACGGCGTCGGGCGCGGACAGCTGACCCGCGTCAACGACGCGCTCTGTCGCCTCCTCGGCCGCCCCCGCGCCGTGCTGCGCCAGCAGAGCTTCGCCGACCTCGTCCACCCCGACGACCGCGCCCTGCTGGAGCGCACCAGCGCCGAGAGCGGTCGGGCGGAGCTGCGGCTGTCCCGGCGGGACGGCGGCTACCAGTGGGTCTGCCTGCGCAACTCGATCGTGGCGGACGCGGCCGAGGGCCCGAGCTTCCTGCTCACCCACGTCGAGGACATCGAGGACCGCAAGCGGCACGAGCTGCAGCTCGCCCACCGGGCCAGCCACGACGCGCTCACGGGCCTGCCCAACGGCGCCGAGCTCAAGGCCCGCCTCGCGCGCCGGCTCTGCGCGGAGGTGCCCTCCGGCGCCGCGGTCGCCACCTCCGGCGGGCCGGTCGGCGGGCAGGTCGAGACGGCGTACCCGGCGGCGTACGCCCACCCGTCGGACTCGTACAGCGCGCACACGGCCCACGACGGGCTGGAGGGCGCGGACCCGTACGGCGGGCCGGTGCACGGGTACGGGGAGGCGGACGGCCGGGCGCCGGCGGGCCTCGGCTACGGGGAGCACGTGCACGCCGTCGTCCCCGAGGACCAGGCGCCGGGCGGCGAGGCGTGGTCCTCGTCGTTCCGCGGCGGCTCGGGAGCGCAGGACAAGGGGCTCGCGGTGCTCTTCTGCGACCTGGACGGCTTCAAGTCGATCAACGACCGGTTCGGCCACAACGCGGGCGACTCGGTCCTGGTCGAGGTCGCCCGGCGGCTCAGCCAGGCCGTCCGGGACGGCGACACGGTGGCGCGGCTCGGCGGCGACGAGTTCGTGGTGCTGGCGGACGGCATCGGGCGCGAGGAGGCCAAGGACCTCGCCCACCGGCTCCGCAACGCGATCATCCCGCCGATGCGGATCGACGGCCGGGCGATGCGCGTCGGGGTGAGCCTGGGGGTCGGCTGGGCCGGCTGCGGGATGAGCATCGAGGAGGTGCTCCACACCGCGGACGAGCGGATGTACGACGAGAAGCGGGCCAGGGGCGGCGCGGTGCGCGGCGCGCGGGGGGAGCGCTCGCACCGGCGGGCGGGCTGACCGGGCGGCGCGCGGATTGAGTCGGGGGCGCGCAGGTTACCCGTGAGTTGTCAAGGGTTCTTTCCCTGTCGTCGTGTCCGGCAGGTAGGGTTCCGGCAGACGACAGCGTCCATGATCCGTGCCGCGGGCCCGCAGCCAGGCGGTGCCCACCGGATGGGGGAGTAGACCACCGTGACGACCGCCGGCAGCAACGGAGTGCCCGAGGGCCAGGGGGGCGGTGCCCCGCAGGACGACGACCCGTTCGGTTACCTGTACCGCCCGGCCGAAGGGTCCCCGGCGCAGGCCGAGCCGCAGCAGGGTGTGCCCCGGACCTCGTACAGCCGCCCGATGGAGGTCGGGCGCGCGCAGTACGGCCAGGCGCCGCGCGGGCCGCAGGCACCGTACGAGCAGCAGGGGTACTCGCAGCAGTACGGCCAGCAGGGCCAGGCCCCGTACGGGCAGCAGCAGCCCGAGTACGGTGCCGCGCCGGCCCAGCAGACCCGCTACGCCGAGCACTCCCGGCCGCAGCCGGGGGAGGAGCGGCCCGGCGGTGGGCAGAGCAGCGGGCGCAGCAAGGGCGCGGTGATCGGAGCCGTCGCGGTGGTGGCGGCGATCGCCATCGGCGCCGGGATCGCGCTGTCCGGCAACGACCCGGACACGACGGACAAGAACGCCAAGGGCGGCACCTCGACGGTCGCGCCGCCGGCCCCCACCGCCCCGGCCTCGGGCACGTCCGGCACCGGCACGCCCTCGGCGAGCGCCTCGGCCGGTTCGGGCCCGGGCACCGTGGACGCCGGGCAGCTCCAGGCGCAGAACGCGCCGCTGGGCAACGGCGTCAAGGGCGCCAAGTCGGCGGACGGCAGCTACCTCACGCTCCAGCCGGGCGGCTCGGTGACCTGGACCGGGGACATCCCCGCGGCCGGGACGTACAAGCTGAACGTGCACTACAACTACGCCGGTGCGGACATCAAGGGCGCGGTCTCGGTGAACGGCAAGGACTGGCCGAACGGGATCACGTACAAGATCTACGGCGGGACGGCGCCCAAGGACCAGACGGCCGCCTGGTTCAACACCTGGATACTGCCGCAGTTCCAGGCCGGGTCGAACACCGTGGCCTTCACGGTGCCGTCCGGGCCGGTGCTGATCGACCAGATCACCATCGAGCCGTACTCGGGCTGAGGCCGTGACGCGCGAAGGCCGCCCGTCCCCGTGCGGGGGCGGGCGGCCTTCGCGCGTGAGCGGGCCGGTCAGGCGGGTTCGACCCGGGGGAAGCGGTCGCCGCCGAGGACCCAGCGGCCGCGGCGCATGACGGCGACCAGGTCGTAGGTCCCGGAGTCCAGGACGACCAGGTCGGCGAGCTTGCCGGTCTCCAGCGAGCCGATCGAGTCGGAGAGGCCGAGCAGGCGGGCCGGGGTGGTGGAGAGTGACTCGACGGTCTGGTTCAGGCTCAGCCGGTTGACGGTGACCGAGCGCTTGAACGCCACGTCCAGGGTGAGGGTGGAGCCGGCGATGGAGCCGCCCTCGACGAGGCGGGCGACGCCGTTCCGGACCTCGACCTGGAGCGGGCCGAGCGGGTAGAGGCCGTCGCCCATGCCGGCGGCGCCCATGGCGTCGGTGATCAGGGCGACACGGTTCGCGCCGGCGGTGCCGTACGCGAGGTCGAGGACGGACGGGTGCAGGTGCACGCCGTCGTTGATCAGCTCGACGGTGACCCGCTCGTCCTCCAGCAGCGCCACGATCGGGCCCGGGGCGCGGTGGGCGATGCCGGGCATGGCGTTGAACAGGTGGGTGGCGACGGTGGCGCCGGCCTCGACGGCCTCGAGGGTGGTGGTGTAGTCCGAGTCGGTGTGGCCGACGGCGGCGATCACGCCGAGGTCGGCCAGCATCCGGACGGACTCCATGCCGCCGGGCAGCTCGGGGGCGAGGGTGACCATCTTGGCGTGGCCGCGGGCGGCGTCGACGAGCTTGCGCACCAGCGCCGGGTCCGGGTCGCGCAGCAGGTCGGGGCGGTGGGCGCCGCAGCGGTTGTGCGAGATGAACGGGCCCTCGAAGTGGACGCCGGCGAGGACCCCGTCCTCCACGAGCTCGGAGAGGACGGCGGCCTGGCGGGCGACCTCGTCGATCTCACCGGTGACGGTGGAGGCGATCGTCGTGGTGGTGCCGTGTTCCAGGTGGGTGCGGGCCGCCCGCAGGGCCTCCTCGGCGATGCCGGAGGCGTAGGAGGCGCCGCCGCCGCCGTGGACGTGCAGGTCGACGAAGCCGGGAACGACGGTGCAGCCGCTCAGGTCGAGGTCGCCGGGTTCGCTCTCGCCTCCGAGGCCGGCGATGCGCTCGCCCTCGACGGCCAGGCGGTCGCCGTCCACGACGCCGCCGGGAAGGACGAGGCGGGCGCCGGCGAGGGCGGTACGGTCACGGTCCGCGGTGGTCACGCGGTCACCTCCAAGGAGAGCAGATCCCACGCGAGCAGGCCCGCTCCGAGGGATGCGGCGGTGTCTTTGAGCATGGCGGGTACGACCTTCGGGGGCATCTGGAAGGTCAGGCGCTCGGTGACCGCCGCGCGCAGCGGGCTGAGGAGCGTGTCGCCGGCCTCGGCCAGCCCCCCGCCGACGATCACCGTGGACGGGTCGAGCAGGCTCTGGGCGAGGACGATGCCGTCGGCCAGGGCGTCGACGGCGCCCTGCCAGACGGCGAGGGCGCGGTCGTCCCCGGCGTCCACCGCGGCGGCGCAGGATGCCGCGTCGGCGTCGGGGTCGCCGCTGGCCTCGGCCCAGGCGCGGGAGACGGCGGAGGCGGAGGCCAGCGTCTCCAGGCAGCCGCGGGCGCCGCAGCCGCACGGGGGGCCGCCGGGGCGGACCACGACGTGGCCGATCTCGCCGCCGTAGCCGTGGGACCCGGCCTCGATCCGGCCGTTGATGCCGATGGCGCCGGCGATGCCGGTGCCGAGGGCGATGAACAGGAAGCGGTCCACGCCCCGGCCGGCGCCGAGCCGGCCCTCGGCGAGGCCGCCGGAGCGCACGTCGTGGCCGAGCGCCACGGGGATCGTCCGGTCGCCGGGGGTGGCCAGGCGCTCGCCGAGGAGCTTGCGCATCGGGAGGTCCCGCCAGCCGAGGTTGGCCGAGTAGACCGCGATCCCGTTCCTCTCGTCGATCGTCCCCGGGACGGCGACGCCGGCGGCGAGGGGGGCGACGCCGTAGCGGGCCCGGCCCTCGTCCGCGAGGTCGGCGGCGAAGTCGAGGATGGCGGCGACGACGGCGTCCGTGCCGTGCTCCCGCCCGGTCGGTCGGCGTGCTTCGAACAGCACGGAGCCGTCCTGGGCGAGCAGCGCGGCCTTCATGCCGGTGCCGCCTACATCGAGTGCGATGACGTGCTTCACGGAGGACAGTTTCCCTTGGTCGGGTCGAAGAGGTCTAGTCCAGTTGTCGGATTGGTCTGGTCCAGATTGGGTGAGCTTTGTCGCAGATCGGGGACTGTGGGGGGCTTTGCGAGTGGCGCGTCCGCGAGGTCGTTTGTTCACCTGCTGTTGCGCATCGTGCAACGACCTCCGCACTTCGATAACTACTGGGTGGGCTCGGTCGAGTGGTGTGGACCAGTGGGCGCCGCGTTTGGCAGTGTGGCGCCTCCCCCCGACCGGAGTCCCTCCTCCGGCGGCAGTTCTTTCCTTATTGAAGGCGGTACCCGCGTTGAACAGGCGCGCCCACGTTCCCTCCCGTGTGCTCGGTACTGCGCTGGCCGGAGCCCTGGTGCTCACGGCGGTCAGCGCCTGCAGCGCGAAGGACGACGGGCCGGTGACCCTCAAGCTGGTCGCCGCCGACTACGGGGAGAACGCCGAGACCAGCTCCAAGCACTACTGGGACGAGATCGCCAAGGGCTTCGAATCGGCCAACCCCGGCATCAAGGTCGACGTCGAGGTCGACAACTGGACGGACATCGGCAAGAAGGTCGAGGACATGGTCGCGGCCGGGAAGTCGCCCGACCTCCTCCAGACCGGCGGGTTCGCCGACCAGGTCGCCGCCGACCGGCTCTACCCGGCGGCCGACGTGCTCTCCATGGACACCCAGGCCAAGTTCATGGAGAACTTCGCGCACGCCGGGCAGGTGCTCGGCACGCAGTACGGGATTCCGTTCGTCTCCTCCTCGCGGGTGCTCTTCTACAACAAGGCGGTCTTCCGGCAGGCCGGGATCACCCAGCCGCCGGCCACCTGGAACGAGCTGCGGCAGGACGCCGAGAAGATCAAGGCCAAGGTGCCCGGGGTGACGCCGTACGGGCTGCCGCTCGGGAGCGAGGAGGCGCCGGCCGAGTCGATGCTGTGGACGCTGAGCGGGGGCGGGAGCCTCTCCGACGACGTCGGCAACTACACGATCGACAGCCCGCAGAACCAGGCGACGTTCGGCTGGCTCAAGAACAACCTGGTGGCGCCCGGGCTGACGTACCCGGAGCCCGGCAAGATGAACCGCACGCCGGTGTTCCAGGACTTCGCGGCCGGGAAGGTCGCGATGCTCAACGGGCACCCGACGCTGCTGCGGATGGCGTCCGCCGGGAAGGTCGACTTCGGGACGGCGCCGATCCCCAAGAAGGACGGGGTCGGGAAGACCGGCAGCCTCGGGGTGGCGGACTGGCTGATGGCCTTCAAGGCGAACGGGCACAGGAACGAGATCAAGAAGTTCGTCAGCTACGTGTACGGCAAGGAGAACCAGCTGCGGTTCGACGAGCAGTACAACCTGCTGCCGGTCACCCAGGACGCGTTCACGCAGATGACGGGGGACCCGAAGCACGAGGACCTGAAGCAGTTCGCGGCCGGGCTGACGAACGCGAGCTTCTACCCGTTCGGGGACCCGGCCTGGGGCGAGGTCAGCAACCGGATCAAGGCCGGGATCGGGCAGGCCGTCACGGGGGACCCGAAGCAGGTGCTCGGGGGGATCCAGGACGCCGCGCTGAAGGAGGCGGCCCGGGTCCGCAAGTAGGACCTGTCGTCGGCTCGCCGGACAATGGCCTCTCCGAGGAGGTGTGGTCCGTGGGTGAGCTGAGTGAGCGGGAGCGGGCGGTGCTGGCGCTGGAGGGGCGGCAGTGGCGGACGGCTGGGGCGAAGGAGCGGGCGATCCGGGAGGAGCTGGGGCTCTCGCCCACGCGGTACTACCAGCTGCTGAACGGGTTGCTGGACCGGGGGGAGGCCCTGGCGGCGGCTCCGGTGCTGGTGAATCGGCTGCGGCGGGTGCGGGAGGCTCGGCGGGGGGCCCGCTGAGGGCGGAGCGTCTTTCGGGCGCGCGGGTTTCGGCCCGCGCGCCCGTTGCTGTTCGGAGGGTGGGGGTCGGGGGGTATGGGGTTCGGTATGGATATCGAGGAGCAGGTCGGGACCGGGGCCGGGCGGGACGGGATGCGGGCGATCGTGGGGGCGCCGGGGGAGGCGGTGATCGCGCTGGACTTCGACGGGACGTTGGCGCCGATCGTGGCCGATCCGAGTGCGGCCAGGGCGCATCCCGGGGTGGTGGGGGTGTTGCGGGAGCTGGCGCCGGTGGTGGGGGCCGTGGTGGTGGTGACCGGGCGGCCGGCGGGGCTGGCGGTGGAGTACGGGGGGCTGGAGCAGGTGCCCGGGCTGGTGGTGCTGGGGCACTACGGGGCGGAGCGGTGGGAAGGGGGTGTGGTGACGGCGCCGGGGGTTGATCCGGGCGTGGAGCGGGCGAGGGCGGCGCTGCCCGGGGCGCTGGCGCGGGCGGGGGCGCCGGAGGGGACGTGGGTGGAGGACAAGGGGCGGTCGGTGGCCGTGCACACCAGGCGGACGGCTGCGCCGGAGGAAGCGTTGGAGCTGCTGCGGGCGCCGGTGGGGGAGCTGGCGGCGGAGTGCGGGCTGGTGGTGGAGCCGGGGCGGCTGGTGCTGGAGCTGCGGCCGCCGGGGGTGGACAAGGGGGCGGCGCTGACGGGGTTCCTGCGGGAGCGGGCGGCGCGGTCGGTGCTGTACGCGGGGGACGACCTGGGGGACGTGGCGGCGTTCGCTGCGGTGGAGAAGTTGAGGGAGGAGGGGCTGAAGGGCGTGCTGGTGTGCGCCGGGGCGGTGGGGGACGCGCCGGTGCGGGAGCTGGCGGAGCGGGCGGACGTGGTGGTGGCCGGGCCGGAGGGGGTGGTGGAGCTGCTGGGCGCGCTGGGGGAGCGGATCAGGGAGTTCGGAGGGCGTTGAGCTGGTCGAGGAACCACTGCTGCGGGGGGAGGGCGGTGGCGGCGTCGGCCAGGCGCTTGCTGCGGGCGGCGCGTTCCTCGAGGGGCATGGTGAGGGCGGCGTGGAGGGCGTCGGCGGTGGCGATCACGTCGTAGGGGTTGACGACGAGGGCGTCGTCCTTGAGTTCGGCGTGGGCGCCGGCCTCGCGGGACAGGACGAGGGCGCAGCCGTGGTCGGAGACGACGGGGACCTCCTTGGCGACGAGGTTCATGCCGTCGCGGATGGGGTTCACGAGGGCGACGTCGGCGAGGCGGTAGGCGGCGAGGCTGCGGGGGAAGTCGTCGTTGACGTGGAGGATCAGGGGCTGCCAGGTGGGGGTGGCGAACTCCTCGTTGATCTGCTCGGCCAGGGCCTGGACGGCGGCGGTGTAGTCGCGGTACTCGGCGAGGTCGGTGCGGGAGGGGTACGCGAAGGCGAGGTGGACCACCCGGTCCTGCCATTCGGGGCGGGTGCGGAGCAGGTGCCGGTAGGCCAGGAGGCCGCGGACGATGTTCTTGCTCAGCTCGGTGCGGTCGACGCGGACGACGGTGCGGCGGTCGCCGACGGCCTCGCGCAGGGCCGCGAGGCGTTCGTCGACGTCGGGGCGGTGGGCGCGTTCGCGGAGGAAGTCGGCGTCGGCACCGAGGGCGTGGACGCCGAGGTGGGTGGTGCGGCCGTCGTGGGTGACGGTGAGGGCCTCGTGGTCGACGGTGGCGCCGAGGACGGATTCGCAGCAGGCGGCGAAGGCGCGGGCCCAGCGTTCGGTGAGGAAGCCGGCGCGGTCGGCGCCGAGGATGCCGGTGAGGACGGCCGCGGCGACGTCGTCGGGGAGCAGCCGGTAGTACTCGGGCGGGGCCCAGGGGGTGTGGGAGAAGTGCCCGATGCGCAGGTCGGGGCGGGCGGCGCGCAGGAGGGCCGGGGTGAGGGAGAGGTGGTAGTCCTGGACGAGGACGGCGGCCGAGGGGGCTGCTTCGGCGGCGAGGGCTTCGGCGAAGGCCGTGTTGTAGGCGGTGTAGTCGGCCCACTGGGTGCGGAAGTCGGCGTCGAAGGCGGGGGCGGTGGGCGTCGCGTACAGCAGGTGGTGGACGAACCAGAGGGTGGAGTTGGCGACGCCGTTGTAGGCGTGGGCGAAGGTCTCGGGGTCGAGGTCGAGCATCCGGACGGCCTGGCCGCCGACGTCGTGGCCGGCGAGGTCGAGGCGGCCGTGGGGGGCTTCGCGGGCGGCTCGGCGGTCGGCGTCGTTCAGGGCCGCGCAGACCCAGACGGCGTTGGGGTCGTCGATGGCGGAGAGGCCGGAGACCAGGCCGCCGCCGCCTCTGCGGAGGGTCAGGGTGCCGTCGTCCGCGGTGCCGAAGGACACCGGGCCCCGGTTGGAGGCCACCAGGACGGGGGCGGTGCCGGTCGCGCTCGAACGTTCGGTCGTGAGATCGCCCATGGTTGGCATCTTGCCGGGGGGTGGGCGCCGCAAACCCCTCAGTGGCGGGTCGCGTATTCGGGGACCGTGTGCATCGGGGGGCGTTCGAGGGCGGTGACGGGGAGGGTGTGGGCGGTGAATTCGCGCGTTTCGGGGGAGCGGGTGAACTGGGTGAGGAGGGGGCGGACGAGGTCGGCGCCGGCCTTGAGGCGGTGGGTGCGGTCGAGGCGTTCGAGGGCGGTGCGGTAGATGGTGGCGGCCATCCGGCCGAGGGCCTGGCCGTCCTGGTGGCGGTGGTGGCGGACGCCGACGTCGACCTGGGCGAGGGCGTCGAGGCCGACGGTTTCGAGGGCGTCGACGAGGAGGCCGAGTTCGACGCCGTAGCCGGTGGGGAAGGGCAGGCGTTCGAGCAGGGAGCGGCGGGCCGCGTACTCGCCGCCGAGGGGCTGGACGAAACCGGCGAGTTCCGGCCAGTGGAGGTTGAGGAGCGGGCGGGCGACGAGTTCGGTGACGCGGCCGCCGCCGGCGGGGACGATCGCACCTGATTCCGTCTCGAGGGGGCGGTCGTACATGGCCTTGACCAGCTGGATGTCGGGCTCGGTGAGCAGCGGGCCGAGGATGCCGGAGACGAAGGCGGGGTCGAACTCGCGCAGGTCGGCGTCGATGAAGCAGACGAGGTCGCCGCGGGTGACGAGCAGGGAGCGCCAGAGGACCTCGCCCTTGCCGGGGACGGCGGGCAGGCGCGGGAGGATGGCGTCGCGGTGCTCGACGCGGGCGCCGGCCTCGGCGGCGACGGCGGCGGTGGCGTCGGTGGAGCCCGAGTCGACGACGACGAGTTCGTCGACGAGGGGGAGGCGGTCCATCAGTTCGCGGCGGATGGTGCGGACGATGTCCCCGACGGTCGCCTCCTCGTCGAGGGCGGGCAGGACGACGCTGACGGTGTGGCCCGTGCGCTCCTTGGCGCGCAGGAGGTCCTGGGCCGGCCGGTCCGACGCGGCCCAGGAGCGCCGGCGTAGCCAGGACGCCGCCTGCGGGAGGAGCTCGGGGGTCGGTTCGGCGGGCACGGGATTCTCCTCGGCGGGGTCGGGCGGGCTAGGTCGAGACGTGTCATCTCGCGTGGCGGACAGTCCCATTCGGGTTTGACGCCTTCGGATACAGTCTTCGTACGGCGGTCGGACCTTGGCACACCGGGGTAACCGCCCGAGTACCACCACAATTTCACAAGCTCATCCAGAGGGACTGAGGGAACGGCCCGTTGACGTCCCGGCAACCTTCTCGCTCGGCTGTCGTCGACAGGCCCCGGCGGGACAGGTGCCAATTCCGGCCTGTGGCGCGACCGTGCCGCGGGGAAGATGAGGAGAGAGGCTCCGCCATCATGGCCATCGACATCGACGCACCCTCCCCCAGCCTTCGGCTGGATGTGTCCCCGACCGTGGACCTCGGCCCCGCCGCCGCCCTGTCCTGTCGGGAGTGCGGAACCCGGTTCCCGCTCGGCCCCAGCTTCGCCTGCCTGGAGTGCTTCGGGCCGCTGGAGATCGCGTACGAGTTCGGCAGCGAGGGCGCCGAGGAGCTGCGCAAGCGGATCGAGGCCGGGCCGACGTCCATCTGGCGCTACGCGCCGCTGCTGCCGGTTCCGGCCGACGTCGCCTCCAAGCCGAACCTGAACCCGGGGTGGACCCCGCTGGTGAAGGCGGACAACCTGGGCCGCGAGCTCGGGTTCACCGCGCAGCTGCACGTCAAGGACGACTCCGGCAACCCGACGCACTCGTTCAAGGACCGCGTGGTCGCCTGCGCGATCGAGGCGGCGCGGGCCTTCGGGTACACCACGCTGTCCTGCTCCTCGACCGGCAACCTGGCCGGTGCGGTGGGCGCGGCGGCGGCCCGGGCGGGCTTCCGGTCCTGCGTGTTCATCCCGCACGACCTGGAGCAGGGCAAGGTCGTGATGGCCGGGGTGTACGGCGGCGAGCTCGTCGGTATCGAGGGCAACTACGACGACGTGAACCGTTTCTGCTCGGAGCTCATCGGGGACCCGGCCGGCGAGGGCTGGGGCTTCGTGAACGTCAACCTGCGGCCGTACTACGGCGAGGGGTCCAAGACGCTGGCGTACGAGATCTGCGAGCAGCTCGGCTGGCGGCTGCCGGAGCAGATCGTGATCCCGGTGGCCTCGGGCTCGCAGCTGACGAAGATCGACAAGGGGCTGCAGGAGCTGATCAAGCTGGGCCTCGTGGAGGACCGGCCGTACCGGATCTTCGGTGCGCAGGCCGAGGGCTGCTCGCCGGTGTCCACGGCGTTCAAGGACGGCCGTGACGTGATCCGGCCGGTCAAGCCGGACACCATCGCCAAGTCGCTGGCCATCGGCAACCCGGCGGACGGCCCGTACGTGCTGGACATCGCCCGCCGCACCGGCGGCGCCGTCGAGGACGTGACGGACGCGGAGGTCGTGGAGGCGATCCGGCTGCTGGCCCGTACGGAGGGGATCTTCGCCGAGACCGCGGGCGGCGTGACCGTCGGCGTGCTGAAGAAGTTGGTCGAGAGCGGGCAGCTGGACCCGGCCAAGGAGACCGTCGCGATCAACACCGGCGACGGCCTCAAGACGCTGGACGCCGTCTCCGACGCCGGGATGACCGCCGTCATCCGCCCCACCCTGGCGTCCTTCCGCGACGCCGGCCTCGCGTCCGCCTGAACCACCCGATAGGAGAGCCATGAGCGCGAACGTCCGCATCCCCACCATCCTGCGCACCTACACCGGCGGCGCCGCCGAGGTGAGCGCCGAGGGTGCCACCCTGGGCGAGGTCATCGCCGACCTGGAGAAGAACCACGCGGGCATCGCGGCCCGCATCCTGGACGACACCGGCAAGCTGCGCCGTTTCGTGAACGTGTACGTGAACGACGACGACGTGCGTTTCGCCGAGGGCCTGGCGACCGAGATCAAGGACGGCGCCGGCATCTCGATCATTCCGGCGGTCGCCGGGGGCTGCTGACCCGCGAGGGTCGTATCGGGCCCGAAACGGCCGTCCACGCGTGCGGAATTCGATTCTCCGCATGTGTGGACGGCCGCTTGCATTTCGGCGGGAATATTTCCTGGTCGAGTGGGAGTAGAGTGTGGCTCGGTTGGGAACGAGGTTCCTTTTCCGATTCGCCGGACGGAGTCCGGCCGCTGAGACCGGCCCGGGGCAGGGGCCGTGAAACATGTCAGGCAGATGTCAGAATTCCGGCGGCGGATTGGGGTAATTCGTCCGCTATGCCCGGACTGAAATGCCGATTTCCTCCCGGCTCGTTCGGGATTGTCCCTTGACGCCGCGTCGGAATTCCCGGCGATTGGCTCTGTTGCAGAGGGCGTCGATCCGGATACATTCAGCCGCGGTCGACGTAATCGCCTCGCCCGGCGGTACACGGCGGCTGCGGCTGCGCCCAGGGGGGGTTCCCCGGGCCGGCCTACCAGAACCGGGCCCGCGACCTGCGGGCGCGTGAAGGGCCAGCACAGCACTAGGGGAGTTCGGAATGGCTCAGGGCACCGTCAAGTGGTTCAACGCGGAGAAGGGCTACGGCTTCATCGCGGTCGACGGTGGTGCGGACGTCTTCGTCCACTACAGCGCGATCCAGATGGACGGCTACCGCACCCTCGAGGAGGGCCAGCGGGTCGAGTTCGAGATCTCCCAGGGACAGAAGGGCCCGCAGGCGGACATGGTTCGCGCGGCGGTCTGACCTTCCGGCTCCAGGAGCTCGTCGCGGCCCACGGCTGGTGACCACTCGCTCTTCGGCGGGCCCGTACGACGACAGTCGTACGGGCCCGTTCGCATGTCCGGACGCGGATCGTCGGCGGCCGGACGAAGGGCCCGCGGGGGCTCGCGGGTCGGTCATTGGGCTTGCACTCGACCACCCGGAGTGCTAATCATTGGCGTTAGCACTCAGAGCTTGAGAGTGATAAGCGGACCGGGTCGGTGAGGTCCCGGGGAGCGCAGGGGAATGGACCTGCGCGACCAGGATCGTCCGTCGCGGGCACCCCTTGGTCCGAGCAGTCGACCGTGTCCCGGAGGACCACTTCTGATGGCCAAGATCATCGCCTTTGATGAGGAAGCTCGCCGCGGCCTTGAGCGTGGCATGAACCAGCTCGCCGACGCGGTGAAGGTCACGCTCGGCCCCAAGGGCCGCAACGTCGTGCTGGAGAAGAAGTGGGGCGCCCCCACGATCACCAACGACGGTGTCTCCATCGCCAAGGAGATCGAGCTCGAGGACCCGTACGAGAAGATCGGTGCGGAGCTCGTCAAGGAGGTCGCCAAGAAGACGGACGACGTCGCGGGTGACGGCACCACCACCGCCACCGTGCTCGCCCAGGCCCTGGTTCGCGAGGGTCTGCGCAACGTCGCCGCCGGCGCCAACCCGATGGCCCTGAAGCGCGGTATCGAGAAGGCCGTCGCCGCCGTCTCGGACCAGCTGCTGGCCCAGGCCAAGGACGTGGAGACCAAGGAGCAGATCGCCTCCACCGCGTCCATCTCCGCCGCCGACACCCAGATCGGCGAGCTCATCGCCGAGGCCATGGACAAGGTCGGCAAGGAAGGCGTCATCACCGTCGAGGAGAGCAACACCTTCGGTCTGGAGCTCGAGCTCACCGAGGGCATGCGCTTCGACAAGGGCTACATCTCCGCCTACTTCGCGACCGACCTGGAGCGCATGGAGGCGACCTTCGAGGACCCGTACATCCTCATCGCCAACTCCAAGATCGGCTCGGTCAAGGACCTGCTCCCGCTGCTGGAGAAGGTCATGCAGAGCGGCAAGCCGCTCGTCATCATCGCCGAGGACGTCGAGGGCGAGGCCCTGTCGACCCTGGTCGTGAACAAGATCCGCGGCACCTTCAAGTCCGTCGCCGTCAAGGCCCCGGGCTTCGGCGACCGCCGCAAGGCCATGCTCGGCGACATCGCCATCCTCACCGGCGGCACCGTGATCTCCGAGGAGGTCGGCCTCAAGCTGGAGAACGCCGGTCTCGACCTGCTGGGCACCGCCCGCAAGGTGGTCATCACCAAGGACGAGACCACCATCGTCGACGGTGGCGGCGACAGCGACCAGGTCGCCGGCCGCGTGAACCAGATCCGCGCCGAGATCGAGAACAGCGACTCGGACTACGACCGCGAGAAGCTCCAGGAGCGCCTCGCCAAGCTGGCCGGCGGCGTGGCCGTCATCAAGGCCGGCGCGGCCACCGAGGTGGAGCTCAAGGAGCGCAAGCACCGCATCGAGGACGCCGTCCGCAACGCCAAGGCCGCCGTCGAGGAGGGCATCGTCGCCGGTGGTGGCGTCGCCCTGCTGCAGGCCGGTGTCGCGTTCGACAAGCTGGAGCTGGAGGGCGACGAGGCCACCGGTGCCAACATCGTCAAGGTCGCGCTCGAGGCCCCGATCAAGCAGATCGCGACCAACGCCGGCCTCGAGGGTGGCGTCGTGGTGGAGAAGGTGCGCAACCTCCCCGCCGGTCACGGCCTGAACGCCGCCACCAACGAGTACGTCGACCTGGTCGCCGCGGGCATCATCGACCCGGCCAAGGTCACGCGCTCCGCGCTGCAGAACGCCGCCTCCATCGCGGCGCTGTTCCTCACCACCGAGGCCGTCATCGCCGACAAGCCGGAGAAGGCCGCCGCGGCCGCCGGCGGCGGCATGCCGGGCGGTGACATGGACTTCTGATCCTCACGGATCGATTGATTCCTCGTTCGCGTGGGCGGTTCCCTTCGGGGGCCGCCCATGCGGCGTTTTCGGGGTTGCCGCCCTGGGGCGGAGAATGGGCGGATGGCTTCCGACGACATTGAGACCGCCCTGCACGACGCGCGGGCCCTGATCCTGGCCGACCTCACCGCGCGGGACGTGGCGGACGCCGCCGTCGTCTCGCTGGTGGAGGAGGCCGTGACCCACCGCCGGTGGTGGCTGGAGCAGTGGCCGGACGGCACCGAGTACGTGCTCGGGCTGGTCGCCCAGGACGTGCAGGACGCGCTGCTGGAGGCGTACGGGCGGTGGCCGCTGTGCACCGTCTGCGCCGAGGACGGGGACCCCCACGCGCTGGGCGTGGAGCCGGAGTTGGGCCCCGAGCCGCACTGGGTGTGCGGCAAGCGGGGCGAAGCCGTCGCCGCGGTGGGCGAGTTGCGCTAGAGCGTCGCCAACTCCCGCTGGAGGTTGGCGCGGGCGGGCTCCTCGAGGCGGGCGCTCGCGGCGGGGGTGCGGAAGAGCGCCGGAAGTGCGAGGAGGGCGCGCAGGACGGCCGCGCGCCCTGCGCGGAAGTCCGGCTCGGGGACGAAGCCGTACTCCTCGCGGACGGCCGCCGCGTAGGCCCCGTACGCCTCGGGGGAGCCGCCGAGGACGGCGAGGTCGGCGTCGCAGAGCACCTCGCCGTCGCGGTCGCCCGGGGCCGGGGCGTGGGTGACGGTGAGCAGGACGAGGCGCTCGACCTCGGCGACGCGTTCGGCGGGCAGGCCGGCCCCGGTCAGCGCGCGGCGGGCCAGGGCGGCGCTGCGCTCCTCGTTCTCGGTGCGGTCGGGCCGGTGGACGGCGTCGTGGAACCAGGCGGCGAGACGGACGGCGTCCGCGTCGGCGGCGTGACCGGCGAGGTCGTCGACGTGCCGCAGGACGGCGCGCAGGTGGTCCACGCCGTGGTAGCGGCGCTGCGGCTCGGACCAGCGGCGCAGCAGCTCCCGCCCGTACGGCTCGGGGTCGACGTCGGCGCCGCAGCGGGTCAGCAGGGCGGTCCAGGCGGTGAGCAGGTCCTCGGTCATGCGCTCATTGTTCGCGGGGCGGGGACCCCTGGACAGATATGCCGTTCGGCGATATATGTAGTCGTATGACAGAACGCTCCATGCAGGAGCCGACGCTGCTGCTGCTCACCGCCCTGGCCGACGCCCCCAGACACGGCTACGCGCTCATCCAGGAGGTCGCCGCGATCTCGGACGGCCGGGTGAAGATGCGCACCGGCACCCTGTACGGCGCCCTCGACCGGCTGCTCCAGCAGGGCCTGATCGAGGTCGCCGCGGAGGAGGTCGTCGACGGCCGGGCCCGGCGCAGCTATGCGCTGACCGACGCCGGCCGGGCGGCGCTGGCCTCGGAGGCGGAGCGGCTGCGGGCGGTGGCGACGGAGGCGGAACGCCGCCTCTCCAAGGTCCGATCGATGCTGTGGGGCGGGGCCGACGCGAAGGGCCCGTCCGCGGCAGGGGGGAGTGCGACATGACCACACCGACGATGGGTGCGCCCTCGGGCGCGCTGCGTGCCGTGCTCCAGCTCTACCCGGCCGGCTACCGGCGCGAGCGGGGCGAGGAGCTGGCCGCGGTGTTCGCCGACAGCACGGCACGGGCCGGGCGCTCCGCGGTGGCCCGGGAGGTGTTCGACCTGGCGCTGTACGGCCTGCGGGTGCGCGCCGGGCTGACGGGCTCCACGGCGGCGGGCCGGCTGCTGGCGCTGGTCGCGCCGATGATCGCCGGGGCGGTGGCCGGGGCGGCGCTGGTGCCCTGGCTCGCCGCGCCGGAGCGGGTGACCTTCCTGCTCAGCTGGAACCACTCGCTCTCCGCCTACGCGGAGGTGTTCTTCCAGCCGGTGGGCGCCATGCTGCTCGTGGTGGCGGCGACGCTGGGCCGGTGGACGGCGGCGCGCGGGCTGGCCCTGTTCCTCGGCGTGATGGCGCTGGGCGAGCTGGGCGGGGCCGTCGTCGACTCGCACTTCGACGACGTCTGGTGGCCCGGGTACATCGGGATGGCCACGCTGCCGTTCGTGTTCGCGGCGCTGCTGCTGCTCGCGGCGCCGACCGACCTGCTGCCCCGGCCCTCCCTGCGGGCGGGCGGCCTGGTGCTGGCCTCGGTGGCCGCGGGCGGGCTGCTGGCGGCCGTCCAGAGCTGGGACGACACGGGCTTCCCGGTGGACCGGCAGTGGTTCGTGCTGATGCTGATCGCCCCGCTGGTGCTGACCCTGACCGCGCTGCGCGGCCGGGCGGTCCCGGCCGCGGTGGGTGTGGCGGTGCTGGCGCTGACCGGGCCGGGCAGCCTGTTCAACATCTGGCGCGAGTCGGGCGGGATCTCGCACCTGATGTCGACGGCGATGCCGGTGGCGATCCTGCTGGCGATGGTGGCGCTGGCGGCGTACGGGCTGCGGCGGCGCCCCGGGCAGGTGCGTGCGTGAGCGTCCGATCGCCGTACGCGTGAGCGAGCCCCCGGCCGGGTGCCGGGGGCTCGCCGCGTCCGGTGCGATGTGGCAGGCTGTCTGATATGTCTAGACCAATTTTCGAAGTCATCGCGCTGACGCCCCAGGACGCCCAGGCCGCCGAGTCGGGCGGCGCCGACCGGCTCGAACTGGTCACCGACATGGCCGCCGACGGGCTCACCCCGTCCGTCGAGGACTTCGCCCGGATCCGGGCCGCCGTCGCGATCCCGCTGCGGGTGATGCTCCGCATCCGGGACGGCTTCGCCCCCGGCGACCTGGACGAGCTGTGCGCCCGGGCCGCCGCGCTGCGGGCCGAGGGCGCCGAGGAGTTCGTCCTCGGGTTCCTCGACGCCGAGGGCGCGGTCGACCTGGCCGCCACCACCGCCGTCGCCGAGGCCGTGGCCGGCTGCCGCTGGACCTTCCACCGGGCGATCGACCACAGCGCCGACCGGGCCGCCGTCCGGGCCGCCGTGGCGGGCCTGCCGGGCCTGGACACCTTCCTCACCTCCGGTGCGGCCGCCGGGGTCGACGCCGGGCGCGAGGTGCTGGCGGCCGAGCTGGCGCGCCGGGGCGAGCCGGGCTACGGGCAGCGGATCCTGATCGGCGGGGGCCTGCGGGCCGAGCACATCGAGGAGCTGCGGGCGGAGGGCTTCGACGCCTTCCACGTCGGCGGGGCCGTGCGCGTCGACGGCTGGCTGACGCCGGTGGACGCGGCCAAGGTCGCCGAGTGGCGGGCGCTCATCGACGCCTGAGCGTGCTCCGCGAGGGGCCGGTTCCGTACGGGACCGGCCCCTCGGCGCTGAGGGCGTGTCCGGTTACAGCAGCTGCTCGGGCAGCGGCTCGGCGTGCAGCACCGTCAGGCCGGAGACGGCGCGGGTCAGCGACACGTACAGCCGGCGCAGGCCCGTGCGCTCGTCCGGCTCCCCGGCGACCACCGCGGACGGCTCGTCGAGCACCACGTAGTCGTACTCCAGACCCTTGGCCAGCGAGGCCGGGACGAGGGTGAGCCGGGCGCCCGCGCTGGTCTCGGTGCCGGGGGAGAGGAACGGCAGGCCCGCCGCCTCCAGGGCCTCGGCGAACAGCGGGATACGGGCGTCGGCGGCGATCAGGCCGGTCGAGCCCTCGTGGGTCAGTGCCTGGCGGCACGCGTCGAGGACGGCCTCGGTCATCTCCTCGGCCGCGACCTCGCGGATCGCCAGCGAGCCGGGCGTCTCGCGCACCGAGGTGGCCGGGGCCAGGCCCGGGGCGATCGAGGGCAGCAGCCGGGAGGCGTAGACGATGACCTCCTCCGGCACGCGGAAGCCCTTGGTCAGCTCCTCGATGTGCGCCTCCGGCTTGCCGAGGTGGTGCAGCGCCTCGGGCCAACTGGCCGCCGCCCAGGGGGTGGTGCCCTGGGCGAGGTCGCCGAGGACGGTCGCCGAGCCGGTGGTGCAGCGGCGGCCGACGGCGCGGTACTGCATCGGGGAGAGGTCCTGGGCCTCGTCGAGCACCACGTGGCCGAGCGAGGGGGTGCGCTGCACCAGGTCCGTCACCTCGTCGACGAGGACGGCGTCGGCCTGCGTCCAGCGGGCGGTCTTCACCGAGCGGCCGGGCTTGGGCCACAGGACGGCCGCCTGCTCCTCGGCGGTCAGCACGCCCTCGGCGCAGGCGGCGAGGAACCCGGGCTCGGAGAGCAGCCGCAGCACCAGCTTGGCCGGGTCGACGGGCGGCCAGCACTCCTTGGCCACGGCCTTGACGGCGGGGTTGCGGGCCACCGCGTCCTGCACCCGGTCGTCGGGGGCCTCGCCGGACTGCTCCATCTTGAGCAGCACGGTGTGCGCGATGCGCTGCGGCAGGGCGTCCCCGGCGGCGCCGTAGCGGACGTCGCGGGCTTTCAACTCCTCGATGATCTGGACGAGTTCGTGGACGGGGACGCGGTAGCGGCGGGAGCCGCGGACGACCACGCAGGGCTCGGTGGGCAGGGCGATGCCCGACCGTACGGCCCGGCGCAGCACCTCGGCCATCCGGGCGTCGCCCTTGAGCCGGGCCGCCTCGGGGGTGTCCTCGCCGCGCACCTCGACGTGGCCGACGAGCTGCTGAACCGTCGCCTGGCCGACCTCCAGCTCGCCGAGGGCGGGGAGCACCTGCTCGATGTAGGAGAGGAAGGCGTTGTTGGGGCCGATCACCAGGGTGCCGGTGCGGGCGAGGCGCTCGCGGTGCGCGTACAGCAGGTACGCGACGCGGTGCAGGCCCACGGCGGTCTTGCCGGTGCCGGGCGCCCCCTGGACGCAGATGGTGCCGGAGATGTCGGAGCGGACGATCTCGTCCTGCTCGGGCTGGATGGTGGCGACGATGTCGCGCATCGGGCCGACGCGGGGCTTCTCGATCTCGGCGGCGAGGAGGGCGGAGGCGGTGGACCCCCCGGCGGAGCCGGTGAATGTCTCGGCTGCCGGGTCGGAGAGGTGCTCGTCCTCGTAGGCGGTGAGTTCGCCGCCGGTGTAGCCGAAGCGGCGGCGGCGGTCGACGTCCATCGGATCGGTGCGGCTGGCCCGGTAGAAGGGCTGGGAGACGGGCGCGCGCCAGTCGATGACCATCGGGTCGCCGTCCGCGTCGTGGACGTGGCGGCGGCCGATGTAGAAGTTCTCTCCCCCGCCGCCCTCGCTGAGCTCCTCGCTGATCGCGTGGAGGTAGTCGAGGCGGCCGAAGAACAGCGGGGTGTCGGAGAGGTCGGCCAGGGCGGCGATCCTGGCCTCGATCTGGTTCTGGAGGATGACGGCGGTGACCCAGGTGCCGGTCACGTCGCGGATGTCGAGCGACTCGACGTCCTCGCGCATCGCTCGCAGCGCGGCCCTGGAGGCGGCCAGGTGGTCGCGTTCGCGCTGGAGGGGGTCGGTGGTGGGGGTGGCGGGCACAGCGAACCTTCCCGGCTGCCCCGGTGGCGGGCGCAGCGGATCGATGGAGCTCACGGTGGGTACAGCCGACCGGTTGCCGTGCGGTCGACGCCTCCCCCGGCTGCCTGCGTGACTTCAGCAGGTACCACGGTGCGGGAGGGGGCAGACGGACGATCTTAGACCCGTCCGTCTCGGGGTACCAGCCCCGCAGGTCTCGGGGGTGTGCGTACACCCGGAGGAGGACGGGCGGCGCGGTGGGTACGGCCTTCGGAGTGATGCCGTGGGCCGGTCGGGTACCTACCGTTGAAGACATGAGCACACGAGACGAGAACCCCACTGTCCCGGCCGGTGCGACCGTCGCGGCCGCCCGTCACCGCAGCCCGCTGAGCATCGCCTTCCGCAACGTCGGGATCGCCCTGGACACCGCCGCGCGCGTGATCTTCCTCGGGCGCGACGGTGTCCGGTACTGAACCGGTTGACAGCTCTTACAGCACGTCGTCCGCGTCGATGATCCGGTACGCGTAGCCCTGCTCGGCGAGGAAGCGCTGCCGGTGGGCGGCGAAGTCCTGGTCCACGGTGTCCCGGGCGACGACGGAGTAGAAGTGCGCGGAGTGGCCGTCCGCCTTGGGGCGCAGGACGCGGCCGAGGCGCTGGGCCTCCTCCTGGCGGGAGCCGAAGGTCCCGGAGACCTGGATGGCGACCGTCGCCTCGGGCAGGTCGATGGAGAAGTTGGCGACCTTGGAGACGACCAGGACGCCGATCTCCTTGTTGCGGAAGGCGTCGAAGAGCTTCTCGCGCTGGGCGTTGCTGGTCTCGCCCTTGATCACGGGTGCGTCGAGGACCTCGCCGAGCTCGTCCAGCTGGTCGATGTACTGGCCGATGACCAGCGTCTGGTCCTTCTCGTGCTTCTTGACCAGCGCCTCCACCACCCGCCGCTTGGTCGCCGTGGTGGCGCAGAAGCGGTAGCGCTCCTCCGGCTCGGCGGTGGCGTAGGCCAGCCGCTCGGAGTCGGTCAGGGTGACGCGCACCTCGCAGCAGTCGGCGGGCGCGATGTAGCCCTGGGCCTCGATCTCCTTCCACGGCGCGTCGAAGCGCTTGGGGCCGATGAGGCTGAACACGTCGCCCTCGCGGCCGTCCTCGCGCACCAGGGTGGCGGTCAGGCCGAGGCGGCGGCGGGCCTGGAGGTCGGCGGTGAACTTGAAGACGGGCGCGGGCAGCAGGTGCACCTCGTCGTAGACGACCAGGCCCCAGTTGCGGGCGTCGAACAGCTCCAGGTGCGCGTAGACGCCCTTCCGCTTGGTGGTCATCACCTGGTAGGTGGCGATGGTGACCGGGCGGATCTCCTTCTTCGTGCCGCTGTACTCGCCGATCTCGTCCTCGGTGAGCGAGGTGCGCTTGACCAGTTCGTGCTTCCACTGGCGGGCCGAGACGGTGTTGGTGACCAGGATCAGCGTGGTCGACCTGGCGTGCGCCATCGCGGCCGCGCCGACCAGCGTCTTGCCGGCGCCGCAGGGCAGCACGACGACGCCCGAGCCGCCGTGCCAGAAGCCCTCGACGGCCTGCGCCTGGTACGGGCGCAGCTGCCAGCCGTCCTCCTCCAGGTCGATGGGGTGCGCCTCGCCGTCGACGTACCCGGCGAAGTCCTCGGCGGGCCAGCCGAGTTTGAGCAGCACCTGCTTGATCTGGCCGCGCTCGGAGGGGTGTACGACCACGGTGTCCGGATCGACCCGGGCGCCGACCAGCGGCACGATCTTCTTGGAGCGCAGCACCTCCTCCAGCACCGGCCGGTCGGTGGTGGTGAGCACGAGTCCGTGGGTGGGGTGCTTGAGGAGCTGGAGCCGCCCGTAGCGGCCCATGGTGTCCGCCACGTCCACCAGCAGCGCGTGCGGGACCGGGTAGCGGGAGTACTTCACCAGGGCGTCCACCACCTGCTCGGCGTCGTGGCCGGCCGCCCGCGCGTTCCACAGGCCGAGCGGTGTCACCCGGTACGTGTGGACGTGCTCGGGGGCGCGCTCCAGCTCGGCGAACGGCGCGATGGCGCGGCGGCAGTCGGAAGCCTTGGGGTGGTCGATCTCCAGGAGAAGAGTTTTGTCGCTCTGGACGATGAGCGGTCCGTCGTTCACGCGGGGGAGCCCTCCACTGGCTGACAGTCTGCGTTGGCGCAGACCCTCCAGTGTCGCTCATTCCCGGCGTTGCGTGACGGGCTACGGGCTACGGGTGCCGGGCTATGGGCGCCGGGCTACTTCCACTCGTAGATCCTGCCGGTGGAGGTGCCGTCCGGGGCGGCGTCGAACTCGAAGACGCCGACGACGCCGTTGAGCTTCTCCAGCTGCGGGGCGGTGGTGGAGAAGAAGATCGCGCCGCGGTACTGGACGACGCCTCCGTCGGTGAGGTGGCCGAGGCCGCTGCCGTGCCAGGTGACCGTCTGACCGTCGGCGGTCATGTCGACGCCCTGTCCGTCGCCGAACACTGTGCCGTCGGCGCGCAGTTCGGTCTCGTAGGTGCCGAAGCCGGAGACCGTGACGCCGTAGTAGCCGCCGGTGCCCTCGAACGACACCTCGAGGACCGCGTGTCCGTCGGCGGCCGCGAGGACCCGTCGGCCGGTGTCCTTGCCGCTGACCTCGCCGATCAGTTCGCCGAGCATGATGCCTCCTCTGGGAAACCCCCTGCCCTTCCGGACTACGCCGGGTGCGACCGCCCGTCAACTGCTCCGAGTGACCACAGTCCGTACTCGCTCGTTGAGCTGGTCATGAAGACCTCGAAGCGTGTTCTCACCGCCCTCGCCCTGATGGGCACGGCCTTCGCGGCCACCGCCTCCTCGGCCGGCTCGGCCCACGCCCTCGCGGGCATCGGCGAGGGGCCCGGCGGGCTGCTGGCGGCGCCCGGATTCCTGATCGCGGACCAGGTGGGCGGCGGCTCGCTGCCGATCGGGCAGGGCGAGATCGGCAGCGTGGCCGACCACGCCGTGCAGGAGAAGATGAAGGGGGCGACCGGGCACTGAGCCCGTACGGACGTTCATTCGCCTACTCGCCTACTCGCGTATTCGTCTATTCGTCGAGTTCCGCGACGCCCGTGATGCGGTGCAGGGCGAAGGTGCGCAGCTCGTCCGCGTGGTGGTCGAAGGCGGTGACGAAGCCGCCTTCGACCTTGACCGGGTCGATGATGCGCTGGCTGGCGATGCCCTCGGCGTTGAGGTAGCCGATCCACATCCGCTCGCCGAGCAGGACGGCGGTCTGGAGCGCGGCGAGGGTGTCGGCGGCGGCCGTGCGGGGCAGTCCGCGCGGGTCGGGTGCGGGCTCGCGGCGGGTGGCGGTGGCGGCGCGGTCGCCGGCGCGGATGGCCTTGACGGCGGCGGCGAGCAGGGTGTCGTCCGGGGTGGGCGGGCCGTCCGGGACGGGCACCGGGGCCGTGCGGGGCGGGGTGCGGTGGGTGTCGGGGCGGGTGATCAGCACGTCGCCCTCGGCGGATTCGGCGACGGGCGCGTAGCCCATGGTCCGAAGGATGGAGAGCAGGACGTCGGGGGCGGCCTGGGAGGCGAGGACGGTCGGGGCGAGCAGGCGCAGCCTCAGCTCGGCGGAGCGGCGGTCGGCGAGGACCTCGTTCAGCAGTGAGGGGTCGTCGCAGCGCAGGTACGAGGAGGCGGCGCCGACGCGCAGGATGCCGTGGCGGCGGGCGACGTCGTCGATCAGGTAGCTCAGCGGCTGGGGGACGGGCGTGCGGCTGTGCTGGGCCAGGAAGGTCTGCAGGTCGGAGGCGGTGCGACCGGCGTCCAGGGCGCGGCGTACGGAGTTCGGGGTGAAGCGGTAGACGGTGGCGCCGCCCTTGGACTCGATGTCGGCGCAGAGCGCGAGGGCCTGGGCGAGCGGGGTGAGCAGCGGGCCGGGGGCGATCGCGGTGAGGTCCGGCTGGAGGATCACGTGGTCCAGCGGCCGCGGCAGCAGCGGGGCGAGTACCTCGGCCGGGTCGGACTCGGCGGTGAGCAGGGCGCGGGCGGGGGCGGCGAGGGCGCCGCGGCCGGTGACGCCGAGGAGTTCGGCCTCCTCGAGGGCCCAGGTGGCGAGGCCGTCGCGCAGCTCGCGGCCGTCCGGGCCGACGGGGCCTCCGCGCAGGGGGCGCTGCCAGCGCAGGGTGGGGAGCAGTTCCTCGGCGGTGGCCGGGGTGCCGGGCGGGAGTTCGGCGAGCAGGGCGAGGGCGGCGCGGCGTACGGACGGGGCGAGGGTGCGGTCGAGTTCGGGGCCGAGGGCGGCGCGGGGCTTGCCCTTGCCGTCCGCGGTGCCGGTGAGGGCGGGCACGCGGGTGGCGGCGAGCCAGGCGGAGGCGAGGACGGACCAGCGTTCGGCGGTGTCCAGGTGGAGCCAGGCGTCGTAGCCGGGGGTGGGGGCCCAGCGTTCGTCGGCCTCGCCGTCCGGGGCCAGCAAGCCTGCGGTGTAGGCGAGTTCGAGCCAGAACGCGGTCTGCTGCTCGGTGGTCTCCAGGGTCTGCGCGGTGCGCTTGAGGTCGCGCACGCCCAGGCCCCCGGCGCGCAGGACGGGCGGCGGGTTGAGGCCCCAGGCTTCGAGCAGTTCCTCGACGGTCCGCACGGCGGTGTGCGCCTGGCCGGCCGCGGCGCCGTCCACCACCTGGGTCTCGCGCGGGGCGGCGGCGGGCGCGGGCTCGGGCTGGACGGGCTCGACGGTGCGGTGGCTGCGGCCGCCGCGCAGGTGCAGGGCGAGCTCGCGGGGCAGCACGACGCTGCCGGGGCTGCTGGGCAGCAGCAGGCCCCGGGCGAGCAGCCACTCGACGGGGCTCTGGGCGTCCTCGGCCGTCACCGGGCGGGTGGCGTCCGGGACGGTGCCGATGGGCGGGCCCCAGACCAGCCGCTCCAGCAGCCGCAGCGCGGGCTCGGGGGCCGACTCCAGCAGGGCGGCGCAGCGGGCGCGGTCGGTGAGCAGGGCGGTCAGGGCGGCGACGGCGGTGACCGGGTCCGGGGTGGCGGGCTGGCCGGCGGAGGCGAGCAGCTGCTGCAGCCGGGCCGGGGACATGCCGATCGTGGCTTCGGCGAGGGTCGGGCCCAGGCCCGTGCGGCCGGGGTTGACGGCGGTCGGGGCGAGGGCCTCGCGGGCGGCGAGGACCAGGCGCAGGCCGTTGTCCGGGCCCCAGAGCAGCGCCCGGTCACGCAGCGTGGCCAGCGCCCGAGGCAGGGCGGCGGCGACGGCGGAGCGGTCGGCCGGGGTGAGCGGGGTGGCGCCGGGGTGCGGCTTGACCTTCGCCGGGCCGGTCAGCAGCGTCCGTACGGTGGCGGCGCTCGTGCCGTCCGGGGCGGTGGCCAGGGCTTCGGCGACCTGGAGGGTGAAGCGGTCCAGCCGCTCCAGGGCGCGCAGCGCGGAGGCGCGGGAGGAGAGCCGGGCGGACAGCTGGGTGAGGTCGCCGGGGACGGGGTTCAGCAGGTCGGGCCGGGCGCGCAGCAGGGTGGCGAGCGCGTCGTCGGGGCGGGCGCGCAGCTCCTCGGCGAGGGTGCGGGGGCCGGCGGCTGCCCTGCCCTGGCGTTGGGGGCCCTGCTGTGTGGTCATTCGACCTAGGTTAGTCGGGCGGGCCGACGGCGGGGGAGCGTCGTGCACCCGGTGCGGGGGCCGCGTTGGACTCGCGCGGGCGGGGGCGTGGTGGGTAGCGTCACGGCCAGGGCGGTTCGGTGGGCGGTCGGGTACGGGCGAGGCGGGGTGTCGGCGGGATGACGGACGGCGAGTGGTGGCGCAAGAGCGGGCCGTGGAGCGACCGTTCGGGGGGTGCTCCGGATCCGGCTCCCGAGGTTCCGGCTGCCCCTGCCCCTGCGGCTCCGGCTGGGGCTCCGGCTTCGGCGCCGGTCGAGGACAGCGTGTACGACCCGCCGGCGCCGAGTGCGGGCGGCATCGAGTCCGTTCCGCTGGAGCCCCCGCGCGTCTCCTCGGAGACGCAGGCGCCGCCGGGGCCGCCGCCGCCCTCGGTGTCGAGCCACGGGCCGTGGACGATGACGATGTTCGACTTCTCGGAGGGCGGCGGGGCCCCGGCGCCGAAGCCCATCCCCGAGCAGCGCACGGGCGAGGCCGATCCGGCCGCACCGCAGCAGCCGCCCGTACCGCCGGAGGCCGCGCCCGGGAGGAAGGGCCGCCGGGAGAGGAAGCCCAAGGCCGCGCCCGCCCCTAGGAAGGCCCGGGCGAAGGCCGGGGCGGGTTCGGCCCCGGCCTCGGCGAAGGGCGTGCGCAAGCCGTCCCCGCTGCTCCTGCTCTCCTGCGGCCTGCTGACCGGCGGCGCCGTCTCCGGCTTCTTCCCGGCCATGCTGGTGGGCTGGGGCCTCGGCTACCTGTCGCGCCAGATGTCCGACCTGATGCGCAAGTTCGTGATCCTGGGCATTCCGCTGGTCACGATGTCCGTCACCACCCTGCTCGCCATGCAGCGCGCCAAGCAGGCGGCGGGCGCCGGCGCGGGCGTCCAGACCTCCGCCCCCCTGGGCCAGTTCAGCTGGTCCATGGCCCCGGGCGTCCTGCGCACCGCCGCCGGCGTCACGGCGGCGGTGCTGCTGCTGGTGGCCCTGCGCCGCCGCCCACCGCAGCAGGGGTGAGGGGCGGTCGGCTCTTCGGTGTCAGCTCTTCGGTGTCGGGCGGGATTCGGCGAGGGCGAGGGCGGTGATGGCGGTGAGCATGAGCGCGGTGCCGGTGAGGGTGGCGGGGGTGAGGTGTTCGCCGAGGAGGAGGACGGCGAGGAGGGCGGCGCTGACCGGTTCGAGGAGCATGACCACCGAGGCCGTGGCGGCTCGGACGGTGGCTGCTCCGGCGAAGTAGAGCGGGTAGGCGAGTGCGGTCGTGACGGTGGCGACGTAGAGCATCAGCAGGGCGACGTGGGCCGGGTGGGCGGTGTGGGGGACGAGTCCCTCGCGGGCGGCGAAGGGGAGCAGGGCGGCCGCGCCGACGGCGAAGGCCCAGATGGTGAGGGTGTACGGGTCCTCGCCGGTGCCGTGGCGGCCGGCCCGGCGGCCCAGGACGTTGGAGGCGGCGAATCCGGCGGCGGAGAGCAGGGCCAGGGCGACGCCGGTGGGGTGGACGACGCCGGACCGGTTGCCCAGGACCAGGACGGCGAGTCCGGTGGAGGCACCCGCGATGGCGAGCAGTCCGGTGTGTCCGACGCGCTCGTGGAGGAAGACCCGGGCCCCGGCGGCGGTGAGCACCGGCGCCGCGCCGAGCGTGACGATGGTGCCCACGGCCAGGCCCGTGAACTGGACGGCGGCGAAGTAGGCGGTCTGGAAGACGGCCAGGGCGAGGCCCGTGCCGGTGAGCAGCGGGGCCCGGCGGCGCAGGGGCTGTCGGGACCGGGGCTGCGGGGGCCGGGAGGTGTGGCGCAGGGGCTTCGCGGCGAGCAGGAGCGCGGCGCCGGCCAGGAGGCGCCAGAACGAGACGGCCGTGGGGCCGAGATCGCTGGAGCGGTGGACGATGTCGACGGCGGCCCCGGTGGTGCCCCAGGTGAGGCCGGCGAACGCGAGGCAGGCGAGGCCCCGGCGTACCGAGCGCGGGGCAGGGGTGAGTGCGGCAGTGGTCTTCGACACGGAAGGGATCTCCAGACGGAGAGGAAGGGTCGTGGTCTCGCGTCTGCGGGCACGACCGATCCGCGCGTCGGGTCACGCGCCGGTGTCGAGGGGGGCCCGCCTCAGAGGGCGGGCGGCGACAGGACTGCTGCGGAGGTCATGCCCATCACTGTACGGCCGGGCGCAAGGGGTGGGTGGCGTGGTTCGGGCACACTGGGGCCATGAACTCAGGGGTGGGTGCGGGCAGGATCCTGTGGGAGGACGGCGCCCTGCGGGCCGCGATGCGGGGTGCGGCGGAGGGGCTGGGGCTCGAACTGCCCGAGGCGGACGAGAAGTCGAGGCGTCTCGCGGAGTACGTCGACGGGGAGAGCGGTCGCCGGGTGATGGTGTCTCCGCCCGACAGCGGGCGGCGGGCCTTCCAGGTGCGGCTCCACGGCAACCGGGCGCCCCTGGCCTTCGGGGCGTCCTCGGACCTGGCGAAGGTGGTCACGGCGACGGCGGCGTGGATCGGCGGTGCGGGGCTCGAGGAGACGAAGGCGCGCGCCTCGTTCGTCCGGTACCGACCCTGGGCGCTCACCCATGAGCAGAAACCTTTCGGCAAGGTCGAGTTGGAGTGGCTCATCAAGCTCGACCGGGTCCACACGCCGCCGTACAACCGGCACCCGCGCGCCCACGCGGTGCTGGCGGCGGCGTACGCCCAGCCGGTGCTGCGCGGGTTGATGCCGGTCAACAGCCACTACAACCTCTGGTTCTCCACCGCGATCGAGGAGCCCTGGCGGTCGAAGGTCGGGTACGTCCTGTCTCCTTACGAGGGTGGGGTGTACGGATCGGACGCGGGGTTGTACGAGGTGTGGAAGGCGGGCGAGGTGGTGGCGCGTACCGAGACCGCGGAGGAGGCCGTCGCCCTGGTGGTGGCCGGTCTTCCGGAGGGGATCGGGCCGGCTGTCTGAGGGCTGCCCGGCTGGGGGCTGCCTGACCGAGGACGGCATCCAGGACGGCGTCGGGCGCGTCCGTGGTGAGGGAGTGCCCGGCGTCGGGGACGATGCGGACGGTGACGGCCGGGGCGAGGCGGTGCAGGCGTCCGGCGGTGGTGGGGGCGTCGTGGAGGGCGTTGTGTTCGCCGAGGCGGGGCCGGCGTGAACCGGCCCCGCACCCGGTGTCAGGTCAGGGGGAGGGACTTGACGCCCGAGAGCAGCGGGATGAGCTGGTAGTTCCCGTCCCCGGGGCCGCAGGACGGTGTGGTGTCTGGGGTGTTGGACACGTTCGTCCCGGCCTTGAAGCGCCCGTCCCCGCTGGGGGCGAAGGTCGTCATGTGGTCGCGGTAGCGGTCGAAGTAGTACAGGCACTGGTGCAGGTTGAGGTACCGCCCGGCGGTCAGGTCCAGGGGGGTGGCGCTGGACAGCAGGGGGATGGGGTGGTCGGCCCCGCCTCCACCGCAGTTGACGGCGGTGTCACGGGTGTTGGAGATGTTGGTGCCGGCGACGAACTTGACGTCGGTGGTCCCCACCACGGTGGTGAGGTGGTCCATGTTGTACTCGCTCCAGAAGATGCACTGGTGCAGGTTCAGGTAGCGCCCCGCTGTCCGGTCGTAGGGCTCGGCGGCCGTGTAGACGTCGAGCTCGTAGTTCCCGTCCCCCGGGCCGCACACGGCGGCGGGGACGGGGGTGTCGGAGATGTCCGTCCCGGCGGCGAACCGCCCGTCCCTGCTCGGGACCAGCGTGGTCATGAGGTCGAAGTGGCTCTGGTCCGCGAGTGGGCTGTTGTAGACGCACTGGTGCAGGTTGATGTACCGGCCGGAGGTGGCCTGCGCAGCGGTGGCGGCGGCCGTGGTGGGGATGGCGGCGGCGGGCAGGAGCGCGGCCAGGGCGGTGACGGCGGCTGCGAGCGCGGCGTGGCGTGGGGCGAGGCGCATGCGGGTCCTCCCGGGGGCTGGGCGCGGCCGCTCCGGGCGAGCGGCCGCCTCGCAGGAGGTTTCCCGGGCGCCGGGGGCCCGGGGGCGCCGCGCCGGGAACTTCACCCGAACCGCCGCTCGCCGGCGGTGCCGGGGCGCTGGCACCCGATGCGGGGCGGGGGTTAACACCCGTACGGGACGGGTGCCTTCCCCGTTCTGGCGGGGCGGTGCCCCGGGCGAGACTCGGGGCATGTCCACAGACACCATGACCAAGGCGCCCGCCCCCGCCCGCCAACTGCGGGGAGACGGCAGCGACTTCGCGCAGCTGAGCCGCCGGATCGCGGCCGAGGGGCTGCTCGAGAGGCGGAAGGGGTACTACGCCGTACGGTCGGGGCTGGTGCTCGCCGCGTTCGGCGGTGGGTGGTGGGCGGTGTTCGCGCTCGGCGACAGCTGGTGGCAGTTGGCGCTGGCGGCGGGTATGTCGGTGGTGTTCGCCCAGATCGGCCTGATGGCACACGATCTGGCGCACCGTCAGGTCTTCGACCGGCGCAGGCCCAGCGAGGCCGGCGGGCTCGTCGCCGCGAACCTGCTGATGGGGATGAGCTACGGCTGGTGGATGAACAAGCACACCCGCCACCATGCGAACCCCAACCACGAGGAGCGGGACCCGGACGTCTCGCCGGACCTGGTGGTGTGGTCGCAGCGGCAGGCGCGGGAGGCGAGCGGGCCGGCGCGGTTCATCGGGCGGTGGCAGGCGTACCTGTTCTTCCCGTTGCTGCTGCTGGAGGGGCTGAACCTCAGCTTCAACAGCTTCCGCGCCCTGCGGCGGCCGATGATGAAGCGGCCGGTGCTGGAGGGAGCGCTGCTGGTCGCGCACTTCGCGGCGTACTTCGGGCTGGTGTTCGCGGCGCTCCCGGCGGGGAAGGCGGTGGCGTTCCTGGCCGTCCACCAGGCGCTGCTGGGCGTGTACCTGGGCTGCGTCTTCGCCCCGAACCACAAGGGCATGCTGATGGTGACGCCCGAGATGAAGCTGGACTTCCTGCGGCGGCAGGTGCTGACGTCGCGCAACGTGCGGGGTGGGGCGGTGGTCGACGCGGTGATGGGCGGCCTCAACTACCAGGTGGAGCACCACCTCTTCCCGAGCATGCCGACTCCGGCGCTGCGGCGGGCGGCGCGGATCACCCGGCAGTTCTGCGCGGAGAAGGGGATCGCGTACTACGAGGTGGGGCTGGTCCGGTCGTACCGGGAGATCCTCGGGCACCTGCACCGGACGGGGGAGCCGCTGCGGTCCGGTGGGTAGTCTCCGGGCCTCGCGGACCTCGCGGGCCTCGCAGATCTCGAGGGCCTCGCGGACCTCGCGGGCCTCGCGGACCTCGCGGACCGAGAGCTGCCACTCGATCGTGACGGCGGCGCCGGAGGAGGCTGCTGCGGCGCTGGAACGGGGGTGACGATCGCGTGGTGGGCCCCGGCGACCGGGTTTCGGTCGCCGGGGCCGTCGGCCTGCCGGGACAGGTGGTTCTGCCGGTGCCGGTTCTGCCGGGGCCGTGGGCCCTGTCGGGCGGTGAGGAGGGCGCCCCGGCTCACAGGTGCTCGGTGAGGAAGCGGGCGGCGCGGTCGAGGGCGGCGTCCGCCGCGGGGTCGGTGGCGAAGCCGAGCTGGAAGACGTGGGTGAGGCGGGCCCCGATCTCGAGGGTGACGTCCACGTCGTCCGCGCCCGCGCGCCCGGCCAGGCGGACGGCGTCGTCGAGCAGCAGTTCGCTCGCGCCGACCTGGACGAGCAGCGGCGGGAGGCCGGTGAGGTCGGCGAAGACCGGGCTGGCCAGGGGCTGCGCGGGGTCGGCCGGCCCGAGGTAGCGGTCGGCGCCGTCGTGCAGGTCGGCCTTGGTGAAGATGGGGTCGACGCCCTCCTTCGAGCTCGCGCTCCCGCCGGAGGTGGTGAGGTCGGTCCAGGGGGAGAAGAGGACGGCGGCGGCGGGCATCGGCAGTCCGGCCTCCCGGGCCTGGAGCAGGGTGACGAGGACGAGGTTGCCGCCGGCGGAGTCACCGGCCAGGACGAGCTTGCGCGGGTCGGTGCCGGATTCCAGGAGGTCGCGGTAGGCGGCGAACCCGTCCTCGACGGCGGCGGGGAAGGGCTGCTCGGGTGCGAGCCGGTAGTCGACGGAGAGGGCGCGGAGGCCGGCGCGGCGGGCCAGTTCGCCGGTGAGGCCGGCGTGGGTGTCGGGGGATCCCAGGGCGTAGCTGCCGCCGTGGAAGTAGAGGAGGCGGGCCGGGCCGGTGGCGTCGGCGGGCTCCAGGTCGAGGGTGGGGCGCCCGCCGAGGACGGTCCGGCGGAGGGTCACGCTCTCCGGGACGGGGCGGGAGATGATGGCGGCGAACTCGCTGCGCTGGGTGGCAAGGTCGGACATGACGGGCCTCCGGGGCTGGGGCGGGACGCGAGGATTGATTCCTGGGAATCGATCTGCCGCAAGAGTAGCCTGATTCCAGGGAAGATGATTCCTAGGAATCTATTGGAGGATTGTGATGCGCGTCACGCCGGTGTTCGTGGACCTGGTACGGGTCGAGACCCGCCTGTACAACGCGGTGAGCGCGCGGCTGCGCGACGAACTGGGGATCGGGCTGGGGCAGTTCGAGTTCCTGGAGATCGTCGACAGGGTCCGGGGATGCCGTGTGCAGGACCTCGTGGGGGAGCTGGCGATCACCGTGGGCGCGGTGAGCAAGGCGGTGGACCGGCTGGTCGCGACGGGCTGGTGCGTGCGGGAGGCGCACCCGCAGGACCGCCGGTCGTCGGTGCTGAAGCTGACCCCCGAGGGGGAGGAGCGGCTGGCGGCCGCCCGGCCGATCGTCGAGGCCGAGCTCGCCGCGCTCACGGCGGGGGTGTCGCGGGAGGACCTCGCCCGCGTCGCCGAAACGATGGCCGCCCTCCGCGCGAACCTGGAGAAGGATGCGTCCTGAGGGGCGCGTGGCCGGTTGCGTCCGTTCGGGCGGGTGGCGGAGGGCGACACTCCGGGACATCGTCGATTCGTGACGGTTCGTCAGCTAACTCTTCTGTGTGGCAGTTCGCGGCACTACGTGGAGGCAGCACATGAGGACGAGTCAACGGAGCGGCAGGCGGCTGACCGCCTTCGCCGTCAGCGTGGCCGCGGTGGCGGTCGTCGTCTCGCCCGCGGGGACGGGTGAGGCGCTGGCGGCGGCGCGGGACTGCTTCGACCGGTCGAAGCAGCCGTACACCTCCGTGGTCGACGCACACCTGCACTTCCGCCCGTTCGGAGGCAGGGCCATCCCCTTCGAGGAGGTCACCGGGTACCTGAACAAGACCGGCGTCCACTACGCCAACATGTTCGGCATCGGGCAGGTCCTTCCGGCTGATTCGGACTGCACCTACTACCTCGACTGCCCCGGCACGCCCGTCCGCCCCCGGATGCGCAACGACTTCGCCAACGCCGAGAGCCTGCGCGAGTTCCGGCCCGCGGACCCCAACCTCGCGCTCTCGATGACGTTCATGGACCTGCACCACCCCGAGACCGTCCCCGACGGGATCGCGCTGCTCGACCGCGAGTACCCGGGGATGTTCCGCTGGGCCGGCGAGGTCAACGTCGTGAAGCAGGCCCTGTTCCCCAACCTCGCCGAACCGGCCACCAGCGAGGACATCCCGCGCTGGGCGCCGTTCATGAAGGTGTACGAGGACCGGGGCATCCCGGTGACCTTCCACTCCGACCTCGGGAACGACGCCGAGCCCACCGAGTACCTCCACCTGATGGAGGAGATCCTCGACCGGTACCCCCACAACAAGATCGTCTGGGCGCACATGGGCCTCTCCAAGGAACTGGCCCACATGGACCCGGACCAGCACATCGCCATCCTGAGCCGCCTGCTCGACGAACACCCCAACCTGACCGTCGACCTGAGCTGGCGGGTGCTGGAGGACCTGTACTTCAGCAAGCCCGGCAACCGCGAGAAGTACGCGGCGTTCCTGGACCGGTACCCGAAGCGGGCGATCCCGGGGACGGACTTCGTGGCCGCGCGGAACAAGGACTACGCGGTGTACGAGCAGGAGCTGGAGGTCACCAGCCGGATCAACACGGCGCTGGGCGACACCGCGTTCCGGGACATCGCGCTCGGGCAGAACTACTTCAAGCTGCTGGGCCTGAAGGACCGGGCACCCCGGATCTGCGGCAACGGGCTGCGCCCCAACGGCGTGGTCCTGCCGGGCCCGCTGCCCGCGTCCGCCCCGGTGGACGACGAGGACTGAGCACAACGCTCGACTGCGGCCCCTCGCGCGATCCGGCGCGAGGGGCCGTGGCGTCAGATGGTGGACGGCTGCGGGAGCCGGGCGGAGCCGTCAGCCCAGCTTGGCGAGTCCGCGGGCGGTGCGGCGGGCAGCGCCGCGGGAGACGGCCAGCGCGTCCCAGTCGGCGGGCCGCTCGGGCAGCCGCGCCGGGTCGACCTGCAGCTTCCCGGCGTGCGCCAGCGGGAGCAGCGGCTGCCCCAGGATCTCGGATGCGCAGCTGATGCCGCCGGTCGCGACCCCGCCGATCCCGCTGCCGTGGCGGGTGCTGGCGCCCACCACGTGCAGGCCCTCGACGGTGGTGCGCGTGTCCGGCCGGTGGCCGGCCTTGCCCCACCCGGCCAGCCCGTAGGGGGTTCCGCCGCTGGAGCGGGTGTACCGCTCCTGGGTGAGAGGGGTGGCCAGCTCCACGTGCGTCAGGTTCCTGCGGAACGGGCCGAGCGCCTCCTCGGCCGCCTGCAGCATGGCCTCGGTGAGCTGCTGCTTGCGGGCCAGGTAGGCGCTGCCGCGCCGGTACCGGCCGCCGTCGGCCGGACCCCGTTCTACGCCCCACCACTCGGGATCGGGCGGGCAGAGCGTCATCACCTGGAAGTTGCTGTGCCCGGGCGGGCACACGGCGCCGGAGTCGGGCTCCTTCAGCGAGGCGAAGGAGACGAACATCGCGTCCACGGTGTCGAGTTCGCCGCGTCTCAGGCGCTGGTACCAGCCCTCGAGGTCCGCGTCGCGGTACCACCAGAGGTTGGCGTTGGGCCGGTCGTGCAGCGGGCGGTCCAGCGCGAGGTAGAGGATCGCGAAGGGATGGGCCATGGTGGCCTCGCGAGTCCTGTCCGCCAGCCGCTGGGGAAAGTGCTCGGCGCCGACGAGTTCCAGCACGGTTCGCCGGTAGTCGGCGTTGGAGACCACCAGCGGAGTGCGCACCCGCTGCCCGTCGGCCAGCAGCACACCGGTCACCCTGCCGTCCTCGACCAGCACCCGCTGCGCGGCGCAGCGGGTGCGCAGTTCACCGCCGTGCGCCTCCAGCACCTCCACCAGGCCGGCGGCCAACTGCTGCCCGCCGCCCACCGGGTAGTAGGCGCCGCGTAGATAGTGGTCGATCACGGCGGAATGGATGGCGACGGTGGCGAGGTCCGGCGCGAGCCCGTAGTTGGGCGACTGCGCGGCCAGCACCGTACGGGCGCGGGGGGTCAGATCGCAGTGTTCGAAGAGCCGCTCCAGTGAGCGCCGGCCCCAGCGGACGGTGACGGGGGTACGACGCGCCAGCTCGGCGGGTGTCAAGTCCTCGGTCGACAGCTGAGCGGCGCGCAGCTCTGCGGCCAGCGCCTGGCAGATTCCGGTGAACTCCTCGATGCCCGCGGCGTCCTGGGGCAGGGCCTCGGTGAGCCGCCGACGGTACGGCTCCCAGCCCGCGGGCACGTCCACGGTCAGGCCGGGCAGCGAGATCCGGTCGAAGCCGCCCTGGTCCATCTCCCGGAACTGGATCCGGTCACGGAGCCCGAGGCCCCCGAGGATCGCGGGCAGCATGCCGTCAGGGCCGCAGTCGCCCAGGTAGTGCACGCCGACGTCGAACTCGTAGGACCGGCGTCTGCGGAAGACGTGCGTGTTCCCGCCGGCCACATCGTGCTGCTCGACCACCAACACCCGGCGGCCTGCTGCTGCCAGGTACCCAGCACAGACCAGCCCGCCGATCCCCGATCCGATGACCACCGCGTCCCAGTCGTCCTGGTCCGTCATTTCGGCTGTTCCCCCTTCGCACTGTCGACCCGGTTACGGGCCAGGGCCTCCGTCGACCTGAAAGACCTGGCCAGGGATGTACGAGGCGTGCTCGGAGACCAGGAAGCCACCCACGTCGGCGACGTCCCGCAGCCGCCCGAAGTGGCGCAGCGCAGTGCGGTCCGGGATCTCCTCGCGGCACCTTATAGGACACGCGTGCGGCTAGTCCGGCAGTGAAGAAAACCGGGCGTGACTGCATTGGTCCGGATCCGTAGCGTCCCGCTCCCGTTTGGCCAATACATGTGCGAGGTCGAATAGTTGGCCTGAATAGCATCATCGCCCGCGCGGTTGTGGATTCGTTATTGACGAAACGTCAGCACGAGGCGATCTCTACGGTCGGATCAGGCCAGGCCAAGATCCGAACCGTGAACAGCTCCTAGCCGTGGTGGTCGAAGTCGCCAGCCTTGGCGCTGTAGAGGAGGGCGGTGAAGGCAGCGGGGGCGGCGCGGAGGATGAGGTGGCCCTCGTCGGACTCGCGGAGTTCGACGAGGGCGTCATTCGTGCGGACCTCGACGCAGGTGTCGTTCGCCCCGGAGTAGCTGGACTTCTGCCATTCGCGGTCAGGCATCGCTTACCTCCTGAAGGGCTCGGCCGCTCGCGTCGGTGCGCGAGCGGCCGAGGGGTTAGGCGTGGTGGTCGAAGTCGCCAGCCTTGGCGCTGTAGAGGAGCGCGGTGAAGGCAGCAGGGGCTATGCAGAGGGTGAGGTGGGCCTCGTCGGACTCGCGGAGTTCGAGGAGGCTGCCAACCGCGCGGACCTCCACACACTCGTTGTTCGCCGCGCTATAGCTCGACTTCTGCCAATCGGTGTCACGCATACTTGGCTTCTACTTCCTTCTTGATGGATCGGATGAAGTCTCGCGAGCCATCTTCCGGAAGAGCTGCGGAGTCCATGCGAGCGAAGATCGCTCGGTGTTTGGCCAGGTCCGCAGGGGCGTCGAAGAACAGCGAACCTTGGGAGACGTCCATCTGGACGGTGTCCAGTTCGGGGACGGGCCCCTCGGCGAACGTCACGTTCTCGCCAGCGCCAGGGTAGGTGTCGACATCGAACGGCACGACTCTGATCGAGATTCCGTCTTCCATCGAGTCTTCGACCAGAGCCTCGAGTTGGTCGGCGAGGATCTTGGGGCCGCCGAACTGCATGCGGAGTGCAGCTTCGTGGATGTAGGCGTGAAGAGCGATCTTTCCGGATCGGACCACTTGCTGCCGTTGAACGCGAAAGGCCGTTCGGACGTCGACGTCCTTGCGAGGCAGTGGGGGATAGATCCGAGCGAAAACTGCTGCGGCGTAGGTTCCGGTCTGGAGTAGACCCGGGATGTAAGTGGTGGTGCAGACGGACAGCGACTTTGCGTGATGTTCGGTCTCTGCTACTTCGAGGAAGTCCGTGGTCAGAACCTCGCGGTATTCCTCCCACCAGCCCTTTCCTCGTTCTGAGATGGTGTCTGCGAGGGCATCGACAAGTGGGCGATTCGCACAGTTGCACGCGGCGGCGATCGTCCGCAGGCGGTCTGCACTGATGCCGATCCGCCCGGATTCCATCTGAGTGACCTGGGCGGGATTCATCCCGACGAGACGGCCGAGTTCAGAGCCGCCGAAGCCCGCCCGCTCACGCATTCTCCGCATCTCGGCGCCAAACCTGCGTTGGCGGAGTGTCGGGTTGGTGCGTGGCGGCATGGCTTCCTTCCGAGGGTGTGGTCGGCGTCAAGTCTGCCGCGTGGGTCGAGTGTCGGTCTACCGATACCACGATAGAGGGAACTTCCCGAACGGGGGGAAATTTGGCCACCCTCCTGCGCTATGGTCGACCTCACATCGATCCGACGGATCGTCAGTAACTCCTATTGCCAGGAGCCGCAGAGCAGCCATGCCTCCTTCCGGCATGGCCTGGTTCACGGCGACGTATGTCCGCCGGATCTTCACGTCACACCACACCACGCCGGGAGTCCTCCCATGCGTCACCTCAACACGCCCTCCCTCGCCCTCGGTCGCCAGTCCCTCCAGGACGCGATGCTCCGCCTCGGCTGGCCCCCCTCGGCCATCTTCGACGCCCAACTCGCCCTGTGCGAGCTGCTGGTCAACGCCTGGCGCCACGGCGACACCCCCGCGCCGGTCGTCCAGATCCTCTCCATCGACCACGGCATCCTCCGCGTCACCGTCTTCGACGAGAGCTCTGTCATCCCGACCGCGCAGACCCCCGACCTCCTCTCGGAGTCCGGCCGGGGCCTCCAGCTCGTCGCCGGCCTCACCAGCCGCTGGGGCGTCGACCCCCAGAAGCGCGGCAAGTCCGTCTGGTTCGAGTGCGAGCGGGACGCCGCCTGATGACGACCCCCCGACGCCGCTACCCCATGAAGCCCGGCGACCCCCGTCTGCGCGCCTTCACCGAGGACCACGTCCGCTCGCTCCTGAGTGAACTCCACGAGCGGGGCAGGAAGTTCGGTCTCGTCTGGCCCTCCTCTACCACCGACAGGACCATGGACGGCCAGGTGCTCGTCTGCTTCAACACCGCGCCGCTCTCGACCCTCCTGAACCTCCTCACCCTCCTCCTCGACGCCGACCGCGAGCCTCCGTGCGATTCCTGATCACGGCCGCCTTCGCCGTCCTCCTCGTCCTCGCCTTCGCGACGGTCGCCCTGGGCGTCATCACCGCCCTCCGCGCCACCCCGCCCGACGAGGACGGCTAATACCCGCCCTCCGCAGGGGTGTTGAAGGAGATCCAGACGTCCGGCGGCAGGTTCGGGCGGCCTGGGACCGGCCTGCGGTCCTCTGTCCATGCGTCGCCGACGGTCTGGGTGGCTACGCGGCGCCAGAAGTGAACGGCCGTCACATTGGTGTCCTGGAAGGCGATCTCCCAGGGGCCGGGGTGCCTGGCCAGGACTTCCTGGACGGCTTTCAGGCCGATCCCCCTCCGTCGTACTCCACGCACGATGAAGAAGCTGTTCAGTACCCGTGTCGGACCAGCCAGCCCACGGACGAATGCCAGGCCCGCAGGTCGGTCGTCGCACGTGATCAGGTAGGGCACCCGATCGTCGTCCGTGAACGCCTGGTGGAGCCACTCGTCGCGGAAGCTCCCGTCCGGATTGGGGAGCAACTCGTCGAACTCCGATAGATCGTGACGAAACATCAGCCACAGCCGCTCCATCACCGAGCGGTCGTCATCCTTCGCGATCCGCACGACGTCCGGCATGAGACTCCTCCAGTCCGGGGGCATGAAAAAAGCCTCCCTGGCCGGATGGTCATCCGAGCGAGGAAGGCTTTCAACGTCTCCTCACGAGACTAGCACTAATCGCGCATGGCGACTCCGATCTCGTCGACCTTTTCGAACATCAGGAGACCCTCGTATGACAACGCCGCAGTACCTGGCCGCCCCCGCCCCCGGCGGCTACCACCCCAGCTCGCCCCTGTGCCGCAACTGCGGCGGCGGCCACGTCGAGCACATGAAGGTCCGCTCCCACGTCGGCGCGCTCATCTACATGAAGTTCGAGCGACTCGAAGGCCCCTTCTGCCGCGACTGCGGCATAGCCGTCGTCCGCCAGATGACCACCAGGACGCTCTTCCTCGGCTGGTGGAGCCCCTTCTCCCTGGCGATCTTCACCCCGTTCACCCTGACCTGGAACCTGGTCGCCTACCGCAGGTTCACCAGGCTCCCTTCCTCGATCCCCGCCCCCGGCCGCGCCTGGATGGACCCGGGCAAGCCGGTGCTCCGCCGGCCCGTCGCGTACGTGGCGCTGATTCCCCTGCTCTGGTTCCTCGGGTTCGTGGTCTCCGGGATCGTGCTCCACGCGTAACGCCGACCGGGGCGCCGTCAGTCCTGCCCGTCGAGCAGCAGGGCGGCGACGGCCTCCGGGGCCTCCCGCATCGCGTTGTGGGCGGTCGGCAGGTCGAAGACCCGCCACCCCGGATCGGCCGCGACCCGGGCGCGGGTCTCGGCGAACGGCGTCCCGTCCTCCCACCCCGAGCAGTACACGTAGTCCCGGCGCGGGACCTTCTCCACCGCCCCCGTCAGCCTGATCGTCTGCAGCAGCGAGGCCACCGGATGCGGCCGCCGCCGGGGATCCCCGCCCGCCGTCGGCATGACGGCGTAACCGAGCTCCGCGGCACCGGCCGTGAACCGCCCCCGGTACAGGTCGTTCGTCGCCGTCCAGCACGAATCCCCGTCGCGCGGCACGTACGCGTCCAGGTGCACCAGCCGCGAGATGCGGCCACCGGCCCGATCGGCGGCCGCGGCGATCACCATCCCCGCATAGCTGTGCCCGACCAGGGTCACCTCATCGAGCAACTCCCGGTCCAGCAGCCCCAACACGTCCTGCGCGTGGGTGTCGAGGTCGGCGGCCGCGACCGTCGCCACGTCGTCCTCCGGCCGCAGGCCCGTCAGCGTCACCGCGTGAACCGTGTGGCCCGCCCGCTCCAGCAGCGGAACCACCGGGTCGAACGTCCAGGCGCCGTGCCACGCGCCGGGAACCAGAACGAACGTCGTCATCTTCGCTTCCCCATCTCCCAAGCCGAACCGCCCAGTTCTCTGCGGTATGGAAGAAAGTCTCGCCAGTCCCCGCCATGGCTTGCTACCGATAGGCTGCCAACTGATGCCCGTACCTCGCCAACCTCACACGTCCCACGTCTTTCCCTCCGGCGGACGCCACCTCTTCCCGTCCGGCGAGACCAGCGCCGAACAGTCGCACCCGCGCGGCCACTTGGTGTACGCCGCCCGCGGGGTCCTCTCGCTGCACAGCGCGCACGGCACGTCGATCGTCCCCGCCAACCGCGTGGCCTGGACCCCCGCCGGCGTCACCCACAGCCACCACGCCCACGGCGACACCGACATGCGGATCGTCTTCGTCCCGCCGTCCGTCGCCCGGCTCGTGCCCGACCGGCCCGCCGTGTTCCTGGCCTCCGGCCTCGCCCGCGAGGTGCTGCTCGCCCTCACCGGGCCGCGCAACTACAGCCCCGACAAGGAGGGTTACAGCAAGGGCGCGCGCTCACGCCTCCTCCGCGTCCTCGTCGAGGAACTGCGCGAAGCCAACGAACAGCCCCTCCACCTTCCCGAACCGCAGGACGACCGACTGCGCGCCGTCGCACGGCAGTTGCGCGAAACGCCCGGCGACAACTCCACCCTCGCCGACCTCGGCAGGGCAGTCGGCGCGAGCAGCCGCACCCTCAGCCGCCTGTTCCACGGGGAACTCGGCATGACCTTCTACGAGTGGCGCACCCAACTCCGCATCCACCACGCCCTGGTACTCCTCGCCGAGGGCCACGACGCCACCCACACCGCGCACGCCTGCGGATGGGCCAACCCCAGCGGCTTCATCGCGGCGTTCACCGACCTCGTCGGCACCACGCCGGGGCGCTACCGTGCAGGCGCGGCAAGGGACTTACAGTGAACGGGTGACCTCTCTGCCGGACAACCAGCCGCCACTGTCGATCCAGTCCGACCGCGACCACGCCGTGCAGCGCGTGCAGGGGGCGTACGCCGACGGCGTCATCTCCCTGGAGGAGATGGACGCGTGCCTCGACCGCGTCCTCATCGCCCGGACCGGCGCCGAGCTGGACGTCGTCCTGGCCGCCCTCCCGGCGGAGGCGGCGCCCAGGACCTCCACGATCAGCGCCGCGAGCGGCCGCATCAAGCGCGACGGCGCCTGGCGGGTGCCGCGCTTCCTGAAGGTCGAGTCCGCGTTCGGCCGCGTACACCTGGACCTTTCCCGGGCCGTCATCGAGGACCCGGTCGTCGACATCGAACTCCAGGTCGGTACCGGCAGGGCCAAGATCACCGTCCCCTTCGGCGCGGTCGTCGACCTCGACGGCCTGACCACCGGCTGGAAGGACATCGACTACCGGATCCCCCGGCGCACCCAGCCCGCCGGCCCGACGATCCGCATCTCCGGCGTCATGGGCTACGGCCGCCTCACCGTCCGCCACGCCAGCCGCTGAGACCCGGCCCCCACGGCCGGGGCGCCCCGCGCTCAGTACGGGCCACCCCGGCCTCCCCGGCCCCCTACGAGACCGTACGGGCGGCCCCGCCGCCCGGGCCTCGGCATCACGGACGACCCGCCTCCCCCGCCCGGGGGATTCCATCGAGACGGGGACAGGGCGCCGTCAGGGACAGGACGTTGAACAAAGGGGCATCGAAAGCGAGGAGGGCGTGACCGCGCTCGCGGTCAGGCCCTCCAGGTCCTCTCGCCGGGGTTCCTCCGCCCGATCAGCCACGCTTCTCGAAGCCCGCGAGCAGGCCGCGCGGGTCGAAGGTCACGCGGATGCGGGTGATCCTGCCGTTCTCCACGTGCATCCAGTTGGCGGTCGGGGCCGGGTCGGCGATGGTGGTGCGCAGTTCGAACCAGGTGATCACCTCGTCGCCCTCGGCGACCCGCGCCTTCACGTCGATCTTCTCCAGGACCTGGCCGAGCCCGCGCAGGCCGCCGAGGGCCTGCTCGATGCCGGAGGCCGTTCCGAGGGCGCCGACGAAGTCGACGTCCTCGGCCAGGATGCCCCGGATGGTGTCGAAGTCGCCCGCCTCCCAGGCGGTGAAGTAGGTCTCGGCCAGCTCGCGTGCACTCTTCGTCGTCGTCATGCCTCCATTCTTCGACGCTTTGGATCATCCGTCCAACAGATGGATCACATGCCAGCTATCATTTCCAGATATGGAGATGCACCAGCTGCGCTACTTCGCCGCCGTCGTCGACGAGGGTACGTTCACCGCTGCGGCCGCCCGGCTGCATGTGAGCCAGTCCGGCATCAGCACCCAGGTCGCCAAACTGGAGCACGAGTTGGGCCAGAAGCTGCTCGACCGCTCCAGCCGCCACGTCCGCCTCACCCCCGCCGGGGAGGCCGTGCTGCCGCTGGCCAAGAGCGCCCTCGCCACGCTCGACGCGATCCAGCACACCGCCGCCGAGTTCGCCGACGCCGTGCGCGGCCGCGTCCGGCTCGGCATGATCACCGGCTGCTCGATCCCGCCGTTCCTGGACACCGTCGCCGACCTCGGCCGCACCCACCCGGGCATCGAACTCAGCCTGCACGAGGGGCACCCCGACCACCTCCAGACGCAGGTCCTCGGCGGCGCCCTCGACCTCGCGCTGATCGGCTTCGCAGGGGAGGTCGCCGCCGGCCTGGAGGTCACCGTCGTGGTCGACGAGCCCATCGCCGCCGTCCTCCCCGCCGGGCACGCCCTCGACCGGCCGAGCGTCCAACTCGCCGACCTGCGCGGGGAGAAGATCCTCTGCCTCTCCCCGGGCACCGGCATCCGCGCCGCCTACGAGCGCTCCTGCGCGCAGCTCGGCCTCGGCCCCCGCGTGGACCTCGACGCCAGCTCCCCGGTCGCCCTGCTGCGCCTGGCCGAGCGCGGCGCGGGCGTCGCCGTCCTCAGCGCCGCCTCCGCCCGGGGCTCGGGCCTGCGGGCCGTGCCGCTGACCGACGCCGCCGTCCACGCCCGGCTGGGCCTGGTCGCCCGCCGGGACCAGAGCTCCCCGGCCGTACGGCTGCTGCGCTCCAAACTCCGTACGGCGCTGGACGGTTCACTCTGACGACTCGGCGGTTCGGCCTGAGGCCGGCGGGACGGTTCAGCCCGAGGCGGCAGGCCGTACCCGCCCCGCCCGGGCCTCCAGGAAGCGCCGCTCGGCGAGGCTGTCGGTGGCCCGCGCCGCCCGCCGGTAGTGGTCGTACGCCCCCACGGCGTCGCCCGCCTTCTCCAGCAGGTGCGCCCGGACGGACAGCAGCCGGTGGTGCCCGGCCAGCCGGGGGTCCTCGTCCAGGGAGGCCAGCACCGTCAGCCCCACCCGGGGCCCCTCGACCTCGGCGAGGGCGATCGCCCGGTTGAGGGTCACCATCGGGTTGGGCGCGAGGCGTTCCAGGACCAGGTAGAGCGCGTGCACCTGCCGCCAGTCGGTGTCGGCGGCCGTGGGGGCGTCGGCGTGGGTGGCGGCGATGGCGGCCTGGAGCAGGTACGGGCCGAGCCGCGGCCCCGCCAGCGACGCCTTGACCAGCCCCATCCCCTCCTCGAGCATCGCCGCGTCCCACCGCGCCCGGTCCTGCTCGTCCAGCGGCACCAGGCCGCCGTCGGCCGTCGTGCGGGCCTCCCACCGGGCGTGGGTGAGCAGCATCAGGGCGAGGAGCCCGCTCACCTCCCCGTCCTGCGGCAACTGGGCGTGGACGGCCCTGGTCAGCCGGATCGCCTCGCGGGCGAGGTCGGGGCGGTGCAGGAGTTCGCCGGAGGAGGCGGTGTAGCCCTCGTTGAAGATCAGGTAGAGCACCTGGAGGACGACCCGCAGCCGCTCCTCCCGCTCGGCGCCCTCCGGCGGGCCGAAGGTGCGGCCGGCGGCCCTGATGCGCTGCTTGGCGCGGCTGATCCGGGCCGCCATCGTCGCCTCCGGCACCAGGAAGGCCCGGGCGATCTCGGCCGTGGTCAGGCCGCCGACCGCCCGCAGGGTCAGGGCGGTCTGGGAGGCGGCGGTGAGCGTCGGGTGGCAGCACAGGAAGAGCAGGAGCAGGGTGTCGTCCCGGTCCGGTACCTCCTCGGGCACCACCTCGGCGGCGGCCGTCGCCGCCTCCCGCTCGCGGCGCGCGTGGTCGCTGCGCAGCTGGTCGACGTACCGGCGGGAGGCGACCGTCACCAGCCAGCCGCGCGGACTGCCCGGCACGCCCTCGGCGGGCCACTGCACGGTGGCGGCGAGGACGGCCTCCTGCACGGCGTCCTCGCAGCCCTCGAACTGCCCGTAGCGGCGTACCAGCGTGCCGAGGACCTGCGGCGTGAGCTCACGCAGCAGGTCCTCGAAGTCCGGAGCTGTCATGCCTCCAAGTGTCCGTCGGAGAACATCACCTGGCGCACCTCGACACCGAGGCCCTCGATCGCGACGTCCGGGATGCGCGAGGCCAGCTCGATCGCCCGCTCCCGGTTCTCGACGTCGATCAGGTAGAAGCCGCCGAGGAACTCCTTGGCCTCCAGGAACGGCCCGTCGGTGACGGCCTGCTTGCCGTCGCGGACGGTCACCACGGCGGCCTGGGACGGGTCGACGAGGGCCAGGGTGGTGATCAGCTCACCGGACGCCTTGATCTCCTCGATGAACTTCCCGTGGCCGGCGCCGAGAGCCCCCTTCTCCTCGTCCGTCAGCGCGTCCAGCACAGCCGGGTTCATGAGCATGCTGATCACGAACTTCATCTCGCGACTCCTCAACGGTTCGACCTCGGGCCCGGTCCCTCCGGGCCCTCGCACCGGATGGTCGGAGCCGTCCCCGCCGTCTTGACGTCCCCGGGCGGAAATCTTTTGCGGCTCCGTCCGCACCCGGTGTCGAGAATGGCCCGCCCGCTCCGACAGACCCCCGAAGGACACGGAGAACGAACACCCGGACGAACACGGAGCCCCCGAGATGACCCCCGAGACGACCCCCGAGACGACAACCACCCGGGCACGGCTGGGACTGGCCGTCCTCATGCTGCCGACCCTGATCGTCGCGCTGGACACCACCGCGCTGCTCCTCGCGCTGCCCCGGCTCAGCGCCGACCTGGGCGCGAGCAACGTCCAGCAGCTCTGGATCAGCGACGGCTACGGGTTCGTGGTCGCCGGCCTGGTCATCACCATGGGCACGCTCGGCGACCGCCTCGGCCGCCGCCGGCTGCTGCTGACGGGCGCGGCGGCCTTCGCTGCCCTGTCCGTCGTGGCCGCCTTCGCGACCGGCCCGCTGATGCTGATCGCCGTACGGGCCCTGCTCGGCATCGCCGGCGCCGCCCTGGCCCCGTCCACCCTCGCGCTGATCACCAACCTGTTCCGCGACGAGCGCGAGCGCGGCCGGGCCATCGCACTGTGGGCCGCCTGCCAGTTCGCCGGGGGCGCGCTCGGGCCCGTCATGGCCGGGTTCCTGCTGCAGCACTTCTGGTGGGGCTCGGTCTTCCTGGCCGCCGTCCCGCCGATGGCGGTGGTGCTGCTCGCCGGGCCGTTCCTGCTGCCGGAGTTCCGGGGCGAGCGCTCGGGCCGGCTGGACCTGACGAGCGTCGGGCTGTCGCTGGCGGCGATGCTGCTGATGATCTACGGCGTCAAGCAGCTGGCGGTGGCGGGCACCGAGGGCGTCCGCGCCCTCCCGGCGGCGGCGCTGATCGTCGGCGCGGCGGCCGGGGCCGTGTTCGTACGGCGCCAACTGCGGCTGGACGTCCCGCTGCTGGACCTGCGGCTGCTGCGCAACCGCCCGTTCCTGGCGGTGCTCGTCTCCCTCGTCCTCGCCGGGGTCGCGATGGCCGGTACGGGCCTGATGGTGACGCAGTACCTGCAGAGCGTCCTCGGCCACTCGCCCGTCGCCTCCGCCCTGCTGTTCGCCCCGATGGGCATCGCCGTCGCGGCGGGGACGATGACGGCCCCGGTGCTCGCCAGGCACCTGCCGCAGACCACCGCGATCGCCGGCGGGCTGGCGGTCTCGGCCCTCGGGGGCCTGCTGCTGGCGGCCGTGGACGGGCAGGGCTCGCTGCCGCTCGCCGTCGCGGGCATCTCCGTCCTCGCCCTCGGCACCGGGCCGCTGTTCGCGCTGGGCACCGGGCTGGTCATGGGCTCGGTGCCGCCGGAGCGGGCCGGCTCGGTGGCGTCGATGTCGGAGACCGGCAACTACCTCGGCGGCTCGCTCGGGTTCGCGCTGCTCGGCGTGCTGGCGGCCGTGGTCTACCGCGACCGCACCGGCGGCACCTCCGACTCACTGGCCGGCGCCGTCGCCGAGGCCGGGCACCTGCCCGCCGGCCAGGGGGCGGAACTGCTGCGCACCGCCCGGGCGGCGTTCACCGCGAGCCTGCACGTCACCGGTGTCGTGGCGGCGGCGCTCTTCGCCGGGCTGGCCGTCCTGGTCCTCGTCCTGCGCCCGGGGGCGCGGGGCGAGGCCCAGGCATCCGAGGCTCAGACCCCCGAGGCCGTCCCGATTCCCTAGTTCTTCCAGTGCGGGTCGCGCCCGGAGACCGCCAGGGCGCGATCCCACGCGGAGGCGCTGTCCGGCAGCGCCACCTCCTCGGCGAAGCCCTGGTACTGCCGGAACATCTCGGCGTTCTCCTGGGCGATCTCCCGCACCAGCTCGGCGAGTTCCTCGTCGACAGTGACGGTGACACCGACCCCGGCCCCGACCGTGACGCCGGTCGCCCGGGCCACGTCCCAGGCGTGCAGCATCAGCTCCAGGAGCAGCATCCGGGCGATCCCGAGCGCCGGGAACGGGGACCCGCCGAGGTCGACCTTGCCCTCCCACGCGGCCGGAGCCTCCCAGGCCGCGACGGCCCGCTCCAGCTGCGCCGCGTACGCCGTGCGCCAGTCGGCGTCGGCGGTGAAGTCTCGGGCGATCAGCTCCGCGGGCAGTTCGGTGCGCCGGGCCCGGTGCTCCAGGCCGTGGGAGGTGTACAGCACCCAGTGGTTGATCAGCGTCCGGGTGTCGAACTCCGTGCAGGGGGTCGGCGCGTCCATCGGGTGGTCGGCCGGAACGGCGGCGGCGACCTCGGCCGCGACGGCGGCGGCGCGCGCCAGGACGGGGTGCAGCGGGTGAACGGTCATGCCCCGATCCTGCGCCGCGCCGCGCGGCCCGGTCTTGAAGAAACGCGACACGCCCTCGGCCTACCCTGGCCGCCATGGAATCCCCCCACCTCGGCCGCGGCGTCCTCCACCCCGCCCGCGCCGCCGAGCTGATCACCGTGGACCGGCCGGCGCCGCACCCCGAGGTGGCGCGGTTCGTCGAGTACTACTGGCTGGTGCGCTGGAACCTCGACGGCCACGACCCGTACGCGCAGAAGGTGCTCTGCCACCCCAACGTCCACCTGGTCTTCGAGCAGCCGCGCGCCCAGGTGTACGGGGTGCAGCGCTCGCTCTTCGCCCGCCGCCTGGAGGGCACCGGACACGTGCTCGGCGCGCGCTTCCACCCCGGCGCCTTCCGCCCCTTCGCCGGGTGCGCGGTGGGCGACCTCACCGACCGGACCGTCCCCGCCGCCGACCTCTTCGGCCCCGAGGCCGACCGGCTCAACGAGGAGCTGGCCGCCGAGCCGGACCCGTCCCTCGTCGACGCCTTCCTACGCCCCCGGCTGCCCGCGCCCGACCCGGTGGCCGGGGAGGTCGCCGCGATGGTCGAGCGCATCACCGCCTCGCCCGACCTGTACCGGGTGGACGACCTGGCCCGGGAGTTCGGCCTGCCCGTGCGCCGCCTCCAGCGCCTGTTCGCCGAGTACGTCGGCGCCTCCCCGAAGTGGGTGCTGCGCCGCGCCCGGCTGCACGAGGCGTCCGAACGGGCCGCAGCCGTCGGCGAGTTGGACCTGGCAGCCCTCGCCGCCGAGCTCGGGTACTCCGACCAGGCCCACCTGACCAGGGACTTCACCGCCGCCGTGGGTGTCTCCCCGGCGCGCTACGCGGGCGCGCCCTGAACCCTCACGATCCCTGAAGCCCTCACGACCCCTGAGGCCCTCACGGCCCCTGACCCCTCACGCCCCCAGGAAGCGCTGCAGCTCGTCCAGCATGAAGTTGGCGGCCGTGTAGCCGAGCCCCTGGAACCACAGCTGGTCGTCCACCGGGAACGCCCGGTGCGCCTTCACCGCCCCCAGCGCCTGCCACCCCGGGCCCGTCAGCACGGAGTCCACGCCCGCCCGCGCCCGGTCCCCGTACACGGAGTACAGCAGCAGGTCCCCGTCCGCCCGGCCGAGCTGGTCCGGCGGCAGCTCGACGTCGGACTGGTCGACGTTCTGCGCGTCCGGCCGCCCCACCCCCGCGTCGGCGAGGACGCTCCCCGGGAAGCTCTGCCGCCCGTACGCCCGCAGCCCGCCGCCGTCGACGAACCGCACCAGGCTCACTCTGCGCCCCGACAGCTTCGCCGCGGACAGCGCCTGCGCCACCTGGCCCGCGTGCTTCTGGTACGCGGCGACGAAGGCCGCCCCGGCCGCCTCCCGGCTCAGCGCCTGGGCGTGCAGCTGGAAGTTCGCCCTCCAGGGCGCCCCGGTGGTCTGGGTGAGCACGGTCGGGGCCAGCTCGCGCAACTGGTCGTAGCGGTCGCCGTCACGGGCCTGGTTGGAGAGGATCAGGTCCGGCCGCAGCGCCCGGACGGCGGCCAGGTCCGGCGCCCCGGCCGGGCCGACGGGACGGACGTCCGCGACCCGGGAGGCCGGCCAGTACGCGGGGAAGCCGGTGTCCCCGACGGGCAGCGCGGCGCCGACCGGGGTGATCCCGAGCGTCAGCGCGGAGTCCAGGACATCGGTGTCCAGTACGACCACCTTCAGCGGCGCCCCCGGCACCAGCACCGGCCCGGTGGCGGCCGTCACGGTGACCGGCGGTGGGGCGACGGCGCTCGGCGTGCCCGTGCCGAGCCCGTCCGCGGGCGGGGCCGCCGGACGGCCGGAGGTGCAGGCGGCGAGCCCGGCCGCGCCGAGACCGGTGAGCAGCGTACGGCGGGTGATCCGGTGCATCGGCGGTCCTCGGGCGGCCGGGCGGTCTGGGGCGTGTCGATTATGTCCGGATCGGCGGTGCGATTCGCCGAAGTGTCCCGTTTCCGCTTCGGGCCGGGTCGCCCCGACCGCCGGGGAAACAGCCTCGTCGGGTGCGCGGCCGGTTGGATAGCCTGGCCGCATGCCCGAGACCTCGACCGCCCCGTTCACCGTCGGCTTCGATCTTGACATGACGCTGCTGGACACCCGGCCGGGTATCCGCGCCACCTACCTGGCACTCTCCGCCGAGACCGGCACCCCCATCGACGCGGACCTGGTGGTCACCCGCCTCGGCCCCCCGCTGCTGGACGAGATCCGCAACTGGTTCCCCGAGGACGAGGCCGAACGGGCCGCCGACCGCTACCGCGAGCTGTACCGCGAGTACGCCTTCGCCCCGACCGTCCCCCTGCCCGGCGCCCTGGCCGCCGTCGAGGCCGTCCGCGAGCACGGCGGCCGGATCGCCGTCATCACCGGCAAGTACGAGCCGAACGCCCGCCTGCACCTGGAGCACGCCGGCATCGCGGCGGACGCCGTGATCGGCGACCTGTGGGCCGAGACCAAGGGCGTCGCCCTGCGCGAGCACGGCGCCACCGTCTACGTCGGCGACCACCTCGGCGACATCGTGGGCGCCCGGCACGCCGGGGCCGTCGCCGTCGCGGTGGCCACCGGCCCGTACGGCGCGGAGGAGCTGCGCGAGGCGGGCGCGGACGTGGTGCTCAGGGACCTGACCGAGTTCCCGGCCTGGCTCGCCGGGCACGTGGCGAGCGCCTAGGACAGCTCCGGGACGTCAGGACTCCTGCATCCGCCGGCGCTGGGCCCGGGCGTTGCGCAGCAGCCCGACCAGCGCGGCGAGGAAGCCGGCCGGCATCAGCATGCTCAGCCACCACGCGACGCTGGGCAGCGGCGTCAGGTGCAGGAACAGCGGGACGAGGGTGGCCAGGGTGGCGAGCATGCCCAGGCCGAAGACGACCGTCCCGACCTTGACGTACACGTCGCCGGGATCGGCGCTCCGGCTGCTCACGGCGCTGCTCACGACTGCTCGCTCCTCGGGAATCACCTGGACGGGTGTCCCCAGTCTGGCAGAGCGTCCGGCGGGGACCGTCGCCCGGACGCCCACGGGAGCGGGTCGGTCACGTTGCGCAGTTTCCCGGCAGCGATGCGTTTTGATCCCTGCTGGGCGGGGGTATGCACGGGTTGCCGAGGGGCGCAACCGCTGCGCCCCGTGTCCTGAGACCCGGGGGGTGTGTGCCGATGGACAGCGCTGAGCCGCGCTCCGGCCGTGCCGGTACCGGGGCGCCCGCACCCGAGAGATCCGCGCGTCCGTACCGCCCTGAACGGGCCAGGGGCCGCCGATCCCCCGCGGAACGCGGATGACACCGTGACGGACCGTTAGTCTGCTCCCGACGGCGAGCCGACCGTGAGCGCCCGAGGGCGCCGAGCCGAGGTCGGCCGTACTTCCCTCCACCCTGTGATCCCCGGTCATGGCCGGGTATCCCTCACACCCATTCGAGGACTGTTCGAGATGCCCACCGGCCAGGTCAAGTGGTTCAACGAGACGAAGGGCTTCGGCTTCCTCTCGCGCGACGACGGGGACGACGTCTTCGTCCACACCAAGGCGCTTCCCGCCGGAGTCACGTCGCTGAAGCCGGGCCAGCGCGTCGAGTTCGGCGTGGTCGCCGGGCACCGGGGGGACCAGGCGATGAGCGTGCAACTCCTCGAGGCGCTGCCCTCCGTCGCCGCCGCCCAGCGCCGCAGCGCGGACGACATGGCGCCGATCGTCCAGGACCTCATCACCACACTGGACGCCGTCCTGCCGGGCCTCCAGCACGGGCGCTACCCGGCCAAGCCGACGGGCCAGAAGCTGGCCGGGCTGCTGCGCGCGGTGGCCGACCAGTTCGACGTCTGACGGTCCGATGATCAGCTGACGAACGCCAGCGCACCCGGGTCGAGCGGGGGCACCAGCCCCTCGGCGGCGGCCCGGGTGAGCAGCGCGCGGACGGCCTCGTAGCCCTCCTCGCCCAGGTCCTCGGTGAACTCGGTGACGTACAGCCCGATGTGCTGGTCGGCGACGTCCGGGTCCATCTCCTGGGCGTGCGCCATCACGTACTCCCGGCTGGCCGACGGGTCCGCCCACGCCTGCCGGACGGAGGCGCGCACGGCGTCGGCGAGCGCGCCCAGCCGCTCGGCGCCCAGCGAGCGCCGGGCGACGATCGCGCCCAGCGGGATCGGCAGGCCCGTCTCCCGCTCCCACGCCTCGCCCATGTCGGCCAGGCTGTTCAGCCCGTAGCGCTGGTACGTGAAGCGGGCCTCGTGGATGACCAGGCCCGCGTCCACCCGGCCGTCCCGGACGGCGGGCATGATCTCGTGGAACGGCAGGACGACGATCTCGCCGAAGCCCCCCGGCACGGCCTTCGCGGCCCACAGGCGGAACAGCAGGTAGGCGGTGGAGCGCTCGGAGGGCACCGCCACGACCTTGCCCGCGAGGTCCTCGGGGCGCTCCGTGCCCGGGCGGGTGAGCACCAGCGGGCCGCAGCCGCGCCCCAGCGCCCCGCCGCAGGGCAGCAGCGCGTACTCGTCCAGGACCCAGGGCAGCGCCCCGTAGCTGATCTTGAGGACGTCCAGCTCGCCGCGCTCCGCCAGGCCGTTGGTGACGTCGATGTCGGCGAAGGTCACCTCGGGGACGTCCGCACCGGGCACCAGGCCGTGGGCCCAGGCGTGGAAGACGAAGGTGTCGTTGGGGCAGGGCGAGTACGCGATGCTCAGCCGTTCAGCCACGGCCGGCCTCCTCGGTCAGCTCGATCAGTTCGGGGACGGGCAGTGCGGCGAAGGCCCGCTCCAGGGCGGCCAGCGCCTCGCCGATGCGCCAGGCGGCCCGGTCGCGCGGGCCCACGGGGTTGGAGACCGTCCGCAGCTCCAGGGCGGGCAGGCCGTGCCGGGCGGCGGCCTCGGCCACGCCGAAGCCCTCCATCGCCTCGGCGGCGGCGCCCGGGTGGCGGGCGGCCAGCGCGGCGGCCCGCTCGGCGGTGCCGGTGACGGTGGAGACGGTCAGCACCGGGCCCAGCACCAGGCCCGACGCCAGGCCGGGCACAGGAGCGCTCAGGGCTCCGGCGGCCAGGGCCAGGACGGCCGGGGGAGGGGTGTGCCGGACGGTGCCGAAGCCCAGCTCGGTGACGTCGGCGAAGCCCTCGTCGGTCTGCGCGCCGAGGTCGGCGGCCACGATCGCCTCCGCCAGCACGGTGGCGCCGACGGGGGCGTGCGGGGCGAAGCCGCCCGCGATGCCCGCCGAGACCACCAGGGCGTACGGGCGCGCGGCCAGCGCGGCGGAGGCGGCGGCAGCGGCGGCCGCGGGGCCGACCCCGGCCGCCAGCACGTCCACGGCGGCGGCGCGGCTGCGGTGCAGGCCGCCGCCGGGCAGCGCGAGCTCCTCGGCCGCCTCGGCGCCGCCGGACAGGCCCCGCAGGACGGCCTGCGCCTCGGCCGGGACGGCGACGACGACGAGCAGCCGGGCCCGCTCGGGGCCCGACTGCTCGCGGTGCGTCTCAGGGGTCTGCACGGTCATCGCGGGACCGTCAGTCCTCCTTGGTGTTCAGCACGAAGTACCAGAGGGCGACCAGGTCCTTGCCGTTGGAGCTGCCCTCCTGCACGCTGACGATCGTCTTGCCGGAGGCGTTCAGCACGGAGGTCGCCGGCTGCAGGCCCGAGAAGGTCACCTTCTTGGCGTAGTTCATCAGCGGGAACTCCCCGCCGGCGCTCTCGGCGCCGCCGTTGCTGGAGGCCATCCAGCCCGTGTCGGAGACCGTGGGGGTCACGCCGACGCCGATGCGGTCGTTCAGCCGCACGTCCAGGGACGGCAGCTTGTTTTTCGCGAAGGCCGCCTTGGCGTCCGCCGAGCACGTGCGCAGGTCCGCCTGCGACAGCGGCTGGCCGTCGTTGAAGCAGAACGGGTCGTGGACCGACGAGTTGCGGCCGACCGTCACCGTGACGCGGTGGTCGCTGTGCGCCGTCTGGTCGGAGGCGAAGGCGACGGACCCGCCGACCGTGGCGGCGCCGACCACGACGACGGCGCCGAGGGCGGCGAGGAGGCGGGAATCGAGGCTCATGGGATCAGAATCTACCGGGCCCGGCCGATCACGCTACGCGGGGGTCGGACACCGCGTGTTGCCCGTCACGGGCCCGGGGCGTGTCGTTCGAGCCGAACGACACGGCCTACTAGGCCACCCTGGGCGCGGCGGGGCGTCGGCGCACGCCCGTGCGCAGCAGCGAGCGCACCGTCCACAGCAGCGCCACGGCGACCACCGAGGCGGCCACCGACAGGCCCAGCACGCCGTTCAGCGGTAGCAGGATGCCCACCGCGCCGCCCGCGACCCAGGACAGCTGCATCAGCGTCTCCGAACGGGCGAACGCCGAGGTCCGCACCGCCTCCGGGACGTCCCGCTGGATCAGCGCGTCCAGTGCCAGCTTGCCCAGCGAGGCCGCCATCCCGGCCGTGGCCGCCACCAGGGGCACCGTCACCACGCCGTACCAGAGCGCCGTCGCGACCGTCACGCACGTCGCCACCAGCAGCATCACGGTGACCGTCGCCTCAGGCCCCCGGGTGCGCAGCCACGAGCCCAGCACCGAGCCCAGCGCGTTGCCCGTCCCCGCCGCCAGCGCCACCAGGCCCAGTGCCAGCGTCGGGCGCAGCCCGCCGATCGGATCGGTGCGCAGCAGGAACGCCAGGAACATCACCAGGAAGCCGACCAGCCACTTCATCGCCGCCATCGCCCGCAGCGCCAGCACCACCGAGGGGCCGACCGTGCGCAGCGACGCCTTCACCGGCTCGGGGCGGTGGGGGATCAGGTGCGGGCCCTCGCCGTGCACCTCGGCGTGCAGCACGGCCCGCTGCTCGCCCTTGGCCGAGTCGACCTCGTGCGGCAGGTGGAAGGCCATCAGGGTGCCGATCACGAACACCAGGAACGCGCCGCGCAGCGGCCAGCCCGGCCCGATCAGGTGCAGCAGCCCGCCGACCGCGGCCGCCACGCCCGTGGCCAGCAGCCCGGCCAGGGTCACCCGGGAGTTGGCCTTCACCAGGGACAGCCGGCTCGGCAGCAGCCGGGGCACCACCACGCTGCGCACCACCCCGTACGCCTTGGACGCCACCAGCACGCCCAGCGCCTCCGGGTACAGCGCCAGGCCGCCGCCGGAGATCACCCCGGCCATCGTCCAGGCGAGGACGGCGCGGGCCAGCATCGCCATCGCCATCGCGGCGCGGCGGCCGTGGGGGAGCCGGTCCAGCAGCGGGCCGATCACCGGGGCCAGCAGCGCGAAGGGGGCCATGGTGATCAGCAGGTAGAGGGCGACGCGGCCGCGGGCCTCGCCGGTGGGGACGGAGAAGAAGATCGTCGAGGCGAGGGCGATGGTGATCAGCATGTCGCCGAAGGAGTTCAGCGCGTGCAGCTCGATCAGCTTCGCGAGGCCCGACTCGCCCGCGCCCTCGGCGGAGGTGGCGCGGCGGATGCGGCGGCCGGTGCCGTGGACCACCTTGCCGGTGCGGGCGCCGGCGGCGGAGGCGGTGCGGATCAGGAAGTGGCGGCGGGGCTCCTCGCCCTCCTCCGGATACTCGTCCTCCGGGTGCTCGTCCTCCGGGTGGTCCTGGGGTTCGTGCTCGGTGAGGTCGACGGGCTGCGCGGGCTGCGCGCGCTCGGCGGGCGTTGCGGGCGCTGCGGGCGTCGCGGTTCCGTCCTCCGGCTGCGGTTCGCCCGCTGCGAGGACCGGGCCCTGCGGTCGCGGCACGGCGTCCGCCTCGTCGGGGCCGCCGGCCTGCGAGGCGCGCAGTGCGTGCTGCGACGGGTTCACGTCCGCCACAAGCCCATCCTGCCCCAGAATGACCGTGGTGACGCGGGATCGCGGACCCCTCGGCGCGGCTGCCGGAGCGCCCGCGTGCGCCCCGGACTGTGCCCGGGCGCCGACCGGCGGGTAGCCTGCCCAAGGTCCGCCCCCGTCGGGCGTCGGGGGCCCGGCCGGTCCGAGCGAGCGGCGCGGCCGGTACCGCGGCGGGCTCGGGTCACGCAGAATGGACCAGGGACCAACCAGCCGCGACGGAACAGGCAAACACGCCGTGGGCGACAGAAGAACTGGGAGAGAATCGACGCCGTGAGTGCTGCGATGCGAAGCCGTACCCCCGACCGGCTCTGTGCCGAGGCCGTCGAACTCGCCCGCCAGGCAGCCGAGGAGGCCGTCGGAGCCGAGGCCGTCGGCAAACATCTCGGTGTCCAGGCGGACGCCGACCGCGTCGTCACCCACACCTTCGAGTGCCTGGACGCCGCCTACCGCGGCTGGCACTGGGCGGTCACCGTCGCCCGCGCCCCGCGCGCCAAGAACATCACCCTCGACGAGGTCGTGCTGCTGCCGGGCGACGACGCCGTCCTCGCTCCCGAGTGGGTGCCGTGGAGCGAGCGGCTGCGCCCGGGCGACATGGGCCCCGGCGACCTGCTGCCCACCGGTGCGGACGACGCGCGCCTCGAGCCCGGCTGGACCGGCGAGGACGAGCCGGCGCCGAACTCGGTGGTCGCGCTGGTGGCCGAGGAGGACGTGGTCGTCACCGACCCGCACGTCCAGCCCGCCCCCGCCCGCGCCCGGATCAACGCCGTCGCCGAGGAGCTCGGCATGGGCCGCAGCCGGGTGCTCTCCCGCCTGGGCATGCACCTGGCCGCCGAGCGCTGGGAGAAGACCCACGGTCCGCAGACGCCGATGGCGCAGGCCGCGCCCGCGTCCTGCGGCAGCTGCGGCTTCCTGGTGCCGATCGGCGGCTCGCTCGGCCAGGCATTCGGCGTGTGCGGCAACGAGTTCGGCCCGGCCGACGGGCAGATCGTCTCCTTCGCGTACGGCTGCGGCGGGCACTCCGAGGCCGCCGTCATCCCGGCCCCGCCGGCGCCGTCCGAGCTGATCCTCGACGAGTTGGTCGTCGAGCCGCTGCAGCTCCACCCCGACCGCACCTCCGGCTCCGTCGAGCCGGACGCCCCGGCCGAGGAGCTCGGCCACTCCTGACGCGCGCCGACGGCCCGCCCCGCCCGAGCGGTGGGGCGGGCCGTCGCCGTTCCGGGAGGCGTGTGGTCGGGAGCAGTCAGTGGGGCAGGGAAGAATGCCCTACGACGTACAGGGCGGCGGAAGGCGGCAGGTCCCGTGGAACCTCGGATCATCGGCAGCAGCACGGACGAGCACCTCGCGGACCCGTTCGGGACGGCCGCGCTGCGCCGGCGCGTGCTGGACGCCTGGGCCGCCTCCCCGGCCCGGTTCCGGGAGGACGCCAACGCCGAGGAGGAACTGGCGCTCGGCGGCTACCGCGACCGCCTGGTCGTCGAGTTGGCGCAGAACGCGGCCGACGCGGCCCTTCGAGCCGGGCACGGCCCCGGGCGGCTGCGGCTGACCCTGGCCGACGGCGTGCTCGCCGCCGCCAACACCGGCGCCCCGCTGGACGCCGCCGCCGTCGAGTCCCTCTCCACCCTGCGCGCCTCCTCCAAGCGCGGCGAGACCCCCACTGTGGGCCGCTTCGGCGTCGGCTTCGCCGCCGTCCTCGCCGTCACCGACGAGCCCGCCGTGCTCGGCTCCGTCGGCGGGGTGCGCTGGTCCCTCGGCGAGGCCCGGGCGCTGGCCGAGGCGCAGCCCGCGCTGGCCGACGAGCTGCGCCGCCGCGACGGCCACGTGCCGCTGCTGCGGCTGCCCTTCGCCGCCGAGGGCCCCGCGCCCGAGGGCTACGACACCGTGGTGGTGCTGCCGCTGCGCGACGCCGCAGCCGAGGACCTGACGCGCCGCCTGCTCGACGGCATCGACGACGCCCTGTTGCTCACCCTGCCCGGCCTCGCCGAGGTCGTGGTGGAGACCGCCGAGGGCACCCGCACCCTCACCCGCGCCGCCGCCGAGCCCCGCCCGGACGGCGTCACCGAGGTGACCGTCACCGTCACCGACCTGCCGGGCCTGCCCGGGCGCCGCACCCTGTGGCAGACCGCCGGCGCCTCCGGCACCCTGGACGCCGCCCTGCTCGCCGACCGCCCCACCGAGGAGCGCGCCCGCCCGTACTGGACCGTCACCTGGGCGGTGCCGGTGCGCGAGGACGGCAGCCCGATGGAGCCCGGCATCGCGCCGGTGCTGCACGCGCCCACCCCCAGCGACGAGCCGATCGGCCTGCCCGCGCTGCTCATCGCCTCCTACCCGCTGGACTCCACCCGCCGGCACGTCGCCCCCGGGCCGCTGACCGACTTCCTCACCGAGCGTGCCGCCGACGGCTACGCCGACCTGCTGCGCGCCCGGGGCGCCGACCTCGGCTCGCTCGGCCTGGTGCCGGGCCCGCTCGGGCAGGGCGCGCTGGACAACGCGCTGCGCGCCGCGATCCTGGGCCGGCTGCCCGGCACGCCGTTCCTGCCGCACCCGGCGCTCGTCGAGCAGGGCACGCCCGCGCTGCGGCCGCAGGACGCGACGCTGCTGGAGGGCGCGGACGGCTCGGTCGTGGAGGCGCTGGCGCCGATCTTCCCCGGGCTGCTGCCCGCCGGCCTGGAGCGCCGCACCGAACTGCGGGTGCTGAACGTGCGCCGGGTGCCGCTGGCCGAGGTGGTCGACCAGCTCGGCGGCCTGGACCGCGAGCCCGCCTGGTGGCGCAACCTGTACGCGGCCCTCGGCGGGGCCGACCCGGAGGCGCTCGGCGCGCTGCCCGTCCCGCTCGCGGACGGGCGCACCGTCACCGGGCCGCGCCGCGTCCTGCTGCCCTCCGAGGACGCCGACTGGGCGGCCTTCCCCGGCTACCCCGAGTCCCTGGCCGGCGCGCTCGCCGCGCTCGACCTGCGCCTGGCCCACCCGGAGGCTTCGCACCCGCTGCTGGCCAAGCTCGGCGCCGGCACCGCCACCCCCGCCGGGGTGCTGGACACTCCCGAGGTGCGCGCCGCCGTCGCCCGCTCCTGCGAGCTGGCCGAGGACGACCTCGACGCGGCGCTCGAACTCACCGACGCCGTCCTGTCGCTGGTCAAGGCCGCCGCCCCCGCGCCCGGCGAGCACCCCTGGCTGGCCCGCCTCGCCCTGCTGGACGACGACGGCGAGCCCGCCTGCGCGGGCGAACTCCTGCTGCCCGGAACCCCGTTGGCGGCGATCGTCCGCGAGGACGACGCCGGCTGGGTGGACGACGACCTGCTCGAGCGCTGGGGCCCCGAGGTGCTCGCGGCGGCCGGGGTGCCCACCGAGTTCGTGCTGGTGCGCGCCGAGGACGTCGTCCTCGACCCGGACGACCTGGAGCGCCTGGACCCCACCGCCCCCGCCGACCGCGCCGCCGGCGGCCGCCTCACCGGGCTCATCGACGAGGCCCCGGACGGGCTCGCCGAATGGGCCGAGGACGTGCTGGAGGCCCTGGACGCCGACGAGGCGATCGGCGTGCCGCCCGTCGCCGCCGAACTCCTCGCCGTGCGCGACCTCGACCTGGTCCACGACGACGCCTGGCCCGAGGCACTGGCCGCCCTCGCCCGCCCGCCCTACCGGGACGCCGTGGTCACCCCCGTGCGCGCCCTGCTGCCGGACGGCACCTACGCCGACCTGCCGCCGTACACCGCCTGGTGGCTGCGCGACCACCCCGTGCTGGACGGCCGCGAGCCCGCCGGGCTGCGCGCCGCCGGGGCGGACCCGCTGCTGCGCGGGCTGTACGAGGAGGCGCGCACCAGCCTGGACGAGCAGTTCCTGCACGCCCTCGGGGTGCGCACCACGCTGGCCGCGCTGCTCGCCGAGCCGCACGGGCCCGACGAGGCGCTGGACCGGATGACGGACCCGGATGCCGAGGTCGGACACCGCCAACTGCACGGCCTGTACAGCGCGTTGGCCCGGGTGGAGCGGGAGCGCATCGAACCGCTGGACGTGGTGCGGGCGTTGGCGCCGCTGGACCCGGCCACGGGGCGCCGCCCCGACCGTACGGTGGTCGTCGACGCCACCGAGGCCGTGGTCGCGGACGCGCCGGACCTCGTCGAACTCCTGCACGACCACCCGGTGTTGCCCGTCGCCCCGGCGCTGGCCGCCGACCTCGCCGAGCGGCTGCACGTGTCGCTGGCCAGCGAGGTGGCTGGCGGGCGGGTGCTCTCCGAGGGCGTGCTGCACCGCGTCCCGGCCGCGGTGCGGGAGCTGCTGCCCGGCTGCCCCGTCGCGTACGAGGAGCACGAGGAGCTGCTGGTGGTCGGCCCGGACGGCGGCGAGGCGGCCGTCGACTGGCGCTGGGACCCGGCCGCGGGGGCGCCGGAGCCGCCGTACGACCCCGAGCTGGCCGAAGCCGAGGACGAGGACGACGAGTTCGAGGTGCCGCCGGTGCCCGGGCTGCTGCACGCCGCCACCCCGGAGGGCCTGGCGGCCGGGCTGGCCTGGTCCGTGGGCCAGTGGCACCGCCGCTTCGAGGTGCTGGCGGCGCTCAGCGAGCCGGACCGGGCCTACGAGCTGTCCGCCGCCCGGGACTTCGAGGGCTGACGCCTGAGCCGCAGGTAGACGGTGGTGGTGACGGTCAGCCAGACGGCGCCGAGCGTCACCACCGCCGCCGCCTTCACCTCGGGCGTCGGCCCGTGCGTCAGGCCGAGCCCCACCATCGCCATGGCCGTGACTCCGGCCGCGAGCACTCCGCCGAGGAAGGCGACGAACGCCTCCAGGTCCCCACCTTTGCGTGCCATGGGGGCCATGCTAGGGCGTGTGCCGGGCGGTCCGACCCGGGCTCACTCCATGCCGCGGCGCCTCATCCAGCCCCAGGTGGCCTCCAGGACCACGCCGCAGACGGCGGCGATGGCGACGCCGGTCCACGGGTCGCGCCAGCCGACCAGGCGCAGCTGGAAGAAGTCGGCGAAGGCCGGGACCAGCAGCACCAGGGCGAAGGCGCCGCCCATGGCGCCGATCAGCAGCAGCCGCCACCAGCTGTACGGGCGGGCGATGATGGCGAGCACCCAGATGGCGATCAGGAACAGCGTCAGGGTGGCCACGCTGGTGTCGGCCTTGAGGTCGGTCGCGTGATCGGTGCGGGCCAGGGCGTAGGCGACGAACGTGCCCGTCCCGGCGATCGCCCCGCCGGGGATGGCCAGGCGCAGCACCCGCTTCACGAAGCCCGTGCGGGCCCGCTCGTTGTTCGGGGCGAGGGCGAGGAAGAAGGCCGGCACGCCGATGGTGAGGGTGGAGAGCACCGTGGAGTGGCGGGGCAGGAACGGGTACGGCGAGTGGGTGAAGATCACCAGCAGTGCCAGCAGCACCGAGTAGACCGTCTTCACCAGGAACAGCGAGGCGACCCGCTCGATGTTGCCGATCACCCGGCGGCCCTCGGCGACCACCGAGGGCAGGGTGGCGAAGGAGTCGTTGAGCAGCACGATCTGGGCGACGGCCTTGGTGGCGTCCGAGCCGGTGCCCATGGCCACGCCGATGTCGGCGTCCTTGAGGGCGAGCACGTCGTTGACGCCGTCGCCGGTCATCGCCACGGTGTGGCCGCGCGACTGCAGCGCCCCGACGAGCTGGCGCTTCTGCTGCGGGGTGACGCGGCCGAAGACGCTGGTGCGCTCGGCGGTGTCGGCCAGCGCCCCGGGCTCGGAGGGCAGGGTGCGGGCGTCCAGCGGTTGGTCGGCGCCGGGCAGGCCGAGGTGGGCGGCGACGGCGCCGACCGAGACGGCCGCGTCGCCGGAGATCACCTTGGCCCGGACGTGCTGGCCCTCGAAGTAGCGCAGCGTTTCGGCGGCGTCCGAGCGCAGCCGCTGCTGGAGCACGACCAGGGCGAGCGGGGCGAGGCCGGCCGCCGGGTCGGGGGAGTCCAGGGGCACGGGGGTGCGGCCCAGCAGCAGCACCCGCAGGCCCTGCGCGCCCAGCTCGTCGACCTCGGCGAGCGCCGGGTGCCCCGCGGGCAGCAGCACGTCCGGGGCGCCGAGCAGCCAGCTGGCCTCGCCGCCCTGCGGCTCCAGCAGCTGCACGCCGCTCCACTTGCGGGCGGAGGAGAAGGGCATGGCCTCGATGACGCGCCAGCCGTTGCCGCCCGGTGCGTCGTCGCCGCGCCCGTACCTGTCGATCACGGCCTGCATGGACGGGTTGGGGCGGGCGTCGGCGCCGGCCATCACGGCGAGGGCGTGCTTGATGGTGTCCTTCTCGACCGGGGGCGCCTCGCCGTCGGAGATCACCCGCAGGTCGATCACGTCCATGCCGCCCTCGGTGAGGGTGCCGGTCTTGTCCAGGCAGACGGTGTCCACCCGGGCCAGGCCCTCGATCGCCGGGAGCTCCTGCACCAGGCACTGCTTGCGGCCCAGCCGGATGACGCCGATCGCGAAGGCCACGGAGGTCAGCAGCACCAGGCCCTCGGGGACCATCGGGACGATGCCCGCCACCATGCGGCGCACCGCCTCGCGCCAGTCGCGGCCCTCGACGGCGAGCTGGCTGATGATCAGGCCGAGGGCGGTGGGGATCAGCAGGTAGGTGATGAAGCGCAGGATGCTGTCGATGCCGCTGCGCAGCTCCGACTTCACCAGGGTGAACTTGCTGGCCTCCTCGGCCAGTTGGGCCGCGTACGCCTCGCGGCCGACCCTGGTGGCGGTGAACGCGCCCGCGCCGGCGACGACGAAGCTGCCGGACATCACCTGGTCGCCGGGGTGCTTGAGGACGGGGTCGGGCTCGCCGGTGAGGAGGGACTCGTCGATCTCCAGGCCGTCCGCCTCGGTGACGGCGCCGTCCACGATCACCTTGTCGCCGATGCCGAGCAGCACGGTGTCGTCGAGGACGATCTCGGAGACGGCGACCTGCTGGGCGGTGCCGTCGCGGCGGACCTGGGGCCTGGCCTCGCCGATCAGGGCCAGGCTGTCGAGGGTCTTCTTGGCGCGCAGCTCCTGGATGATGCCGATCGCGGTGTTGGCGACGATGACCAGGCCGAAGAGGCCGTCCTGGATGGGGCCGACGACCAGGATGATCCCGAACATGATGCCGATGATGGCGTTGAAGCGGGTGAAGACGTTGGCCCGGACGATCTCCTTGGCGGAGCGGCTGGACCGTACGGGGACATCGTTGACCTGGCCCTTCGCGACGCGCTCGGCCACCTCGGCGGCGGTGAGGCCGCCGCGCCGGCCGGGGAGCAGGCCGAGTGGGTGGGCGCCGTCCGGGCGGTTCGCGTCGTCCGGCTGCTCTTCCGCCGGGTGGGCAGGCTGCGTCATGGCACCGACTCTACGGGCGCCTTATGTCCGGTGCGTGCTACTGAAGGACTGATCAGTCCGACTGGGTGGCCGGGTTCTGGCCGTTGTTCGTGACGCCTCCGGCCGCTTCGGCGGCCTCGGCCGCCCTGGCGCGGTCGCGGTTGATCGCGGCGCGGCGGGCGCGGCAGTACCAGAGGCCGATCAGGCCCAGCAGGCCGCCGGAGAGGCAGATCCAGGGCCAGCTGCCGTGGTCGTGGTCGGAGAGGGTGCTCTGGAAGGGGACCAGCGCCAGGAAGGCGACGAACCACACCACCGTGCCGACGCCGACGATGGCGACGTCGTTGGCCTCCAGCGGAGGGGGGGAGGGGTGCAGCGGCTTCTTGGGCATGGGGCCTAGCGTACGGTCTCCGTCGGCGGCGGCCGTGGTGAGGCGCAGGTGCCGGGGGTCCTGAGGCGCTCTGCGGCGCCCTGAGGCCCTCTGCGGCGCTTTAGGGCGCTTCCCGGCGCTCTACGCGCGAAGATAGCGCGTGTGCGATCGGGAAACCATACTTAAAGGTCCCGCCCTGGCCACCGTCGCCCCGGGCGCTCCCCCTCCTCAGCTCCCCCACAGAGGACGCACGCATGCCTGTGGTCCAGTCGACCACCGAGTCGCCCGAACCCGCCTCCAGCGCCCCCCTGCCCCCGTCGGGCCCGCTGGACCGCTTCTTCCGGATCAGCGAGCGCGGCTCCACTCTGCCGCGCGAGATCCGCGGCGGCGTGGCCACCTTCTTCACCATGGCGTACATCCTGGTGCTGAACCCGATCATCCTGGCCAGCGCCACGGACATGACCGGGGCCCACCTCGACAGCGCCCAGCTCGTCACCGCCACCGCCCTCACCGCGGGTCTCACCACCCTGCTCATGGGCGTCATCGGCAACGTGCCGATCGGCCTGGCCGCCGGGCTCGGCGTCAACACCATCGTGGCGCTGCAGCTCGCGCCCAAGATGACCTGGCCCGACGCCATGGGCATGGTCGTGCTCGCCGGCTTCGCGATCATGCTGCTGGTCGCCACGGGCCTGCGCGAACGCGTCATGAGCGCCGTGCCGCTGGGCCTGCGCAAGGCCATCGCCATCGGGATCGGCCTGTTCATCAGCCTCGTCGGCCTCGTCGACTCCGGCTTCGTCAGCCGCATTCCGGACGTCGCGCACACCACCGTCCCGCTGCAGCTCGGCGGCAACGGGCACCTGCTCGGCTGGCCCGTGCTGATCTTCGTCGTCGGCCTGCTGCTGACCCTCGTCCTGCTGATCCGCAAGGTGCCGGGCGCGATCCTCATCAGCATCGTCGTCTCCACCGGGCTCGCCGTGGTCATCGACAAGCTGGCCGACGTCCCGGCCGCCAAGTGGGGCCTGACCGTCCCGGCCTGGCCCGGCAACCCCGTCGCCGCGCCCGACTTCGGGCTGGTCGGCAAGGTGAGCCTGTTCGGCGGCTTCGAGAAGGTCGGTGTCCTCACCGGCGTCCTGTTCGTCTTCACCGTGCTGATGAGCTGCTTCTTCGACGCGATGGGCACCATCCTCGGCGTCGCCGACGAGGCCCACCTGCTGGACGAGAAGGGCGACCTGCCGGGCATCAACAAGATCCTCATGGTCGACGGCATCGCCACCGCCGCGGGCGGCGCCACCTCGGCCTCCGCCAACACCTGCTTCGTCGAGTCCACCGCCGGCGTCGGCGAGGGCGCCCGCACGGGCTTCGCCTCCATCGTCACGGGCCTGCTCTTCGTGGTGGCGCTCTTCCTCACCCCGCTCGCCACCATGGTCCCCGCCCAGGCCGCCACCCCGGCCCTGGTCACCGTCGGCTTCCTGATCCTGGCCAACTCGATCAAGGACATCGACTGGGCCGACTTCACCATCGCGATCCCGGCCTTCCTGACCATCGCGATGATGCCCTTCACCTACTCCATCACCAACGGCCTGGGCATCGGGTTCATCACCTTCTGCGTCCTCCGCGTCGCCGCCGGCCGCGGCCGCGAGGTGCCGGTGGCCATGTACGCCGTGGCCGGCATCTTCACCTTCTACTACCTGATGCCCGCCTTCGGCCTCCTCTGACGCCAACGAAGGCAAGCAGCCACGAGGGCCCTCTCCGCATCGTGCGGGGAGGGCCCTTTCGGTGTTGGCGGGGGTGGTCAGTGGAGGCAGAACTCGTTGCCCTCGGGATCTTGCATGACGGTCCAGGAGCCGCCGGGTTCGGTGACCTCGCGCTGGGTGGTGGCGCCGGCGGTGAGGAGGCGGGTGAGGGTGGCGGGGCGGTCGGCGGGGGCGGGGTGGAGGTCGAGGTGGAGGCGGTTCTTGCCGGTCTTGGGCTCGGGGACGGCCTGGAAGAGGATGCGGCGGCCGAGGCCCGTGTCGGAGACCGGGTCGAACGGGTCCTCGGGGTGGCGGACGGCGGCGAGGGTGCGCCAGGCGGGGTGGCCGTCGACCTCGGTGAGGGCGTCCTCGGAGACCGCGCCGGCGGAGAGGAGGCGGGCGATCAGGGTGCTGTGGTCCTCGACGGCGTACTCCAGGGCGGAGGCCCAGAAGGAAGCCTGGCGGTGCGGGTCGGCGCAGTCGATGACGAGTTTCCAGTGCATGGGCATGGAACGTTCCTAGCGGAGGGGTGTGACACCGGTCGGGCAGGCTCGTTCGAACGTGTCGATAAGAGGTGTCAAAAAGGTGCCCGTGTAGGCCAGTTGGCGGCGGGAATACTGGCAGGACGGGAGACGGGGAGGGGACTCGATCCATGGTGCGACAAGATCCGCCCGCCGGTGTCGAGGCGCAGTTGCTGCCGGACCTGTTCTGGGCGGCGGACAAGGCTTCGCTGGACGGGCAGCGCGAGACGCTGCGCTGGTACCGCGGACTGATCGCGATGCTGGTGCTCGCCGCCGCGATCGGGTCGTTCCCCGGCCCGGACAAGGACGGCGAGTTCGACGTGTGGCCGCTGTTCTCGGTGGGCGCGTTCCTCGTCGCCGGGTACTTCTGGGCCCGGCTGCGCACCAGCAACCCGCAGGGCCGCTGGTACGAGGCCCGGGCGGCGGCCGAGTCGGTGAAGACGCTGGCCTGGAAGTACACCGTGCGGGCCCGGCCCTTCGACGGCGAGGCGGAGTCCGCGGACGTGGACCACGGCTACCTGCTCCAGGTCGAGGACGTGCTGCGGGCCTTCGAGGACCCGGAGATCGTGCCGCCCGGCACCGTCGCCGAGATCACCGACGAGATGCGGCGCCAGCGCGCCGGCAGCCTGACCTCCCGGCGCACCCTCTACCTGCGCACCCGGGTGGAGAGCCAGCGCACCTGGTACCGCTCCCGCGCGGACGCCTGCGACTCGCAGGCCGTCTCCTGGGGGCTCGGCATCGCGGTGCTGATCATCATCGGCGCGGCGGCGGCCGTCGCCCAGGCCACCGGCGCGCTGTCGGTGCACGTCTTCGGCGCCAGCTCGGCCGCGGCCGCCTCGATCATCGCCTGGACGCAGCTCAAGCAGCTGCGCCCGCTGGCCGCCGCGTACCAGCTGGCCGCCCGGGAACTGGACCACGTCGGCAACCAGCTGTCCGACCTGGACGTGCGGGCGCCGGACGCCGAGGCGCGGTGGGCGCGGCTGGCCGCGGAGGCGGAGGACGCCGTCTCGCGCGAGCACACCACCTGGCGGGCACGGCGGGCGTTCCCGCGCTAGGCCCTGTCCGGGCGCTCCCGCGCTAGCCGCTCCCGGGAAGGGACTTGGGGAGAAACCGCGAAGCGGGGACGCCCCGGGTGCACAGGTGTGCGGGGTGCGTGAGGGGTGGGCGGGGAGATGCGGAACGTAATCGTTACGTGTCCATGTCCTGATTTCATCGCCTGCGTGCGACCACGTTTCGCCCGGAGGTTTCCTTGCGCATTCTCCTGATCGCCAGCGCGTTCAACAGTCTGACCCAGCGCGTGCACACCGAGCTGCGGGAGCGCGGCCACGAGGTCGCCGTGCAACTCGCCCTCGGGGACGAGCAGATGAGGGCGGCGGTGAGCCGGACCGATCCCGAGCTGATCATCTGCCCGATGCTGACCAAGGCCGTCCCGGAGGACATCTGGTCCACCCGGACCGTCCTGATCGTGCACCCCGGGCCGAAGGGCGACCGCGGGCCCTCCTCCCTCGACTGGGCGATCACCGAGGGCGCTGAGCGCTGGGGCGTCACCGTGCTCCAGGCCGTCGCGGAGATGGACGCCGGCGACATCTGGGCGTCCGTCGAGTTCCCCGTCCCGGCCTGCGGGAAGAGCGAGTTGTACCGCAACGAGGTCGCCGAGGCCGCCGTCGAGGCCGTCCTGCTGGCCGTCCAGCGGTTCCAGGGGGGCCTGTTCACCCCCGAACCGCTCGACTACGACCGCCCGGACGTGCAGGGCCGACTGCGGCCGTTCCTCAAGCAGGACGTCCGCCGGATCGACTGGGCGGTGGACGACACCGCCACCGTCCTGCGCAAGTTGCGCGCCGCCGACTCCCAGCCCGGCGTGCTGGACGAGCTGTACGGGCGCGAGTTCTTCCTGCACGGCGGCCACCCCGAGGACGAGCTGCGCGGCCCGGAGCCCGGCGCCGTGCTCGCCACCCGGGACGGGGCGATCTGCCGCGCCACCGTGGACGGCGCGGTGTGGATCCCGCAGCTGCGCCCGCGCCGGACCCCCGGCGGGCCGGCCACCTTCAAGCTGCCGGCCGCGACGGTGCTCGCCGGCGAGCTGGGCCGGGTCCGCGAGGTGCGGGTGAGCCCGTCCTCGGCCGGCCGCCGGGACACCTGGTCGGAGCTGCGCTACCACGAGGAGGGCGAGGTCGGCTTCCTCGAATTCGCCTACGCGGGCGGGGCGATGGACACCGGGCAGTGCCGTCGGCTGCTGGCCGCCTACCGCGAGGCCGCCGACCGGCCCACCTCGGTGATGGTGCTGGGCGCGCCCCGGGACTTCTACTCCAACGGCATCCACCTCAACGTCATCGAGGGCTCGGAGTTCCCGGCGCTGGAGTCCTGGGAGAACATCAACGCGATGGACGACCTGGTCGAGGCGATCCTGACCACCGAGGACAAGGTGACCGTCGCCGCGCTGGCCGGGAACGCAGCGGCCGGCGGCCTGATGCTGGCCCTGGCCGCCGACGAGGTGTGGTGCCGGGAGTCGGCGGTGCTCAACCCGCACTACCGGCTGATGGGCCTGTACGGCTCCGAGTACTGGACGTACACCCTGCCGGCCCGGGTCGGCGCCGAGCGGGCGGAGCGGCTCACCACCGAGGCGCTGCCGGTCGGGGCCGAACACGCCCGCCGGATCGGCCTGGTGGACCGTACGGCCGGTGGGGACGCGGCGGAGTTCCGCCGCTGGACGGCCCGGGAGGCGGCCCTGCTGGCCGGCTCACCGGAGATCACCGGGCGGCTGGTGGACAAGAAGCGCCGCCGTGCGGAGCACGAGGAAGCGAAGCCGCTGGCCGAGTACCGGGCGGAGGAACTGCGCCGGATGCACGCCAACTTCTACCGGGCGGGCGAGGCGTACCACGGGCTGCGGCGGGACTTCGTGCACAAGGTCTGCCCGGTGGCCACGCCGGAGCACCTGACGGGGTTGCTGGCCCGGCCCGAGTGACGGCGGGACCGAAACGACGTCCGGCCGGGGAGGGGAACCCGGCCGGACGTCGTTTCGGTTTTCCACTGCCCGGTCTTCCGCTGTCCGGCCTCAGCCCCGGACGGTCGTGCGGCTCCTGGGGCTCCGCTGCGGGGGCACCCGGGGCACCCGGGGCGGCCGCGCGGCCAGCGGGGCCGCCGGGCCGGCCAGCACGGGGCGGGCGGACGGCTTGCTCGGCGAGACGGCGAAGGCCAGGGAGCCGAGGAAGACGTAGCAGCCCAGCCCGACCGCGAGCGGGAAGATGAACTGCAGTGCCATCACACCGCCCGCGGTGGAGTGCGAGAGGTCCAGCCGGACCGACAGCGCGGCCATCCCGGTGTAGTGCATCGCGCACACGGCCACGCCCATCACCGGTGCCGCGGCCAGCACGGCGAAGGTGCCCCGGATGTTCAGCGCGGCCCAGAGCGCGGCCGTCGCGGCGAACACCGCGATGCCGATCGACAGCCCTACGGTGAAGCGGTCGTAGTGGAGTTGGCCGGGCAGCACCATCGCGGCCATGCCCAGGTAGTGCATCGCGGCGACGCCGAGGCCGGTGGTCAGCCCGCCGACCAGGAGCGACAGGACGGGATTGCCGCGCCAGTACCCGACGGTGAACAGCCCGATGCCCACCACGGCGACGGCGACCAGCAGGCTGAGGATCGTCGGCCCGGGCAGGTAGGTGATCTCGACGCCCCTGACGGAGAATCCGAGCATCGCGATGAAGTGCATGGACCAGATTCCGGCACCGAGCGAGGTCGACGCGAACATCAGCCAGGCGGCCCGGCTGCGGTCCCGCGAGACGAGTGCCCAGCGGGTCGCGCGCAGGGCGATGTAGGCGCCGAGGCAGGCGACGAAGTACGAGACCGCCGGTGTCACCCAGCCGTGGTCCGCATGATGGATCTCACCCAACTGAGCTCCCTGGATGTGGGGTTCGAGGGCGCCAGGGCTCGGGCGGACGCCGGTGGGACCGGGTCGCCGGGGAAGAGTGCGGGGCGGGCACGCATAGGGGTGCCACCGGGGGAGACCTGGCATGTGGTGCCCCTGACAAGGGGGACAGTAACCACTGCCGGGCGGCCGCACAATGTCCGGGTTTTCGTGAAGTCGCAGGTCAGGAAGGACCTTTACGTAGCCTGCAAGATCTCGGCACCAAGCCCTGACAGTGCCTGCGCACCGTCCCCAGGCTCGTCGGTCGGTCAGTCCAGGGGTGCGAGGCCGAAGGGGTGGCCCGCCGGGTCGATGAGGACCCTGAGGGTGCGGCCGTGCTGGAAGGTCGGCTCGGTCGCACCCAGGGCGAGGGCCCTGGCGGTGGTCTCCTCCAGGTCGTCGACGTAGAAGTCGAGGTGGAAGTGCTTGCCGCCGTCCGGCTCCGTCCACGGCTCGGGGCGATATCCGGCCACCCGGCCGAAGGCGAGGGGGCTGCCGCCCTCGGGGTTGTCGAGGATGGCGAAGTGGTCGTCCGCGTGCCGGGTCTCCCAGCCCAGGAGCTCGCCGTAGAACGCCGCGAGTGCGAGCGGGTCGGCGCAGTCGACGGTGACCATGGCGAGGCGGGCGAAGCCGGTGCCGTTGGGAGCGGGCTGTTCGGCGGCGAGGTCGGACATGGCTGGTCGGCCCTTCTGGGAGCGGGGGACCTGTGGCCCCTGACCCCAATATGGCACCGGGGCGCGGGGCGGGCACGGCGGGAACGGATTTTATTTAGCGAGAGTAATGACGTAGTCTAAGGACATGCCCGAGATGTCCGAGCAGGACCTCGCAGCGATCTCACAGCTGCGGTCGTCCACGATGCGCCTGTCCCGACGGCTCAAACACCAGCGGGTGGAGGAGTCGTTGAGTCCTACCGAGATGGGGGTGCTGGGCACCCTCTCCCGGTGCGGGAAGGCGACGCCGGGTGAGCTCGCCCGGAAGGAGCACGTGCAGCCCCCCTCGATGACCAGGATCGTCGCGATGCTGGAGGAGAAGGGGCTGGTGCGGCGGGAGCCGCACCCCGAGGACCGCCGCCAGGTGGTCGTCAGCAGCACCGAGCAGGCCCAGGCGATCCTCGACGAGAGCCGCCGGCGCCGCAACGTCTGGCTCGCCGAGCTCGCCCAGGGGCTCGACGAGGAGGAGTGGGCCGTCCTCAAGCAGGCCGCGCCCGTGCTCTACAAGCTCGCCCACCTGTAGCTCGCCCGCAGCCCGCACACCCGCAGCCCGCACGCCCGTAGCTCGCACATCCGTAGGCACACCGAACCCGGCAAGCCGCCGGGAGGAGAAGGAGCCCGCATCACCGCAGGACCGACCACCGACACCAGGAGCGCGACGGCCCCCGCCGGGGCCGTCGCGCCGCGAGGGGAGAACACCGTGACACCGCCGGTCGCAGCCAGCGCCGCCGCCCGTACCCGATTCGACGACACCACCACCGAGACCCCCGCGGCCGCCGCCGCGGACGCCGATGCCCAGGCCCCCGCCCCCAGCGGACTGCCCGGCAACGGCGACGACGACCCCGACGAACGCACCGCGGCGCACCGCGCCGCTCAGGGCCGCACCCACGCGGCCTCGTCTCCCACAGGTGCCCGCTTCACCAGGCCCGGGGGGATGTTCTCCTCCCTGCGCGTTCGCAACTACCGCTACTACTTCGCCGGCCAGGTCGTGTCCAACACCGGCACCTGGATGCAGCGGATCGCCCAGGACTGGCTGGTGCTGAGCCTCACCGGCAGCCCGCTCGCGGTCGGCATCACCACCGCGATGCAGTTCCTGCCGATGCTGCTGCTCGGCCTCTTCGGCGGCGTGCTCGCCGACCGGATGCCCAAGCGCCGGCTGCTGATCTACACCCAGGGCGCGATGGGCCTGCTCGCCGCGGGCCTCGCCGTGCTGACCGTGGGCGGCGTCGTCACGCCGTACTACGTGTACGGCTTCGCGCTGCTGCTCGGCCTCGTCACCGTCGTGGACAACCCGACCCGGCAGGCGTTCGTCTCCGAGATGGTCGGGCCCAAGGACCTCGCCAACGCCGTCAGCCTCAACGCCGCCAACTTCCAGACCGCGCGCCTGGTCGGCCCCGCCGTCGCGGGCCTGCTGATCGCCGCCGTCGGCAGCGGCTGGGCGTTCGCCGTCAACGCGCTCTCCTTCGCCGCCGTGATCGGCGGGCTGCTGGCGATGCGCGAGTCCGAGCTGCGCCCGACCGAGCCGATCGCCCGGGAGAAGGGGCAGCTGAAGGAGGGGCTGCGGTACGTGAAGGAGCGGCCCGAGCTGCTCTGGCCGATGGTGCTCGCCGGGTTCATCGGCACCTTCGGCTTCAACTTCCCGACGCTGCTGTCCGGCTTCGCGTACGACACGTTCAAGGTGGGCGCCGGGGAGTACGGCCTGCTGAACACCGCGATGGCCGTCGGGTCGCTGACCGGTGCGCTGCTCGCCGCCCGCAGGGGCGCGCCGAGGCTGCGGCGGCTGGTCGGCGCGGCGCTGGGCTTCGGGGCGCTGGAGGTGGTCGCGGCCTTCGCACCCGACTACTGGACCTTCGCGCTGCTGCTGATGATGATCGGGGTGTTCGGGCTGAGCTTCAACACCTCCGTCAACTCCGCGCTGCAGCTGGCCACCGACCCCGCGATGCGCGGCCGGGTGATGGGCCTGCTGGTGCTGGTCTTCACCGGAGGCACGCCGATCGGCGCCCCGGTCGTCGGCTGGGTCACCGCCTCGTACGGGCCCCGGCCGGGCCTGCTCGCCTGCGGGCTGGTGTCCGCCCTGGCGGCGGGCGTGGTGGGCCTGGTGCTGGCCCGCAGTGCGGACCTGCGGGTGCGCTTCGACCTGCACCCGGGGCGCGGCGGGCGGATGGTGGCCTTCGTGCCGCGCACCGCTGCCGCGGGCAAGGTGGGGCTGGCCACCGCCTGCTGAGGTGGTGCCGGAAACGGCACTACGCCAGTAGTGGCACTACGGAAGTAGTGCCACTACTGGCGTAGTGATGCGCCCTCAGAGACGGATCTCGAGCAGCTGGCCCGGCCACATGCCCGCGGGCTGCTCGACCTCGAAGCCCTCCAGCTCGGTGAAGCCGAGCGCCCGGTACTGGCCGACCAGCTTGCGGTCGTTGCCCGCGTAGCAGTCCACCCGCAGGAGGTCGAGGTCGCGGCGGCGGGTCTCCTCGACCGCGTCGGCGATCAGGGCGGCGCCGATGCCGGAGCCCTTGCGGCTGCGGTCGGTGACCAGGAGGCGGACGTAGAGCTCGGGTTCCTTCGAGGCGGGGACGAGCCTGCCGCGGTCCTCGGCGAGGACGCAGCAGCCGACCGTGCGGCCGTCCTCGTCCACCGCGAGGCGGACCAGGAACGACTCCCCGGTGTACGAGGTGACCTGGTCGACCCGGGCCTGGCTGGTGCTGAAGGGCTGGTCGCCCCACTGGCCTGTGCGTTCTTGGGACGCCAGCCAGGAGACGGCGCCGTCGAGCAGGGACAGAATGTCGGGGACGTCCGCGAGGCCCCCGTTGCGGATCTTCATGGAAATCCGTTCTACCCCAAACGGGTGAGCGCGGGAAGATGGGCCCATGAGGTTGTTCGTGGCGGTGCTGCCTCCGCCGGAGGCACTGCAGGGGCTTGCCGACGCCGTCGCACCGGTGCGCGCACTGCCAGGGGCGGAGCGGCTGCGCTGGACGGCCGCGGAGGGCTGGCACCTGACGCTGGCCTTCCTCGGCGAGGTGGCGCCCGAACGAGTGCCGGGGCTGGAGACGGCCCTGGCGGGCGTCGCGCAGGTCCACCCGGTGCACCGGCTGAGGATCGCGGGCTCCGGGCGGTTCGGGGACAAGGTGCTCTGGGCCGGGGTCGAGGGGCGGACCAGGGAGCTGCGCGGGCTCGCGGAGGCCGTCAGCGAGGCCGTCGCCCAGGCCGCCGCCCAGGCCCTCACCGAGGGCGTCACCGAGGCCGTCGCCGGCGAGCCGACCGGCCGGGCCGACCCGTACGCCTTCCACCCGCACCTGACCCTGGCCAGGGCCGGCTCCTCGCGCGGCCACCGCAGGGCCGTGCAGCGGGCGGCGGCGGCCGAGATGGAGGGCATGGCGGCGGCGCTGGCGCCGTACCGGGGGCCGGAGTGGGAGGCGGGCGAGCTGCACCTGATGCGCAGCGACCTGGCCGGGGGCTTCGCGCACTACGAGTCGCTGCGCTCCTGGGCGCTGGCCGACTGGGGGCGGGAGGACGGTGGACGGGCCGACGGGGGACGGGCCGACCGGGGGCGGGAGACGGCCGAGGGGTGAGCCGGAGGTACGCTCGTTGACCGTGGACCCCAAGACTCGAATGCGCATCGTCTCCGGCACCCTGGTGCTGCTGCTGGTCGTCGTGCTGATCAGCTCACTGGTCAACCGCTAGGCCATGCGTGAGGGCCACCACCCGCCCGGGTGGTGGCCCTCACGCATGCCTCGGCAGGGCTCAGAGCGGCTCGACCACGTAGTCGATGCAGTGGGTGAGCGCCTCGACGTCCGCCGGGTCGACGGCCGGGAACATCGCGATGCGCAGCTGGTTGCGGCCCAGCTTGCGGTAGGGCTCGGTGTCCACGATGCCGTTGGCGCGCAGGGCCTTGGCGACCGCGGCGGCGTCCACCGACTCGTCGAAGTCGATGGTGCCGACCACCTGGGAGCGCTCGGCCGGGTTCGCCACGAACGGGGTGGCGAAGGAGGACTTCTCGGCCCAGGCGTACAGCCGGGAGGAGGAGTCGGCCGTACGGGCGACGGCCCAGTCCAGGCCGCCGTTGCCGTTGATCCACTCGAGCTGGTCGGCCAGCAGGAAGAGGGTGGCGATCGACGGGGTGTTGTACGTCTGGTCCTTCGACGAGTTGTCGATGGCCGTCGGCAGCGAGAAGAACGGCGGGATGTACCGGCCGGAGGCGGCGATCTCGGCGGCGCGCTCCAGGGCGGCCGGGGAGAAGCTGGCCAGCCAGAGGCCGCCCTCGGAGGCGAAGGACTTCTGCGGGGCGAAGTAGTAGACGTCCGTCTCGGTGATGTCGACGGGCAGGCCGCCGGCGCCCGAGGTGGCGTCCACCAGGACGAGCGAGCCCTCGTCGGCGCCCGCGGGGCGCTTGATCGGCATCGCGACGCCGGTGGAGGTCTCGTTGTGGGTGAGGCCGTAGACGTCCACGCCGGCCTCGGCGACCGGCAGCGGGTGGGTGCCCGGGGCGGTCTTGATCACGGTCGGCTCGCCCAGCCAGGGGGCGGCCTTGACCGAGGAGGCGAACTTGGACGAGAACTCGCCGAAGTCGAGGTGCTGGGACTTCTCCCGCACCAGGCCGAAGGCGGCGATGTCCCAGAAGGCGGTGGAGCCGCCGTTGCCGAGGACGACCTCGTAGCCGTCCGGCAGGGAGAAGAGGCTGCTCACGCCCTCGCGCACGCGCTTGACCAGGTTCTTGACCGGGGCCTGGCGGTGCGAGGTGCCGAGCAGGGAGGTCTGGGTGGCGGCGAGGGCACTCAGTGCCTCGGGGCGCACCTTGGACGGTCCGCAGCCGAAACGGCCGTCTGCGGGCTTGATGTCAGCGGGGATCTGGATCTGAGCCACCCGCGCAGCCTACCGGCCGGGCCCTCGCCCGGGGAACGGTCGTCCGCACGCTGAGACTGTGATCTTCCCTGATCAGCGGCGTGCGGACAGCGGGTCCGGCCGGAGCCGGACCCGCTGGTCAGAGGCGGTGCGCAGGGGTGCCGGCGGGCACGCCGGGCGGGGCTCAGCGGGCGATGGCGTCCCAGCCCTCGATCTCCTCGGGGCGGCGCGGGCCGGGGCCGATGTAGCGCGCGGCGGGGCGCACGAGCCGGCCCGTGCGCTTCTGCTCCAGGATGTGCGCCGACCAGCCGGCGGTGCGCGCACAGGTGAACATCGAGGTGAACATGTGTGCGGGGACCTCGGCGAAGTCCAGCATGATCGCGGCCCAGAACTCGACGTTGGTGGCGAGCACCCGGTCGGGGCGGCGGTTGTGCAGCTCCTCCAGGGCGGCCTTCTCCAGCGCCTCGGCGACCTCGAAGCGCGGCGCGCCGAGCTCCTTGGCGGTGCGGCGCAGCACGCGGGCGCGCGGGTCCTCGGCGCGGTAGACGCGGTGGCCGAAGCCCATCAGGCGCTCGCCCTTGTCCAGGGCGTTCTTGACCCAGGCGGTGGCGTCGCCGGTGCGCTCGATCTCCTCGATCATGCCGAGCACGCGGGAGGGGGCGCCGCCGTGCAGCGGGCCGGACATGGCGCCGACGGCGCCGGAGAGCGCGGCGGCCACGTCGGCGCCGGTGGAGGCGATGACGCGGGCGGTGAAGGTGGAGGCGTTCATGCCGTGCTCGGCGGCGGAGGTCCAGTAGGCGTCGATGGCCTTGACGTGCTTGGGGTCCGGCTCGCCCCGCCAGCGGATCATGAAGCGCTCGACGACCGTCTCGGCCTTGTCGATCTCGCTCTGCGGGACCATCGGCAGGCCCTGGCCGCGGGCGGACTGGGCGACGTAGGACAGCGCCATGACGGCGGCACGGGCGAGGTCGTCGCGGGCCTGGTCGGCGTCGATGTCGAGCAGCGGCTTGAGGCCCCAGACGGGGGCGAGCATGGCGAGCGCGGACTGCACGTCGACGCGGATGTCGCCGGAGTGCACGGGGATGGGGAAGGGCTCGGCGGCCGGGAGGCCGGGGTTGAACTTGCCGTCGACCAGCAGGCCCCAGACATGGCCGAAGGAGACGTTGCCGACCAGGTCGTCGATGTCGACACCGCGGTACCGCAGGGCGCCGCCTTCCCTGTCGGGCTCGGCGATCTCACTCTCGAACGCGACGACTCCCTCAAGCCCGGGTACGAAATCGGACATGCGACGGCTCCTTCAGTTCTGCGATCGGCGTTCCGCCGTGGTGGGGCGGTCCGCCAGTGACCGAATGGTGGTTGGCACTCCGTGCCAGAGTGGCAGGCACGGGGTGCATTGCGCCATACACCACGGTGGTGATGTTCCCCTGGGGCCCGGTTGACTTTCCGCCGTGGAGTCGGTGGTGACCGAGGGGTGGCCGGAACCAATCCTCTGATTCCGGACGATTCCCCGCACAGCGGGCGGCCGAACGGTGGCGGGACACCTTATCTCCCACCGGGGTTTGTCCGTAGGTAGCGGTCTCGGTCGCTTGTCGTACGGGATGATGTTGCCGTGCAGACCCCGGAACGCGCCCAGTCGACGCCCCCGAGCCCCGCCCCCCGGACCACGCCCGGCGAGGCCCGCCCCGGGCCGGACCTCACCGTGATGCGCAAGCACTACACGCACGAGGGCCTGGTCGAGGAGCAGCTCGCGCCCGAGCCGATCGCCCAGTTCACCCGCTGGTTCCTGGAGGCGGCCGACGCCGGGGTGGAGGAGGCCAACGCGATGGTGCTCTCCACCGCCGACGCCGAGGGCCGGCCCAGCTCGCGCACCGTCCTGCTCAAGGGGTACGACGCGCGCGGCTTCGTCTTCTTCACCAACTACGGCTCCCGCAAGGGCTCCGAGCTCGCCGCCAACCCGCACGCCGCCCTGCTCTTCCCGTGGATCGTGCTCGCCCGCCAGGTCATCGTCCAGGGCCGGGTCGAGAAGGTCGGCCGGGACGAGACCGCCGCGTACTTCCGCACCCGCCCGCACGGCTCCCAGCTCGGCGCCTGGGCCAGCGAGCAGTCCAGCCCCGTCGAGGGCCGGGAGGAGCTGGAGCGGCGCTACGCCGAACTCGAGCGCCGCTACCCGGAGGGCGAGGGCGTGCCCGTCCCGCCCTTCTGGGGCGGGTACCGGGTGGTTCCGGCCAGCGTCGAGTTCTGGCAGGGGCGGGAGAACCGCCTCCACGACCGGCTCCGCTACCTCGCCGACCCGGCGGCCCCGGGCGGCTGGCGGGTGGAGCGGCTCTGCCCGTAGTCTCGGGCGCGGCGGTCTCGATAACTGATGGCCCGTCACTGTCCGGGTGTAGTATCCGCCTGCGGACCCCGGTGGTTTCCTTTTCACCGATCGGTGACCCGCAGCGCTGACACGATCGAGTGAGGGACTGATGGGCGTCACCGGTGCCGATACCGTTGGACTCTGCTCCGACCTGGTCGACGTAGCCGCCCTGCCGCTCGACGAACTCGACGCCCTTCCCGACACCGTCCTCGGCGAGCTGCTGCGCCGGGTCGTCGCGGACGCCCTGACGCCCGGCGCCGAGCCGCTGGCCGCGTTCCAGTCGGCGCTCGACCACTCGGCGCTCGACCACTGACCCACGCCCCCGCGGCACTCCACGCTCCTGGGCGCGCTCCCGTGCGCCGGGAGCGCTCCGGAGCGCGGGCGTGCGCCTGACCCCCGGTTAAACCACCGAAGGCAGGGGAATCCGCCAACTTCCCTGCAGTACTGGTGGAGTTCACGACATGCTGGGTAAGAAACCAGCGCCGTGAAACCAGCGCCGTCGCGGCACCGTCGGACTCGGGGGAACAGGTGATGGAGCGGGATCAGCGGCAGATGTCGGAACCGGCGGACCAGAGGGACCAACGGCCGTACTTCTTCTTCAGCTACGCGCGTCGGGACTTCGAGGCCGAGGACGCCTTCGTCGACCAGTTCTTCAACGACCTGCGCGACGAACTCGGCCGCGCCCAGCCGGCCGCCCGCGCCGAGGAGCTCGCCTACCGCGACACCGAACGGCTGTTCGTCGGCGACGACTGGGCCCAGGAACTGGCCCGAATGCTCGGGCGCTGCCGCACCCTGGTCGCGCTCTACTCGCCCGCCTACTTCGCCAGCCTCTACTGCGGCAAGGAGTGGACGGCCTTCCGCGGCCGGGTGCGCCGCCACCACGAGCAGCACGGCGAGCACGTGCCCGCGCTGATCCCGGTGCTCTGGGAGCCCGTCGCGCCCGGCGAGCTGCACGAGGAGGTCACCAAGATCCAGTGGGCCCAGCCGGACATGGGGGAGGCGTACGCCCGGCACGGGCTGCGCGCCCTGCTGCGCACCGACCCCAGCGGCGAGGCGTACCGCACGGTCGTACGGGTCGTCGCCGGGCGGATCAAGGGCGCCGCCGAACGCCGACTCGGCGAGCTGAGGGAGTTCGACCTCGGTGCCGTCCGCGGCTACTTCCCCGCGCCCCCGCCGCCCACCGCGCCCGCCCTGGAGCCCTCCGACAGTCCCGGCATGGTGCGGCTGTTCATCGCCGCCGGCCGGGCCTCCGAGGCCGCCCCCGAGAACGGCGCCCACCACGGCCCCCGGCCCTGGGACTGGGCGCCCTACCACCCGCCGACGCGCCCCTCGCTCGCCGCCCGCGCCCAGCAGGTGATCACCGCGGCCGGGCACACCACCACCCTGGAGGAGATCGGCGTCGGCCTCGGCGCCAAGCTCGACCAGGCCCGCGAGGACAGCCAGGTCAGCGTGCTGCTGGTGGACCCGTGGGTGGCCGCCGGCGAGCGCTACCGCGAGGCGCTGCGCGAGTACGACGACCAGAACCACCCCGTCACCGGCGTGCTCGTGCCCAGCGGCGACCACGACCCCGTCGAAGGCCCGACACGCGAGGCCCTGTGGACCGGTGTGCGCGGCGTCTTCCGCCGCAACTGGCTGCGCCGCAGCGACCCCGAGCACCTCTTCCGCGTCCAGGTGAAGCGGGAGAGCTTCGACCGCGACCTCGACATCATGGTGACCGTCGCCCAGAACAAGCTCATGGACGACAACTTCGACTGGGACGACGGCGACTCCTTCGGCTTCGGCCCCGGCGGCCCCGACATGCCCGGGCTGACCATCCCCTTCGGGCCCAAACCCGGCCCTCCCGGCCAGCGCCCGGACCCCTTCGTACGGCTCACCCCGGACCAGGCCCCAGGCCCGGTCTTCCCACCCGTCCTGCCCGGCCAGCGCCGGCCCCGACAGGACGACGGCGTCCCGCTGAACGGAGACCACGGCGATGATCACTGAGCCCGACGTACGGCCGGAGCGCGGACCGGGATCGGTCGTCACGTTCTACTCCTTCAAGGGCGGCACCGGCCGCACCATGGCCCTCGCCAACGTCGGCTGGATCCTCGCCAGCCGCGGGCTGCGGGTCCTCGTCGTCGACTGGGACCTGGAGGCGCCCGGCCTCCACCGCTACTACCACCCGCTGCTCGTCGACCCCGAACTGCACTCCACGGACGGCCTGATCGACCTGCTGCGCTCCTACGTCAGGCAGGCGCTGCCCTCCGCCTCCGGGCCGACGGGCCTGTCCCCGGCCGAGTGGCTGGACGTGCCCGGACGCCTGGACGACTACATCTGCGGGCTCGCCCTCGACCTGCCGCCCGGCGGCCGGCTCGACTTCCTGCCCGCCGGCCGCCAGAACGCCGCCTACGCCGCCGCCGTCACCAGCTTCAACTGGCGCAGCTTCTACCACGGCCGCGACATCCGGGGCGGGGAGTTCCTGCGCGAACTGCGCGAACGCTGGGCCCGCAACTACGACTACGTGCTCATCGACAGCCGCACCGGGGTCAGCGACACCTCCGGCATCTGCACCGTGCTGATGCCCGACACCGTCGTCGACTGCTTCACCTTCAACGCCCAGAACATCCGCGGCGGCGTCGCCGCGGCCCACACCATCGCCGACACCGAGGAACGGGCCATCCGCGTGATGCCCGTGCCCATGCGCGTGGAGGACGCCGAACAGGAACGCCTCGAAGCCGGACGGGACTTCGCCCGCGAAGCCTTCGCGCCCTACCTCGGCCGCTGGCTCGGCGGCGAGCGCCGGGCCGCCTACTGGGCCGACGTCGAGGTGCCGTACAAGCCGTTCTACGCCTACGAGGAGGTGCCCGCCACCGTCGCCGACCGGCCGCAGGAGGCCCGCAGCCTCCTCAACGCCTTCGAGCGGCTGGCCGGTTGGATCACCGACGGGCGGGTGCGCAACCTGCGCCCGCTCGGCGGCGAGACCAGGCGGCGGCTCTACGGCGCCTACCTGCGCTCCGCCCGCGCCGTGCCCCGGCAGGTCTTCGTCAGCTACGCGCCCGAGAACCGGATGTGGGCCGAGTGGGCGGCCGCCACCCTCACCCGCTTCGGCTACCAGACCTCCCTGCACAACGCCGCCGACCCGTACTCCGGCCCCAGGCCCCCCGAGGTCGCCGGGCCCGCCGGGGGCCAGGGGCGGCTGCTCGCCCTGATCTCGCCCGAGTACACCGCGCTGCCCCGCGCCGCCGAGGTCTGGCAGCACCTGTACGGCGGCGAACTGTCCACCGGCGCACCGACGTTGGTCGCGCTCAGGCTCCAGGACTCGGACGACCCGGTGCCCCGGCCCTTCGCCGGCCACGTCGTGCCCGACCTCACCCGCTCCGCCGCCGTGCACGCCGAGGCGCAGCTGTACCACGAGTTCGGCCAGGCCCCCGGCACCAACCGGGTCTTGGACGGCGACAGCGGCGAGTTCCTCGCCCCCGCCCGCTTCCCCGGCGACGCCCCGAAGGTGCTCGAAGTCCGCTCCCGCAACGCCTCGTTCATAGGGCGGGGCCGGGTGCTGGAACTGCTGCGCAACCGCTTCACCGGCGGCCCCGCCGCCGTCCGCAGCCAGGTCCTGTACGGCCTCGGCGGCGCCGGCAAGTCCGAGATCGCCGGCGAGTACGCCCACCGCTTCAAGGCCGCCTACGACGTGGTGTGGTGGGTGCCCGCCGAGGACCCGGCGAACATCCCTGCCGAACTCGCCAAGCTGGCACCCCGGTTGGGCGTGCCCGGCAGCGACGACGTCGCCCACACCGCCGCCGCCGTGCTCGACGCGCTGCGGCGCGGCCAGCCCCACTCCCGTTGGCTGCTGGTGTTCGACAACGCCAGCACGCCCGAGGAGCTGGCGCCCTGGCTGCCCGCCGGGGCCAGCGGCGGGCACGTGCTGATCACCTCCCGCAACCAGGGCTGGTCCAAGCACGCCGGGCTCGTCGAGGTCGACGTGTTCCTGCGCGAGGAGAGCGTGCGGCTGCTGCGCCGCTTCAACCACGGCCTCAGCGCCGAGGACGCCGAACAGATCGCCTCCCGGCTCGGCGACCTGCCGCTGGCCGTCGGCCAGGCCGCCGTCTGGCTCCAGGAGACGCCGATGCGCATCGCCGACTACCTCGGCGAACTCGACCGCGCCCTCACCGAGATGCTGGAGCGCACCGCGCTGCACGCCGCCGACTACCCGCACTCCGCCGCCGCGACGCTGCGCATCTCCGTCGAGGAGCTGCGCCGGATGAACGCCCCGGCCGCCCAGATCCTGGAGATCTGCGCCTTCCTCGGCCCCGACGCCATCCCGATGCGGCTGCTCTACAGCCGGGCCGTCGTCCGCGCCCTCAAGCTGCCGCCCAGGGCTCCGCGCGACAAGCTCGCCATCGGCGAGTTGCTGCGCGCCATCAACCGGTTCGGGCTGGCCCGAACCGACCAGGGCAGCGAGACGATCACCGTGCACCGGCTCGTCCAGGCCGTCCTGCGCGACCAGGTCGGCGACGCCCGGCAGGCCGAACTGCGCGAGGTCGTCCACGCCGCGCTGGCCGCCGCCAACCCCGGCGACCCGGACGTGCCGACCTACTGGGCCGAGTACTCCGAACTCCTGCCCCACCTGTGGCCCTCCGGCGCCGTGGACAGCGCCGACGAGGACGTCCGCCAGTGGATCATCGACTCCGTCCGCTACCAGTGGAAGCGCAGCCTCCACGAGGCCGGGCGCGAACTCGCCGAGCGCACCCTGCGGCACTGGCGCCAGGACGGCTACGGCGGGCCGGGCTTCGACGTCGACAACGACGCCCAGACCCTGATGCTGCGCACCCAGCTCAGCAACATCCGCCGCTCCCAGGGCGCCCTCCAGGAGGCGTACGAGATGGACCGGGACATCCTGGAGCGCTTCACCGAGACCCTGGGCCCGGAGCACTCGCACACCCTCGCCGTCGCCAACAGCCTCGGCGCCGACCTGCGCTTCCTCGGCCGCTACGACGAGGCCCGCGCGCTCGACCGGCGCACCCTGGACGCCGCCCGGCGCACCCTGGGCCCCGACCACCCGCGCACCCTGATGATCACCAACAACCTGGCCGTCTCCGACTACCTCGCCGGGGACCGCCGGGCCGCCCTGGAGCGCCACCGCAGCAACTACCTCCAGCAGCGCGACGCCCTCGGCGCGCAGAGCCTGTACGCGCTCTCCTCCGCCTCCAACTACGCCCGGGACCTGCGCGAGACCGGGCGGCTGCGCGAGGCGCTGGACCTGCTCGAGGAGACGGTGCGCACCTACCAGCAGACCATCGGCGACAACCACACCGACACCCTGCGCGCCCGCAAGAACCTCGCCGTCGCCCTGCGCCGGGACGGCCGCTACCACGAGGCGCTGGAGATCGACGAGGACATCTACCGGCGCTACCTCGACATCAACGGCCCCGAGCACCCGGACACCCTGGCCGCCGCCACCAACCTCGCCAGCGACTTCAACGCGCTCGGCGACACCGACCGGGCCATCCCGCTCGCCGAACGCGCCCTCGCCCGCTACCGCGACTACCTCGGCGAGGACCACCCGGTGACGCTGGCCGGCGCCAACAACCTCTCCGTCTACCTGCGCCTGGCCGGGCGGCTGGAGGAGGCCAGGGACCTCTCCCGGCGCACGCTCACCCAGTTCCGCGCCGTACTCGGGGAGCACCACCTGTACATCCCGATCGCGATGATGAACCACGCAAACGACCTCGCCGTCACCGGCGAGCCGCAGGCCGCGCTGGCCCTGGAGACGGAGGCGGCACCGATGATGGTCGAGGCGCTCGGCTCCGACCACTACGACTCCATCGGCATCAAGTCCAACCTCGCGCTGTCGCTCGCGGCGGTCGGCGACGCGGACCGGGCCGCGGAGCTGCGGGCGGACTGCATCCGGCGGGCGAGGGCCACCCTCGGGGACGAGCACCCGACGACGAAGGCGGTCAGGGCGGGGACCAGGCTCGACTCCGACGTGGAGCCCCCGCACGTGTGACGGACGGTGACGGATGGTCAGCAGGGACTTCCGGAGGCGACTAGGCTCCCCGCCATGGTGCCGTTCCGGCAGTTCCTGCTGAAGATCCACAGTCGGTGCAACCTCGCCTGCTCCTACTGCTACGTGTACGAGGCGGCCGACCAGAGCTGGCGCGACCGCCCGCGCCGGATGGAGCTGCCGACGGTGCGCCGCACCGCGCGGCGCATCGGCGAGCACGCCGAGCGGCACGGGCTCGACGAGGTCACCGTGGTGCTGCACGGCGGCGAGCCGCTGCTCGTCGGCGCCGCCCATCTGGACGCGCTGTTAAGGGAGTTGGCCGGTGCCGGACCCCGGGTGCGGTTCAGCCTGCAGACCAACGGGCTGCGGCTGCTGGACGATCCGGCGCTGTTCGACGTGCTGCACCGCCACCGGGTGGCGGTCGGCGTCTCGCTGGACGGGACACCGGTGCAGCACGACCGGCACCGGCTGCTGCCCTCCGGCGGCGGCAGCTGGGCCCGGACGGCGGCGGCCGTGCGGCTGCTGGGCTCCGAGCAGCACCGGGAGCTGTTCGCCGGGCTGCTGTGCGTCGTCGACCTCGCGGCCGACCCGGTGGCGACCTACGAGGCGCTCGTCGAGTTCCGGCCGCCCCGGCTCGACCTGCTGCTGCCCCACGCCACCTGGGAGGCGCCGCCGCCGGGGGTGGGCCGCCGGGAGCCGCCGGGCGCGCCGCCGAGCGGCTGCGGGGGCGGTCCGGCGCCGTACGGGGACTGGCTGATCGAAGCCTTCGACCGCTGGTACGACGCGCCGCGGCGGGAGACCGGGGTGCGGCTGTTCGAGGAGCTGTCCGTGCTGCTGCTGGGCGGCCGGGGGGCCAGCGAGGCGGTCGGGCTGGCGCCGGTGGACCTGGTGGTGGTCGAGGCGGACGGGGCCATCGAACAGGCGGACAGCCTCAAGGTCGCGTACGAGGGCGCGGCCGCCACGGGCCTGGACGTGTGGCGGCACGGGTTCGACGCGGCGGCGGCGCACCCGGCGTTCCGGGCGCGGCAGCACGGGATGGCGGGGCTGGCCCGGGTGTGCGGCCGGTGCCCGCTGGCGCGGGTGTGCGGCGGCGGGCTGTACGCGCACCGGTACGCGGGGGCGGGGGGCTTCGGGAACCCGTCGGTGTACTGCGCGGACCTCGACCGGCTGATCCGGCACATCGCCGGGCGGCTGCGGGCCGGGGTCGCGGGGCTGGTGGGCGCGGGGGCCCTGGCCCGCGTCGACTGACGCACCGCCGCCTCGGCCGGCTGAAAGCGGCAGGTCGGCCGGGTGGAATCGGCAGGTCGGCCGGGTGAAGGCGGCAGGTCGGCCCGGGGCCGCGCCGAGGGCCCGCTCGCCCGTTCGGGTCATGAGCGGTGTCGGACCGGCTGATCCGCCGATCGGTGGGGAGACTGCGGGCTGGCAGCGGCGGGCCGGCCGGTGCGGGCCGGACACGAGAGAGGACAACCGGTGGCGGAGACGGACGAGGCGGCGGCGGTATCGGTGACCGGGGTACCGGGCGCGCGCGGGGCGGACGGGCTGCCCCGGCACGGCGTGGACCGGGCACTGTTCCGGGCCATCGCGGGCGCGCGGGGCGGGCCGGAGGCCGTACGGCTGCTGCGGGCCGGGCAGTTGAGCAAGCGGGCGCTGCTGCTGCTGGCGCTGCGCCGCAGGGCGCCGCAGGACGAGGGGTTCCGTGAGGCGTACGCCCGGTTGTGCGAGCTGCAGCGCGGGGACCGGGCGCGGTGGGAGGCGGTGCTGCTGCGGCCGGAGTTGGACGCCTGGGCGGCCGACTGCCTGCGGGGCCTGGCGGCCGGGGAGGCCGTACCGCTGGGCGTGCTGGGCGAGTTCGCGGCCGAGGGGGCGGGGGAGGTCGTGGAGCTGGAGTGCGACGGGCTGCGCTGGCGGCCCCGCGTGGAGCACGCGGGGCCGCGCCTGGTCGACTACGGGCGCCCGCCGGCCGGGCCGTTGAGTGCTTCCGAACTCATGGAGTGGCGCGAGCAGTTGGAGGAGGCGTGGCGGATCCTGGTGCGCCGGCACCCGTGGCACGCACGGTCCGTGGCGGCCTGCGTCGGGGTGATCGTGCCGCTGCGTCCGGCGCCCGGCGGGGAGGCGGTCAGCGCGGCCGCACGGCGGGCGTACGGGGCCGTGGCGGCCTCGCTCCCGGCGGAGCCCGTCCTGTTGGCACTGGCCCTGGTGCACGAGTTCCTGCACGTCCAACTCGGCGCCCTGCTGGACCTGGTGCCCCTGCACCGGCCCAACGGCGCCGCCGTCTACCACGCCCCCTGGCGGCCGGATCTGCGCCCGGTCGGGGCGCTGCTCCAGGGGACGTACGCGCACCTCGGCGTCGCCGACTTCTGGGCGGCCGAATCGGCGGCCGGAGTGAGCGAACCCGTACGTGCGGCCCGGGAGTTCGCGCTGTGGCGGGGGCACACCTCGGCGGCCGGGCGAACTCTGCTGGAATCCGGCGAACTCACCGTTCAGGGGCGGGAATTCACCGAGGAGCTGATGCGCGCCGCCGGGGCACTCGATGATTCGGCCCCGAACCGGTGACCGTGCGGGCGCGGCGACGAGGCCGGCGGCCCGGGCGGGCGGGGGGACGAGACGGCACATGGGGTGGAATCGAACACCAGGCCCGGTCAACGGCCTTCGGCGCGCGTCCGGGTGGAGTGCGCGACCGCTGAACGGGTGAATTCCGGGCCTTTAGCGCGCCGCCGTATGGTGTGGACGGGCCGAGCGGACGAACTTGGGGCGGCAAGGTGCCGCGCGGAGTCCGCTTGGGCACTACATTTGGTCGCAACCGGGTGGTCTACCCGCACTCGGCAGGTCCTAACCGCGCCTAAGGAAACGAACATGACTCCGGTAACCAGCACCAGGCCGGCCGGCAACCTCACTGACACTCAGGAGACGCCGGAGCGCCCGTCCCTCGCCGACCTCGCCGCACTCGGCGCGGAGGAACTCGCCAACCGGTTGCAGCGCGCGCTCCCCGGTGCGGACTCCGGCCTCGTGTCCGTCGCGGCCTTCAACTCCTCGATCTGACCGGCCCGGCACCGAAAGAACCCAGGCCGAACTCAGACCGGATCACCACCAGGTCCATGCCGACACGAATTCCGCTTCCGCTGACGCAATTCGTGGTCAAGATGCACAGCCGTTGCGACCTCGCCTGCGACCACTGCTACGTGTACGAGCACGCCGACACCAGCTGGCGCGCCCGACCGAAGGTCATCGCCGACGAGGTCCTGGCCAGGACCGCCGAGCGCATCGGCGAGCACGCGGCCGCCCACCGGCTGTCCGCCGTCCGGGTCGTCCTGCACGGGGGAGAACCCCTGCTCGCCGGCCCGGACCGGTTGCGCCGCGCCGCCGAGACCCTGCGCGCCGCGCTCCCGGGCGGCTGCACCCTCGACCTGCGCATCCACACCAACGGTGTGCTGCTCGGCAGGGCGTTCTGCGACCTGTTCGCCGAGCTGGACGTCAAGGTCGGAGTCTCGCTCGACGGCGACCGTGCCGCCAACGACCGCCACCGCCGCTTCGCCGACGGGCGCACCAGCCACCCCCAGGTCCTGAAGGCCGTCGCCCTGCTGCGCGAGCCCGCCTACCGGCACCTGTACGCGGGCCTGCTGTGCACGATCGACGTCGAGAACGACCCGGCGGCCGTCTACCGGGCCCTCGCCGAACTCGAGCCCCCCGCCGTCGACTTCCTGCTCCCGCACGCCACCTGGGACGAGCCGCCGAAACGTCCCTCCGGCCGGGGCCCCACCCCGTACGCGCAGTGGCTGCTCGCTGTCCACAGGCTGTGGGAAACCGACGGGCGCCCGTTCGCCGTCCGCACCTTCGAGTCCGTCCACCGGACCCTGCGCGGGCTCTCCAGCCTCACCGAATCGCTCGGCCTCGAACCCTCCGACCTCGCCGTGGTCGAGACGGACGGCACCTTCGAGCAGGCCGACAGCCTCAAGACCGCCTACGACGGGGCCCCCGTCACGGGCCTCGACGTCTTCCGGCACAGCATCGACGACCTCGCCCGCCATCCCGGCATCGCCGCGCGCCAGTCCGGCCTGGCCGGGCTCAGCGCCACCTGCCGCGCCTGCCCGGTGGTGCGCTCCTGCGGCGGCGGGCTGTACGCCCACCGCTACCGGGGCGACGACGGGGCCGGCTTCGACCATCCCTCCGTCTACTGCGGGGACCTCATGACGCTCATCAACGGCATCTCCTCCGACTCCGCCGACTCCTCCGGCTCCTCCGGCCGGGGAGGCGCGGCACCCGTCCCCGCCCAGGGCAGCGAGCGGGAGCCAGTGCGCCCGCACCCGCTCACCGCCGAACACCTCGACGAGTTCGCCCGCGGCTACGGCGGCGCCGAGGCCCTCACCGCGCTCGGCGACGCCCAACTCGCCCTCACCCGCGAGATGCTGGCCGCCGCCTGGGACTCCTCCGGGCGCGGCCGCGGCGACGCCTGGGCACTGCTCGCGGCCCTCGACGTGGTGGCCCCCGCCGCCGTCGACGCCGTGCTCGCACACCCGTACGCCCGCACCTGGGCCGCCCGGCGCCTCGGCGGGGACCTCACCACCGGGCTCGGCCCGCTGGCCTCGCTCGCGGCGGCCGCCGCCGTACGGGCCGGGCGCGGCGACTCGGTGGCCGTGCCCGTGCGCGGCGGCTGGCTGCACCTGCCGACCCTCGGGCGGGTCGCGCTGCCGGACGGCGAGGCCCTCGTCACCGGGCTGCCGGACGGCTTCGAGGTGCGGGCCCCCGACGGCACGGTCCGGACGGAACTGGACGCGCCGCTTCGGCAGGTGCGCCTCGCCGGGGGCTGGACCGTCGCCCTGGAAGACGTCGACCCGCTGCGCGACAGCCACGACCACGCCGTGGCCGGACGGCTCTCCGAAGGCGAACTGGCCGACTGGACGGGCGCGTTGCGCGAGGCGTGGGAGCTGATCGGGCGCGACCTGCCCGCCTACGCGGAGGGCATCCGGGCCGGGCTGACGACCGTCACCCCGCTGCGGCCCGGCCCCACCGGGCGGGACGTCAGCTCGGCCGCCCGGCAGGCGTACGGCGCGGTCGCCATCGCCCGGCCCTCCACGGCGCCGACGCTCGCGCTGCTGCTCGCCCACGAGTTCCAGCACGTCAAGCTCGGGGCGCTGCTCGACCTGTACGACCTGTACGAACGCGCCGACGACCGGCTCTACTTCGCGCCCTGGCGGCCCGACCCGCGCCCCCTGGAGGGGCTCCTCCAGGGCACGTACGCGCACCTGGCCGTCACCGAGTACTGGGGCACCCGCACCCTCGCCTACGACGGGCTGGCGGGCGAGCCGGCCGATCGCGCGCGCGCCCAGTTCGCGCTCTGGCGCCGGTACACGGCGGAGGCGGTCGAACGGCTCGCCGAATCGCGAGCCCTGACCGCGCTCGGAGAGCGGTTCGCGGAGGGGATGCGTGAGAGCCTGGTCCCCTGGCTCGCCGTGCCCCTGCCGGCGGCGGCCGAACAGGAAGCCGAACGGGCCCGCGTGGAGCGCCTCGCGAGCGCCTGAGGAACCGCATCGCCGAGTCGCCCGCGTCGCCCGCGTCGTCCCTGCGTCACGGAGGAGTCCCGTTGCTGACCGTCCCCGCCCTCGTCTCCGGGCTCACCGACCTCGGTGTCCGCCCCGGCACGGTGCTGCACGTCCAGGCGTCGCTGCGCTCCCTCGGGCCGGTGGAGGGCGGGGCCGGGGGCGTGGTCGACGCCCTGCTCGAAGTCCTCGGCCCCGACGGGACGTTGGTGGCCTACACCGCCACCCCCGAGAACTCCTCCACCTCCCGGATCCACCGGAACGCCGTCGCCGGGCTCACCCCCGAGGAGGCCGAACTCCACCGCGCCGGCATGCCGCGCTTCGACCCGGCCACCACCCCGGCCTCGCCGACCGTGGGTGCCCTCTCCGAGGCCATCCGCACCCGGCCCGGCGCCCTGCGCAGCAGCCACCCGCAGACCTCCTGGGCGGCGCTGGGCCGCCACGCCCGGGAGATCACCGCCGCGCACCCCCTCACCTCCCACCTCGGGCCTGAGTCGCCGCTGGGCCGGCTCTACGACCTCGACGCCCGGGTGCTGATGCTCGGCGTGCCGATGGACCACTTCACCGCCTTCCACCTCGCCGACCTGCGCCGGCCCGGCGTCGCCCTGCGGGAGTACCGGTGCGTGGGGGAGGAGGGGTGGGTGGCCTTCCGGGCGCCGGACCTCGACGACCTGCACTTCGGCGACCTCGGCGCCCGGCTGTTCGGCACCGAGCCCGCCCTGGCCGCCACCCGGCCGCTCGGGGGCACCACCGCGCGGCTCATCCCCGTCCGGCCGGCCGTGGACATCGCCGAGCACCTGCTGACCGCATGACGGGCTGACCGCGTGACGGCCGGGCGGGCTAGTTGAGCCAGCCGGGGCGGACGAGCCCGGACTCGTAGGCGAGGACGACCAGTTGGGCCCGGTCGCGGACGCCGAGCTTCACCATCGCGCGGCTGACGTGCGTCTTGGCGGTGAGCGGGCTGACGACCAGGCGGCGGGCGATGTCCTCGTTGGACAGGCCCAGCCCGACCAGGGCGAGCACCTCCCGCTCGCGGTCGGTCAGCACCTCCAGGCTGACGGCGCGCGGCTCCTTCGAGCGGGCCGCGAACTCGCCGATCAGGCGGCGGGTGACGCCCGGCGACAGCAGCGCGTCGCCGGCGGCGGCCACGCGTACGGCCCGCAGGAGTTCGGCCGGTTCGGCGTCCTTGACGAGGAAGCCCACGGCGCCGCTGCGCAGGGCCTCGAAGACGTACTCGTCGAGCTCGAAGGTGGTCAGGACGACCACCCGAACGCCGTCCAGGGAGTGGTCGGCGGCGATGCGGCGGGTGGCCTCCAGGCCGTCCAGGCGGGGCATCCGGATGTCCATCAGCACCACGTCGGGCCGCAGTTCGGCGGTCAGGCGCAGGGCCGGCTCGCCGTCCTCCGCCTCGCCGACCACCTCGATGTCGGGCTGGGCATCGAGCAGCGCCCGGAAGCCCGCCCGGACCAGGGCCTGGTCGTCGGCCAGGAGGACTCTGATCATCCGTCACCTCTCGTGGGTCAGCCGCGCCCGGACGCGGAATCCCGCCTCGTGCGGGCCCGCCTCCAGGGTGCCCCCGAAGGCGGCGACGCGCTCCCGCATTCCGATCAGTCCCGCGCCCGCGCCGCCCGCGTCGCCGCCGTCCGAGCCCGAGCCGGCCGCGTCGCCGCCGTCCGCCGGGCCGGGATCGTCGACCTGGACGGTGAGGGCCTCGGGCGTGGCGGACAGCGAGACGGTGGCCGTCCGGGCGGTGGAGTGGCGGATCACGTTGGTCAGGGCCTCCTGGACGATCCGGAAGGCGGCGCGCTGCACGGCGGCCGGGGCCCGGTCCGGGGCGCCCTCCGGCAGGACGGTGACGGTCAGGCCCGCCCGGCCGGCCTGCGCGACCAGCTCGTCCAGCCGGTCCAGGCCAGGGGCGGGGGTGCGCGGGGCCGCGCTCCCGGGCCCGCGCAGGGTGCCCAGGACCTGGCGGACCTCGCCCAGCGCCTCCTTGCTGGCGGACTTGATGGCCGTGAGGGCGCTCCTGGCCTGCTCGGGGCGGGTGTCGATCAGCTCGAGCGCCACCCCCGCCTGGACGTGGATCAGCGAGATGCTGTGCGCCAGGATGTCGTGCAGCTCGCGGGCCATCCGCAGCCGCTCCTCGTCGGCGCGGCGGCGCCGGGCCTCCTCGGCGGCAGCCCGGGTGGCGGCGGAGCGTTCGCGGCTGACGCGGGCCAGTTCGGCGCCGGTGGCGATGAACAGCAGGATGCCCGCGATGCCCAACTGCTGCCAGCCGCCCGGCTGTCGGAGGTGGGGAGCGGCGTAGGGCAGCAGCAGCTGGGCGAGGTAGAAGGCGGCGCCGCAGGCCCAGGCGGTGCGGCGGTGGCCGCGCTGCACGGCGGTGAAGAAGGCGACGGCCAGGGAGGCGAAGGCCGGGCCGTACGGGTACCCGGCCGCCAGGTAGCCGACGGTGACCGCCGTGGCGCCCGCCATGACCGCCGCCGGGTGGCGACGGCGCAGGAGCAGGAGGGCCGGGCCGAGGAGCAGCAGCGCGAAGCCGAGGGCGTCGAGTTGGACGCGGTCGGGCTGGCGCTGGCCCGCGCCGACCGTACCGGCGACCTGGACGACGGCGACGGCGAGACAGGAGAGGACGGGCGGGCCCGTCCTGGAGTCCCACTTCCACAGCGGGTGCGGACCACTCATGCCGGAAGGCTAGTCCCGCCCGCCGGCCGGGCACCGCCGTCCCGGCGCCACAGCGTCACGCTCACCGCGACGAACCAGACGAAGCCGAGGTAGCGCCCGACCGGGATCAGCAGCGTGGCGGGCTCGGCGACCAGCGAGAGCAGGGACAGCAGGCTCGCGACGGCCAGGACCAGCCCCGACCGGGCCACCCAGGAGGGCAGTGCCCGGCTGACCAGGGCGGCCCGCGACACCTGCCACAGGACCAGGCCGAGCGTGCCGACCGCCGGGGCGGCGCCGGTGATGAAGGTGAGGTCCATCAGGGCGCGGGACAAGGCGAGTTCGGCGGTGGAGTGCACCATCGACAGGACCCAGCTCGTGCTCGCGGACAGTGCGAGGAGAACGGCGGAGGCCGTCCCCGCCGCCCGGACCAGGCCCGCGCGGGACTCGGTGCCGAAGCGGCCGGTGAAGGCGGTGAGCCGGGGGACGAAGGAGAGGAGGGCCAGCGCCGAGAGCAGCTGGAGCAGCCCGGAGAGCTGGAGGGAGCGGTGCAGGGCGTCCGGGTCGGCGGCGAGGAAGCGGCGGACCACGTCGTCGTCGGAGTACGGGGTGGCGAGGGGCTGTCCGGAGGGTGCGGAGACGGCCGGGACGACGAGGCTCGCGACGAAGAGGACGGGGTACAGGGCGCCGGTGAGCGCTCCGGCGGGGCGTGGGCCGGACATGGTGGTTGACCTCCGAGGGTGTTGGGGCGGGTGCCCCAGTCCACCGCTGCGGGGTGGCGGCGGTCGTCCTCCGGCGGGAGGCTTCCGCCGTACTCCCGGGGAGGGACGACGGCCGGGGGGTGGGGCGGCGAGCATCTGCGGCATGACCGCCTCCGCCTTCCGGCTCTCACCGACCGCCCGTAAGTTCGCGGTGATCGTGCACATCGTCAGCTCGGTCGGCTGGCTGGGCCTGATGCTCTGCGTGCTCACGCTCGGCGCGACCGGGCTGCTGACCTCCAGCGCGGACACCCTGCGCAGCGCGTACCGGGCGATGCCGCTGCTCGGCGACGTGCTTGTCCTGCCGCTGAGCCTGGTCACGCTGCTCAGCGGGCTGCTGCTCTCGCTCGGTACGCCCTGGGGGCTGTTCAAGTACCGGTGGGTGGCCGTGAAGTTCTGGCTCACCCTGGCGGCGGCCGGCGCTTCGGTCTTCGCGCTCACGGCCCGGTTGCACGAGGCGGCCGATCTGGCGGCCCGGCACCCGACCGGGAGCATCGCGGAGATGCACCTCGGGTTCACGCGCTACAACCTGGTGATCATTCCGACCGTCGCGCTGTCGGTGTACACCGTGAGCGTGGTGCTCTCCGTCCTCAAGCCCTCCGGCCGCCGCCGGAGCTCCCGGGCCTGAGGTCAGTGGTACGCCTTGCGGAGGAGTGCGCCGAACTCGGCGGGGTGGGTGGTCAGGCCGATGTGGCCGCCGGGGAAGTGGAGGAGTTCGATGCCGAGGTGCTCGGCGAGGAACGCGGCCGGGCGGTAAGGGAGTTCGCCGCGCGAGTCCTCGCCGCAGGCGAGGACGAGCTGCTCCGACCGGGCCCTGAGGCGGTGGAGGTCGGGGGCGTACGCCATGAAGCTCGGGACGATGCGGCCGACGAAGTAGGGCAGGTCGCCCATGGTCTGCTCGGCGCGTTCCTCTGCCTGGGGCGGGAGTTCGACCTCGACCTCGGCCTCGGCCTCGACCTCGACCTCGACCTCGGGTGCGGGGGCCGGTTCGTCGCCGGGCTTGCGCAGCCCTGCGGCGAAGACGGCCATCGCGGGCATCAGGCCCTCGGTGCGGAAGGTGTCCCGGACGCGGGCGAGGAGTGCGCGGTGCACGGCGGCGTCGGGGAGGACCTCCACCAGCGGGGGTTCGTGGGCGATGACGCGTTCCACGCGGTGCGGGTGGGCGAGGAGCAGGTGCAGGGCGACGATCCCGCCCGAACTGGAGCCGAACACCCGGGCGGGCCGGCCGGGGGACAGCTCGTCCAACAGCCGGAGCGCGTCCTCGGCGTGCTGTTCGACGCTCTGCTCGGCCTCGGGATCGTCCAGGGTGCTCCGGGCCATCCCGCGCGGGTCGTAGGTCGCGACCGTGTACGTGTCGGCCAGGTCGGCGGCGACCGTGGCGAGGGAGGCCGCGCCGCCCGTCCCGCCGGGGATCAGCAGGAGGAGCGGGCCGGTGCCGCGCACCTCGTAGTGGAGGGTCGCGCCGGGCACGGGCAGGGTTCCGGTGGTCATGCTCGGTCTCCTTCTTCGTCGGAGTCGGATGCGGGCCAGTGCTCCAGGAGGATGTGCAGGGCGTCGAGCGCGCGGAGCCAGGAGTCCTGCGCCGGGCGCCGGTGCGCGAAGCCGCCCGTCGCCTCCAGGGCGACGAACCCGTGGAAGGTGCTGCGCAGCAGGCGGACGGCGTCGGTGAGGTCCGGTTCGGCGAGGCCGTAGCCGCGCAGCATGCCGTACGTCAGCTCGACGGCGCGCCGGGGGCCGGGGGCGTCGGCGAGCAGCTCGGGGGCGATCTCGGTCGGGACCTGGGTGGCGGTGTAGCGGCCGGGGTGCCGGTGGGCGTAGTCGCGCCAGGCGTTCGCGTACGCGACCAGGGCGTCCTTGCCCGCCCGCCCGGCCGTGGCCTCGGCGATGAGGATCGTCTTCTCGTCCGCCGCCAGGAGCGCGATGCGCCCGCGCAGGTCCTCAAGGTTGCGGACGTGCACGTAGAGGCTCGCGTCCTTCACGCCCAGGCGCTTGGCGACCTGGGACATGGTCAGCCGTTCGAAGCCGACCTCGTCCGCCAACTCGGCGCCCGCGAGCGTCACTCGTTCCGTCGTCAGTCCTGCGCGTGCCATGTGCACCTGCTTTCCCGGGGCTTTCCTAGGAGCCCTAGTTTGATCCTAGGAGCCCTAGGACTGCAAGTGGAAAACTCGCGCGGGGTCGGTGCTGTCAGGGGGCGGTGGCACACTCCCCGGAATGACGATGATCGAAGCGATCGAAGCTGTGCTGAAGGCGAGCGATTCGGAGGCCAGCCCCGGGCTCGCCGGCGAGTTCAGGCCGGCAGGGCGGCTGTTGAGCCGGGGGGACATCGGGGTGTGTGGGCTCGATGGCGGGGAGTACTTCTCGTTCGGGGACGTCGCCGACGGGCTGCACGAGGTGTACATGGCATGCGGGTGTCGGGATCATCTGGTCCCGCTTCGGGGAGTGACGCCCGCCGGTGAGGCCGAGCGGCGCCAACTGATCAGAACAGCTTCGGGCTCCGGCGCTCGATGAGCGTGACGTCGCGCCACACGCCGTGGTGGCGGCCGATGCGTTCGCGGGTGCCGATGACGCGGAAGCCGGCGCGGGCGTGGAGGGCGAGGCTGGCGGTGTTCTCGGGGAAGACGCCGGACTGGACGGTCCAGATCCCGGCAGCCTCGGTCGAGGCGATCAGGGCGTCGAGGAGCGCGGCGCCGACTCCTCGCCCGCGCGCGCCGGGGTGGACGTAGACGGAGTGCTCGACGACGCCCGCGTACGCGCACCGGCTGGAGGTGGGGCTGACGGCGGCCCAGCCGAGGACGCGGCCGTCGGCGTCGAGGGCGACCAGGCGGTGGTCGGGCAGCTTGGCCGCGTCGAAGGCGGCCCAGGTCGGAACGGTGGTCTCGAAGGTGGCGTTGCCCTCGTCGATGCCGTGCCGGTAGATGGCCAGGACCTGCTCGGCGTGCTCGGGGAGCATCGCCGTGACGGTCACCGCGCTCATGCGGCGGCCTCCACACCGAGGTCGGCGAGCAGGCCGCGGACGCGCCGCTCGATCTCGTCGCGGATCGGGCGGACGGCGTCCACGCCCTGGCCGGCCGGGTCGTCGAGCTTCCAGTCCAGGTACCGCTTGCCGGGGAAGTACGGGCAGGCGTCGCCGCAGCCCATGGTGATCACCACGTCGGACGCCTGGACGGCCTCGGTGGTGAGCACCTTCGGGGTCTCGGCGGAGATGTCGATCCCGACCTCGGCCAGGGCCTCCAGAGCCGCCGGGTTCACGGTGTCGGCCGGGGCGGAGCCGGCCGAGCGGACCTCGACCCGGTCGCCGCCGAGGCGGGCGAGGAGGGCGGCGGCCATCTGGGAGCGGCCGGCGTTGTGCACGCAGACGAACAGGACGGACGGGACGGCGGGTGCGCTCACGGCAGGGGGGCTTCCTCGGTCGCGGGGACGGTCAGCTGTCGGGGTCGTACGGGCGTGCCGGGCGTGTCGGGCGTCGGAGCCGGACGGCCGAACAGGGCGGCCACCAGGGCGAGTCCGGCCACCAGGCCGGCCGACTGGGCGGCGACGAACGGCAGGACGGAGGCGGGGGCGATGCCGGCGAAGGTGTCGGTGAAGGCCCGGCCGATCGTGACGGCCGGGTTGGCGAAGCTGGTGGAGGAGGTGAACCAGTAGGCGGCGCCGATGTACGAGGCGACGGCGACCGGCGCCTGGTGGGCGCGGCCCGTCCGGCCGAGGCCGAAGATCAGCAGGAGCAGCCCGGCGGTGGCGACGACCTCGCCCAGCCACAGGTGCCCGGCCGAGCGGTCGTGCCCGGACCAGCGGACGAGCGGCTCGGCGAACATCGCGTCCGCCAGGACGGCGCCGCCGATCGCCCCGGCGATCTGGGCGGGCACGTAGGCGGCGACCTCGCGGAGCGTGGGGCCGTCGCCGTCGCGGCGACCGGTCCACCAGGCGGCGAGGGTGACGGCCGGGTTGAAGTGCGCGCCGGACACCGGGCCGAGCAGGGTGATCAGTACGCCGAGGCCGAAGACCGTGGCCAGGGAGTTGGCCAGCAGTTGGACGCCGACGTCCTGGGAGAGCTCGGCGGCCTGGATGCCGGAGCCGACCACAACGGCGACCAGCGCGCCGGTGCCGACGAACTCGACGGCCGCTCGGCGGCCCAGCGGAGCCGTCTCGGTCATCTGGAGTCCCCCAGGGGAGCTTGGAGCAGAGAGGACAGCTTGGCCAGGGCGGCGGGCAGCACCCAGTAGTAGACCCAGGTTCCGCGCCGCTCGGAGTCGACCAGGCCGGCGTCCCGGAGCACCTTGAGGTGGTGGGAGATGGTCGGCTGGGACACGTCGAACGGGCCGGTCAGGTCGCAGACGCACGCCTCGCCGCCCTCGTGCGAGGCGATCAGCGACAGCAGGCGCAGCCGTACCGGGTCCGAGAGGGCCTTGAACATGCGGGCCAGGTCGGCGGCGGCTACCTCGTCGAGCGGCTCGCGGACCATCGGCGAGCAGCAGGCCGCCGCCTCGTCCTGGTCGAGCAGCTTCAGCTCCGGATTCGACATGCGTCTATGTTGACGCTCATCTATTCCACTGGCAAGCTCGGCTGTATCGACGGTCGTCGATACAAGACCTCGGATCGGGGAGACCGCCATGTCCCGCGTTCAGCTCGCCCTGCGCGTCGCCGACCTCGAAGGCTCCATCGCCTTCTACTCCAAGCTCTTCGGAGCCGAGCCCGCCAAGCGCCGCCCCGGATACGCGAACTTCGCCATCGCCGAGCCGCCGCTCAAGCTCGTCCTCATCGAGGGCGAGGCCGGCGAGGACACCCGCCTCGACCACCTCGGCGTCGAGGTCGAGAGCACCGAGCAGGTCGCCGCGGCGGCGTCGCGCCTGGCCGGGGCCGGGCTGGCGACGGTCGAGGAGAACGACACCAGCTGCTGCTACGCCCTGCAGGACAAGGTGTGGGTCCACGGCCCCGGCCGCGAGCCGTGGGAGGTCTACGTGGTCAAGTCGGACGCGGCCACGCTGGCCAGGCAGGAAGGCAGCACGTGTTGCACCGGTTCCTGAACGCGTCGTGGGGCGGGCTGGGAGAATCCCCGGATGGCCGATGTGAACGGAACCTCCCGTCAGACCCTGCTCCGCCGGGGTTTCGCCCTGGAGTACACGACACTGGGCTGGAACGTGGTCGGCATCGTGGTCCTGGCCGTGGCCGCGATCGGGGCCCGTTCGGTGGCGCTGGCCGGCTTCGGCCTGGACTCCCTGATCGAGATCGGCGCCTCCACCGTCGTCGTCCGGGAGCTCTCCGGTAGCGGCGAGGAACGGCAGAAGCGGGCGCTGAGACTGATCGGGATCGGCTTCGCGCTTCTCGGGCTCTACCTGCTCGCGCAGTCGACGTTCGTCCTGGTCAGCGGCTTCCACCCGCAGCACTCGCCACTCGGGATCGCCTGGACCGCTGTCACCGCCGCGGTCATGTTCGCCCTCGCCTTCGGCAAGGCCCGCACCGGCGCCGCCCTGGACAACCCCGTCCTCAGGACCGAGGGCCGGGTCACCCTCATCGACGGCCTGCTCGCCGTAGCCGTTCTGCTCGGCCTGGTCCTCAACGCGACCCTCGGTTGGTGGTGGGCGGACCCGGCGGCCGGGTACGTGCTGGTCCACTACGCGGCGCGCGAGGTCCGCGAGATCTTCCTCGGCGAGCACTGAACGGCCGAGACGCCGCCGGGCGGCCTGCCGACGGTGATCACGAGCACTGCTGACGGTCGGCAGCCGTCAGCGGTGCGCAGTACGGTCCCGTCATGGCAGCCAAAATCGATCTGACCCTCGACTGCGCGGACGCACAACTCCTCGCCGCATTCTGGAAGACGGCACTGGGCTACATCGACGAGCCGCCGCCTGCCCCCTTCACCACCCGCGCGGAGTGGCTCGCGCAGTTCGACCTGCCGGAGGACGACTCCGAGGACGACGGGGCGTGGCTCTGCGATCCCGACGGCGTCGGCCCCCGTCTCTCCATCCTCAAGGTCCCCGAACCGAAGACGGCGAAGAACCGGCTCCACATCGACGTCCGGGTGCCGGGACACGGCAGCCCCGGTGAGCGGTGGGCGCGGATCAAGGCGGAGTCCGAGCGGCTGGTGAAGGCGGGCGGCGCCGTCCTGCAGGAGTTCGACGGGCACCACGTGGTGATGGCCGACCCGGAGGGCAACGAGTTCTGCGTCGCCGCAGCCTCGGCCTGAGGCCGTCGGCGGACGGGAATGCTCCCCGCCTTGTACGCCCGGGCCGACACGCCGCGTACGGAGCAATGTCGTCGACGACCCCGGCCGACCACGACACGCTGTGCGCGTTCGGCCGGGCCGACCTCCGGCGTTCAGGGACTACGGGAGAACTCACCTGATGAAGATCGCTGCTCGCGGCGCCCTGCTGGTCGCCACCTCGCTGCTCACTGTCGTGGCGCCGATCGCCGGTTCGTCGGCGGCCGGTTCCGCCGCGCCCGTGACCGATGCCACCTGTGTGATGAACGGCCACGGTGTCTTCGCCTCGGCGGTCGACCCCGGCGGCGTCAACGTGCCCCTGCCCGACACGCTGGCGATGACCGGCACCGTGTCCTGCGTGGACGCGGCCGGGGCGCCGCTGGCCGACGGGACCTTCACGCGGACGGTCACCATGCCCGCCACCGAATGCACCGGGGACGAGCACCAGGACACCTCGACCACCACCGTCAACTGGACGGGCGGAACCGCCTCCACCTTCAGGTTCGACAGGACCGACGTCGTCAAGGTCAACGGCACCGCCTCGCTGGTCGTCACCGGAGGCGTCACCGCCGACAGCGCACGGTTCGCCGGTGACACCGTCAACGCGATCGGCACCAGCACCGGCGTCGGCTGCGGCACCCCGGCCGGGGAGACCGCCCTCGACTCGACCCTCGTACTCCGCCTCACCCACTGAACCCGAACGCGAGGGCACTGAACCGACATGCCACTTCCACAGACCGAAGCGCAGGCCGCCGTTGCTCCGAAGGCCCGCATCTACGCGATGCTCGACACGGACGGGGACGGAGTCGCCTCCAGGCACGACTACTTCGTCCGGATCGAACGGGCCCGGCAGGCGACCGGGCGCGACGAGGACGACCCCCTGGTCGCCATTGCCCGTGCCACGGGAGAACGGGCCTGGGCCGCGATGGACGCCAACGGCGACGGGGTGGTGACGTACGAGGAGTACGCGGCCTGGGTGGATGCCGAGAAGTTCGACACCGTCTGCCGGTACGCCCTGGGCGCCCTGTTCGACCTGGCCGATGCCGACGCCGACGGCGCCCTGGACCGCGCCCAGTTCACGCTGCTGCGGCAAGCACTGGGGAACCGGGCGGGCAACGCCGACGCAGCCTTCGAGGCGCTGGACGGGGACGGTGACGGCCGGGTGGGCCGCGCCGAGTACCTGGCGGCGATCCGCGCGTACGTCACGGGCGAGGATTCCCCCATGGGGCACGCCCTCTACTGAGCGGTGTGCTGCGTAGGAAGTCGGCGGGGCCGACTTCCTACGCGCCGTCGGCGGGCTTGTCCCACACGAGCGAGTAGCGCCACAGCAGATGGCGGCGGAAGCGGCAGCCGGGGAGCAGCCGTTTCGCCTCCCTGCGGACCTCGCCCCAGGCCATGTCCGGCATCCGGAGGGGCATGCCGTCCGGGTCGGTCTTGCCCCCGTGACGGCGGGCGCGGAACCGGGCGGCCGGGACTCCTGCGGCGCCGATGATCCAGTCCTGGGGTGTCCGGTTGTTGGCCAGGCCGATGATCACCAGGCGTCCGCCGGGGGCGAGCAGGCGGACCATGGAACTGACCGCCTGCTCGAACTCGACGTGATGGACCACCGCTACGGCGCTGATGAAGTCGTACGTACCCGGGCCGCCCGAAGCCGCGTCGAGGAAGTCCGCCTCGGAGAAGGTCACTCCGCCGAGACCTGCGCTGCGTTCGCGGGCCAGGCGGATCATCGCGCCGGAGGTGTCCACGCCGGTCACCGACTGGGCTCGTTGGGTCAGCTTGCGCACCAGCAGCCCCTCGCCGCAGCCGACGTCCAGTGCCGAACGGCAGCCGTCCGGCACGGCGTTGAGGACCAGCGGGTGGTAGTGGACGTTGTGGTTCCAGTAGTCCGAGGTCATTGGCCTACGGTATGCCGCTGTTCCCACTGGGCGCGGGTGAGGTCGTACTCGACCTCGCCGTGCTCGGAGCCGGGGATGGCGTCGGGCCAGTCGCCGGTGAAGTTGCGGAGGAAGACCAGGCCGGACTTCTCCATCGCGCGGCGGGAACGGGAGTTCACGGCCATGGTGTTGGCGGTGACGCGGGTGGTGCCGAGGTCGGTGAAGCCCTTGCGGACGAGGGCGAGGGAGCCTTCGGTGGCGTAACCCTTGCCCCAGGAGGCTCGGTTGAGGCGGTAGCCGAGTTCGACGACGGTGGGGTCCTGGTCGTCGAGGGGGCGGAACTCGAACCAGCCGAGGAAGGTGCCGGTGGCTCGCTCTTCGGCGGCCCAGAAGCCCCGGGTGCCGGTGCAGGGGTGGTCGTGGAGGAGCCGGGGGAGGACGCGGGCTCGGACGGCTTCGAGGGTGGTCGGCTCGCCGCCGTTGATGAAGCGCATCACCTCGGGGTCGCTGTCGAGTGTGAGGAGGCCGTCGGCGTCGGCTTCGGTGAAGGGGCGGAGGACGAGCCGCTCGGTCTCGAGGAAGACGTGCATGGGCGCGATCTTCGCCGTGGGAGCAGGGGGATGCCACCGGATATCCCCCTGCCCCCGGCAACGCACCCCGAGTGGGCACGAGGGTTCAGGCGATGAAGTGGTCGAACTCGCCGGCCTTGGCGCTGGCGATCCAGGCGTTGAGCTTGGCGGGTGTGGTGGTGAGGATGACGGCCGGGTCATCGGACTCACGGATGTAAACCAGCTCATCGGCAGAAGCGATTTCGACGCAGTTGGCCTGGTCGCTGCTGAAGCTGGACTTCTGCCAGTTGAGCTGGTGCATGGCTATCTTCCTTGGACCTTGTAGCGGATGTGCTGGAGCACACCCAGCGAATCGCGTTGGGCTGGCGATGACTCGGACGTCGCTGCCGACAGGGGAGGGCAGCGCCAAGCCCCTGAGCCGGTCGAACTTCCGATCAAATGTTGTCACGACCTCAGAATCGCCGATGAAGTCGGACCCGTGCGGGTGCTCGAGAAGAACGGTGTCAAGGCGGGTGTGGGCTCCGCGAATGAGGAGGAACGGCGTGTCATTCGAAGCGTACGTGGTGCAGTCGAACGGGAGGATCTGAATCGTCACGTTCGGCAGCCTGCTCATCTCGATCAGGTGATTCAGCTGGTCGCGAATGACGGTCGGGCCTCCGTACATCATGTGCAGGGCTGCCTCGTGGATCACGGCGCGGTACGGAGGCGCGTTGTTGCCGGTGAGGATCTTGTGGCGCTCGTGGCGGAACTCGACCTTCTTCTCGTTGAACCCCTGGATGACTTCGCTGTAAGCCCTGGTTTGCAAGAGTCCTGGGATCAGCAGGGATTCGTAGTTGTCCAGGGCGGTTGCGTGCGCCTCTGCTTCAGCCAGGTCGAGCGCGCTGCGCGTGGTGTCGTGCCTGAACTCCGTCCACCACCCCTTGCCACTGCTCTCGCCCGCGTCCTCCATCGGCGACGCCGAACTCGCGCTCGTCGAGCTGATCGTGAACGCCTGGCGGCACGGGCTGACGGCCTCGCCCGTCGTCCTGGTCGTCATCACCGGCGGCACCCTCCGCGTCACCGTCGCCGACCGCAGCCCCTCCCTCCCCGAGCAGAGGAAGCCCAACTCCCTCTCGGAGTCCGGCCGTGGCCTCCAGCTCGTCGCGGGCCTCACCCACCGCTGGGGCGCCGAACCCCAGAAGCTGGGCAAGCGCGTCTGGTTCGAGCTGGACGGTGCCGCGTGAACGCCCACCACCCCGTCCAGCCGATGGACCCTGCGCTCAACCACCTCGGCCGCTCCGAGATCCGCGAACTTCTCGTGGAACTCCGAGCCGCAGGACGCGAGTTCGGCCTCCTCTGGCCGTCCGCCAAGCCCGGTGAGCGCTCCCTCGACGGCCGGGTGCTCGTCAACCTCGGCAACGTTCCCGTCAGCACCGTGATCAACCTCCTCGCGGTCCTGCGGGAGTTCTAGGGTGAAGGCTCTCCTGCTCCTCATCCTTCTCGAATCCCTGATGGGCGGCATCTGCCGACTCCGAGAACTCCACCTCAACCGCTAACCGGCCTCCCGCGCACAGGAAGTCGGCCCGTCCGACTTCCTGCGCGAGCGGAGGTTTCGCGAGTTCACCGCACCGGCGCGGGGTAGTGTGCCTACGCTCCGAATCATGGTGAAGAAGGCAGTCGCCCTCTCGGTGGCCCTGGTGTTCGGGGTGGCCGGATGCTCGTCCTCCGACAGCGGCGGGGAATCGCCGCCCACGGCCGGTGCCGAACTACGCGGCGTGACCCTCCCCGCCTGGAACGCGAGCGACTACGACAACCCGCAAGCCGGGGCGTATTTACGGGACATCGCCGCCACCGGCGCGCGCTGGGTGACCTTCACCCCCACCTGGTACCAGGACACCGTCACCGACTCCTTGATGCGTGCCACCGGGGAGAGCGCCACCGACGACAGCCTGCGCCGCATCATCAAGCAGGCCCACGATGCCGGTCTCAGGACGATGGTCAAACCCCACGTCGACCTCGCCAAGGGCGGCGACCGTGCCGCCATCAAGCCCGCCGACCCCGACGCCTGGTTCACCGCCTACGAAGCCTTCATTACCCACTACGCCCAACTCGCCACCGAAACCGGCGTCGAGCAGCTCTCCGTGGGTACCGAACTCGCCGGCACCTCCCAGGACGGCGGCCACTGGACCAAAGTGATCGCCGCCGTCCGCGCGACATACAAAGGCCCGCTGACCTACGCCGCGAACTACGACGAGTACCAGAACATCCCGTTCTGGAGAGACCTCGACCTCATCGGCATCGACGCCTACTTCCCGCTCTCCGACCGGCCCACCACCGACCCGGCCCGGCTTCGCCAGGGCTGGAAGCCGATCGTGGACCAGCTTGCCGCCTTCTCCGCCCGGCAGCAGAAGCGGATCCTCTTCACCGAGGCCGGTTACGTGAGCCAGCGCGGCTCGACCACCGCCCCCTACTCCTGGACGGTCAGCAAGGCCGAGGACACCGCAGAACAGGCCGCCGGCTACGAGGCGTTGCTGACGGCCTTCGACGGCAGGCCCTGGTGGGCCGGCGTCTGCTGGTGGATGTGGGACGACTGGCCCGACACGGGCGAGACGCCGAGGAACCTGGCGTACACGCCCCACGGGAAGCCCGCCGAGCAGGTCCTGAAGCAGCGGTGGGCCCACGCAACATAGATGTTCAGGCGATGAAGTGGTCGAACTCGCCCGCCTTGGCGCCCTTGACCCACGCGTCGAACTTCTTCCGCGTGGTGGTGACGATGTGGTCCAGGTCGTCCGACTGCCGGATGTAGACGTGTTCCTCGTCGGAGGCGATCTCCAGGTACAGCTCCTGGCCCTCGCTGAGGGCGGGGCGCTGCCAGTCGAGGTGGTCGAGGCGGCTCATGGAATTCGTGGCCCTTCCGTTCAGGTGTGGGGTTCCATGATGGGTGATGGCGAGGGGGACCGGATGCTGGTGACGTTGACCGGTGGCGCGGGTGCGGGAAAGACGACGCTGGCGCGCGAACTGGCCAAGCACGGATCGACGACCGTGCTGCACGCGGACGACTACTACTACGCAGACGAAAGCCGGGGCGTCTGGGCACCCGACGAGAACGGCGTGCCCCGGCTGGATGTCGGCGATCCCCGGTCCGTCGACGAAGCCCGGCTGGCGACGGACGTGCGGGCAGCCCTGGGCGCGGGCGTGGTGATCGTCGAGGGCCTGTTCGCCCGGCGGATCACCGCGCCGCCCGGAATCCCCAGGCTCGACGTGTTCGTCGACCTCGCCCCCGACCTCCGCCTGGCCCGCAAGATCGACCGCAAGTGCGTCCAGGGCGGCTTCCCCCTCCATGTGCTGCTGCGCAACTACGTGCAGCACCGCCGCGCGGCGCACGACCGGTTCGTCGAGCCGCTGAGGGCCGGAAGTGATCTGGTGCTGGACGGGCTGAGGAGTGCTTCCGAACTGGCTGGGCAGGTACGGGGAGTGATGGCTGAGAACCACGGGCGGTGACCAGCACGTCGTTTCGGTCATGTCAATTCGTACGAGGCGATGTGCTATTCCATTGGGGTATCAGTCGTTCCTACACTGGAGCCCCGCCGCACGGGGGCTGCGGGGACCAGGGTGCCTACGGGCCCGGGGGAGGCGCGTGTGAACGACCGTGGCTGGGAAGAGGAGGACGCCCGGCCGTATTTCTTCCTCTCCTATGCGCACACCCCGAAGGCAGGTGCGCGAGGCGCGGGTGATCCCAACCACTGGGTGCGGCAGCTGTACCGGGATCTGTGCGAGGCGGTGCTCCAGCTCACCACGGTGCCTTCCGGGGCGCCGGTCGGGTTCATGGACGAGTCCATGCACCAGGGGGAGTTGTGGGCGGAGCGGCTCTCGGAGGAGCTGGCGACCTGCAGGGTGTTCGTGCCGCTCTACTCGCCCCGGTACTTCAACAGCGTTCCGTGCGGCCAGGAGTGGCACGCCTTCACCCGCCGGCCCGTCTATCCGGCGACCATGGACGTGGAGCGGACCAGCGGCATCGTCCCGGTGCTCTGGGCGCCGATGTCCCGCTACCGGCTGCCCACGGTGGCCAGCGAACTGCAGTTCAACCACGCCGGATTCGGCCCGGACTACGCCACCGAGGGCCTGTACGCGCTGATGAAGCTCACCTACTTCCGCTCCGCCTACGAACTGGCCGTGCACCGCCTGGCCCGCCGGATCGTCCAGGTGGCCGAGGAGACGGTGATCCCGGTCGGGCGGCGGCTCGACTTCAACTCCCTGCCCTCCGCCTTCGACGTCAGCGCCCCGACCAAGCAGCTGCGCATATCCGTACTCTCCTACCACCAGGGCGAGTTGCCGCCCGACCGCAACCCCGACTTCTACGGCGCTCGGCGCACCGACTGGCACCCGTACCGCCCGTCCGGCTCGCCGATCGCGCAGCACGCGGTGCGCCTGGCGCGGCAGTTGGGCTTCCAGCCGACGGTGCACGAGTTCGACGACGAGGTCGAGTCGATCATCGACGGCAACGCCGAGGCGCCCGGCCTGCTGCTGCTCGACCGCTGGGCGCTGCGCGACCCGGGCCGGTGCGAACTCGTCCGCCGCTTCGACCGCTCCGACGCCACCTGGGTCAGCGTCCTCGAGCCCTGGAACGCCGACGACCCGGAGTGCGCCGAACGCGGGGGCGAGCTCGGGGAGTTGAGTGACCAGGTGCTGCGCATCACCCGGCGGGCCGGCCGGCCGAGCTTCCTCGGCGTGACCGGAGCGGGCGGCCCCGCAGCCTCCATCGGCCTCAACTCCCTCGACGACTTCGACGAAGCGATGCCCCGGGCCGCGATGAAGGCCAAGTACGCCTTCGAGGTGCGGGCCCGGGCCGAACCGGAGGAACCGCCCACCCGTCGCCCCGACCTGCGGGGGGCCTTCCGGCCTCCCGGAGACGATCCCTTCGGCCCACAAGGCGAACAAGGCCCACAAGGCCCAGAAAGCCCACAGGGCCTGCCAGGCCAACAAGGCCGACAAGGTCAGCAACGCCCCGACGGACACGACGACGACCCGTACCGCGACGACGGCGATGACCCCCACCACGGGACGGCGCCCCTGGGAGGACGAGGACCCCGATGAGCGAGAACCGCACCAGGAACTTCCGCATCGGCGCCGCCGAACTCCTCGCCCAGCGCGAGGCCGAACGGGAGGCCGCCGCCCGCGACCGCAACGGCCGGATCATCACCTTCTACTCGTACAAGGGCGGCACCGGCCGCACCATGGCACTCGCCAACACCGCCTGGATCCTCGCCGCCAACGGCTTCCGCGTCCTCACCGTCGACTGGGACCTGGAGGCGCCGGGCCTCGCCAAGTTCTTCCACCCCTTCCTCGATCCGGCCTCCCTCGCCGGGACCACCGGCATGATGGACCTCATCGCCGAGTACCGCGAGGAGGCGCTGCGCCCCGTCGAGCACGCCGAGGGCTGGCACCTGGACTTCGCCCGGGTGCACCCGCACGCGCTGTCCCTCTCCTGGCCGTACTTCCCCGACGGCGGCAGCCTCGACTTCCTCTCCGCCGGCCAGTTCAACCGCGACTACTCCGAGGCCGTCACCCACCTCGACTGGGACATCTTCTACGACCGCTTCGACGGCGGGCAGTTCTTCGACGCGCTCAAGGCCGACATGGCCAAGCGGTACGACTACGTGCTGATCGACTCCCGCACCGGTCTGTCCGACATCGCCGAGATCTGCACCGTCCAGATGCCCGACGACCTCGTCGTCTGCTTCACCCTCAGCGACCAGTCCATCGACGGCGCCTCCCGCATCGCCCAGCACATCCACGACCGCTACCGCGACCGGGGCATCCGCATCCTGCCCGTCCCCATGCGCATCGACGAGGGCGAGAAGGAGAAGGCCGACGCCGGCCGCGCCCTCGCCCGCGTCCGCTTCGACGGCCTGCCGGTCGGCTTCGGCGGCGAGGAACTGGCCGCCTACTGGGGCTCGGTGGAGATCCCCTACCGGCCCTTCTACGCCTACGAGGAGATCCTCGCCACCTTCGGCGACCAGCCCGGCGCGCCCACCTCCATGCTCGCCGCCTGCGAGCGCCTCACCTCCGTCATCACCGAGGGCCGCGCCACCGGGCTGCCGCCCATGGACGAGGAGGTGCGGCTGCGCTTCGTCGACGCGTTCACCCGCCGCCGCCCGTCCGTGCCCGCCGACCTCTACCTCTCCTACGTCCCCGAGGACCGGATGTGGGCGGACTGGATCGAGTCCGTGCTCACCCGGGCCGGCTTCCGCGTCCTTCCCCGCGACCTGTCCGCCGGCACCGACCCGCGCGAGGAGACCGAGCGCGGCATCGATTCCGCCTACCGCACCGTCGCCGTCCTCTCACCCGCCTACCAGCGCTCCCCGCAGGCCCGGGCGCTGTGGGAGTCCGTGGTCAGCTCCGACCCGTCCGGCACCCGGCGCCAGCTGCTGCCCGTGCGCGTCGGCGACGTGCGCCTGACCGCGCCGTTCAGCAACCGCAACCCCGTGGACCTCGTCGGCCGCGACGAGAACCAGTCCGTCCAGAGCCTGCTGCGCGCCCTCGGCCGGGGCGAGAGCGCGCTCGCCGAGGCCCCCGCCGGCGGGCCCCGCTTCCCCGGCTCCAAGCCCTCCATCTGGGACGTCCCGCCGCGCAACCCCTCCTTCACCGGCCGCTCCGCCGTCCTGGAGCAGCTGCGCAACCAGCTGCGCGGCGGCATGGCGGCCGTCCTGCCCACCCCGCAGACCCTGTACGGGCTCGGCGGCGTCGGCAAGACCCAGGTGGCGCTGGAGTACGCCCACCGCTTCATGTCCGACTACGACCTGGTCTGGTGGATCGACGCCGAGCAGACCGAACTCGTCGCCCCCGCCCTCGCCGACCTCGCCCGCCGCCTGCCCGGACTGCGCGTCGGCGACTCCGTCACCGAGGCCGCCGAGGCCGCCCGCGAGGCGCTGCGCCGGGGCGTGCCCACCTCCCGCTGGCTGCTGATCTTCGACAACGCCGACGAGCCCGCCGAGATCCGCCGCTTCTTCCCCGGCGGCTCCGGCCACATCCTCGTCACCTCCCGCAACCAGGCGTGGACCGGTCACGCCGAGGCGCTGGAGGTCGACGTCTTCACCCGTGGCGAGAGCGTCGAGCACCTGTCCCGGCGCGCCCGCAGCCTCTCCCGCGCCGACGCCGACCGCGTCGCCGAGGCCGTCGGCGACCTGCCGCTGGCCGTCGAGGTCGCCGCCGCCTGGCTCGACACCACCGGCACGCCCGTCGACACCTACGTCAGCCAGCTGCACGCCGAGGCCGCCCGCGCCCTCGCCGTCGGCCGGCCCGTCGACTACCCGACCCCCGTCGCCGCCACCTGGAACGTCTCCATCGGACGGCTGCGCCAGCAGTCCCCGGCCGCCGTGCGCCTGCTCCAGCTCTGCGCGTTCTTCGCGCCCGAGCCGATCTCCATGAACCTCTTCTACAGCGACCAGATGATCCGGGCGCTGGTGAAGTACGACGCCGACCTCAGCGACAAGTTCATGCTCGGCAAGGTCATCCAGGCGATCGGCCGCTACGCCCTCGCCAAGGTCGACGCCGGCAGCAACAGCTTCCAGGTGCACCGGCTCGTCCAGGCCGTCATCCGGGCCGGCATGAGCGACGAGGAGCAGGAGATCGCCGTCCACGAGGTGCACCGCATCCTCACCGGCGCCCGGCCCGTCCTCGGCGACACCGACGACCCGGCCAACTGGCCCGCCTTCGACGAGATCTGGCCCCACCTGTCCCCGTCCAAGGCGCACAACTGCGACGAGGCCGACACCCGCCAGCTGCTCATCGACCGCGTCCGCTACCTGTGGAAGCGCGGCGAACTCGACCGCGCCCGCGACCTCGGCCACGCCCTCGACGCCGAATGGACCAGCAAGCTCGGAGACGACGACCGCCAGACCCTGCTGCTGCGCTTCCAGCTCGCCAACGTCCTGCGCTCCCAGGGCAACTACGCCGAGGCCCTGGCCCTGGACGAGTCCACCCTGGAGCGCCAGCGCGCCCTGCTCGGCGAGCACCACCCGTACACCCTGATGACGGCCGGCTCCCTCGGCGCCGACCGCCGCGCGCTCGGCCGCTTCCAGGCCGCCCTCGACCTCGACCGCGAAATCCTCGACCAGTTCCGCGAGTTGTTCGGCGACGACAACCCGCGCACCCTGTCGATGGCCAACAACCTGGCCATCGACTACCGGCTCGTCGGCAACAGCGAGGCCGCCCGCGAACTCGACCAGGAGACCCTCGACCGGCGCACCGCCGTCCTCGGCCCCAAGCACCCCTACACCCTCTCCACCAAGTCCAACCTCGCCCGCGACCTACGCGAACTCGGCGACTACCGAGGCTCGGTGGACCTCCTCCAGGAGGTCACCTCCGACCTCGGCGACGTCCTCGACCCCGACCTGCCCGAGAACCTGCGCAACGCCAAGTCCCTCGCCGTCTCCCTGCGCCGCATCGGCCAGCTCGCCGAGGCCCGCCGGATCACCAAGGAGACGTACGAGCGCTACCTGGAGCGCTACGGCGCCGACGCCCCCGACGCGCTCGCCTGCGCGCTCAACCTCGCCGCCGACCACAGCGCCTCCGGCGACAAGGAGGCCGCCCGGGACCTGTGCGCCACCGTCTTCGAGGGCCACCGGCGCCTCTTCGGCGACGAGCACCCCTTCACCCTCGCCTGCGCCAACAACCTCGGCATCTACCTGCGCGGCAGCGGCGACGTCGCCGGCGCCATCGAACGCGGCCGGCTCACCGTCGAGGGCCTGACCGCCTCCGTCGGGCGGGACCACCCGTACACCCTCAACGCGATCATCAACCTCGCCAACGCCTACGGCGACGACGGGCAGCTCCGCCTCGCCGAGGAACTCGGGCGCACCGCCTACGACGGGCTCTGCGAGCGCTACTCGGCCGAGCACCCGGACGCCGTCGCCTGCGAGGCCAACCTCGCCATCACCCTGCGCTCCGACGGGCGGCACACCCAGGCGGCCGAACTGCGCACCCGGGCGATCGCCGAACTGATCCGGCAGTTCGGCGAGGAGCACCCCAACACCGTCTCGGCGCGCGGCTGGAAGCGCATCAACCGGGACCTGGAGCCGCAGCCGGTGTAGTCGATCAGGACGGGTACGCTGCGGAGCCATGACCGCTTCGCAGCAGCCCCCCGTCCTGGTCACCCGCCGGCTCGCGCCCGGGGTGATCGAACGGCTCACCGCGCAGTACGAGGCGACCCTGCACGACGACGACCGGGCGATGGACCGCGCCGCCCTGCTCGCGGCCGCGCCCGGCCGCAGGGCCGTGCTCACCACCCTCGACGACCGCGTGGACGAGGAGTTCCTCGACGCCGCCGGCCCGCAGCTGGAGATCGTCGCCAACCACGCCGTCGGCTACCACAACGTCGACGTCGCCGCCTGCGCCGCCCGGGGCGTGCGCGTCACCCACACCCCCGGCGTGCTCACCGCCGCCACCGCCGACATGGCCTGGGCGCTGCTGCTCGCCGCCACCCGGCGCCTCGGCGAGGGCGAGCGGCTGCTGCGCTCCGGCACCCCCTGGACCTGGGGCCCGAACTTCCTGCTCGGCCTGGAGCTGGCCGGCACCCCGCTCGGCGTCCTCGGCATGGGCCGCATCGGGCAGGCCGTCGCCCGCCGGGCCCGGGCCTTCGACATGCCCGTCAGCTACTACAACCGCCGCCCGCTGCCCATCGAGGAGGCCGAGGGCGCCGACTGGAAGCCGCTGGAGGAACTGCTCGCCACCTCCACCGTGCTGGTCGTCACCTGCCCGTTCAGCGCCGAGACCCGCCACCTGCTGGACGCTCGCCGGCTCGCCCTGCTGCCGCACGGCGCGGTGGTGGTCAGCATGACCGCCGGCGTGGTGGACGAGGAGGCCCTCGCCGCCGCCCTGGACTCCGGGGCGCTGTTCGCCGCCGCCGTCGACAACTTCGAGCACGAGCCCGCCGTCCCGGCCTCCCTGCTCGCCCAGGAGCGGGCGGTGCTCGCCCCGCACCTGGGCAGCGCCACCGTGCGCACGCGGCAGGCGATGGGCGGGCTCGCCGTGGACAACATCCTCGCCGTCCTCGGCGGCGGGCGGGCGCTCACGCCCGTACGGCGCTGACCCCGTGAAGCGCTGACTCCGTGAAGCGCTAACCGGCCGCCCAGGCCAGGGCGGTGGTCATCACCCGGAACGCGCCGAAGTGCGCGGCGCCGGGCTCCACGAACAGTTCGGCGCCGGGGATGCGGTCGGCCAGCCAGCGGGAGTGGTCGACCGGCGAGAACTGGTCGTCCGCGCCGTGCCAGAGCCAGGTCGGCACCCGGATCGTGCCGACGTCGAAGCCCCAGTCGGCGGTGAACGCCAGCACGTCGTCGATCCAGCCGTCCGCGCCGTGCCGGAACGCCTCCCGGTAGTTGCTCTGCAGCATCCGCCGCAACCCGCTGTCGGCGACCACCTCCCGGTCGGCGGGGGAGAGTTCGGTGCGCAGCCCGTTCAGCAGCCGCACCGGGTCGTCCTTGATCTGGAGGGAGCGGAACTCCATCGCGTCGGCGATCTGCTCGCGCCCGCGCTCCGCCTCCCGGTAGGCGCGCACGTTGGAGGGCGTCATTCCCGCGTACCAGTCCAGCCCGGCCGCGTCCCGGGGCGCCAGGCCCACCAGCACCGCGACCCGGCTGACCCGTTCCGGCAGCAGCGCCGCGCAGGCCAGCGCGTGCGGGCCGCCGCCGGAGCGGCCGAGCACCGCGAAGCCGTCCAGCCCGAGGTGGTCCGCGATGGTGCGCACGTCCTCGGCCGCCGCCGAGACCCGGCGGCCGAACAGCCGCGTCGAGTCGCCGTAGCCGGGGCGGTCGTAGGAGACCAGCCGCACGCCCAGGCGGTACAGCACGGTGCTGCGCGGGTGCGGGCCGACCCTGCTGCCGGGCATGCCGTGCAGCAGGAACACCGGCCGGCCGCGCGGGTCGCCCAGGCACTCGACGGCGAGGGTCCGGCCGTCCGTCGCAGTGACCATCCGTAACGCCACGCGCTCGCCTCCTCAGTGTTCCCGTTCGGTGGTGGTGCGGACCTCCCGGCGGGCCTGCCAGGTGGTGTGCTCGCGGGAGACGGCGTCCTCCGCGTCCCGGGCCAGGCGCGCCCACAGTTCCTCGGCCTCCGGCGATCCGAGGTCCAGCGCCTCCAGTTGACGTCTGATCAGTTCGAGCTCGTCGGCCGCCAGGCCGTACGCGGCGGCCAGCGGGCGGTACTGGCGCAGCTGCGCCCAGGCCGTGACCGAGGCGGCCACCGCCGAGACGGTGCCCAGCGCGTCGTAGGTGTACGCCCCCAGCGCCCGGGCGAGGGCCAGCACCAGGCCGAGCGCGGGCAGCAGGACGCCCAGCACCCCGGCCCAGTGCCCGGCGCGGGCGCAGTAGCGGGACTTGGAGCGGTACCAGTCGTGCTGCACCCGGATGCGCTCACGCAGGTACACCTCGCGGCGCACCGCGAGGGGCTGTCCGCGCAGCGTCCGCATGCCATCGGTGATCCCGGCCGGTTCCGAGCCGGGCTCGGGCATCACCCGGCTGCCCCGGAACGCCTCGAGCACGCGCTCGAGTTGGAAGCGGTACAGGCCCTCCGCGTCGGGCAGGGCGCGCGGCGGCGGCCGGTACGCGTCGGCCCGCACCGCGTACTTCCAGGCGAGGGTCTTGACCGACTCGGCGGCGGCCCGGCCCTCGTACCAGAGGCCCTGCGGGTTCTGCCGGCTGATCACCACCGCGAGGACGATCGCCCCCAGGTACGCGACGGCGGCCGGCCAGGCCCAGGGCTCGCCGTCCGCCGAGCCCGTCGCGGCGGCGACCACCAGCAGGACCAGCTCCCAGGCGGAGAGCAGCACCGAGCGGCGCTGCCCGTGCAGCGAGGCCGCGTCGGCCGTCCGGAAGAAGTCCGGCAGGAGTTCGTGCTCGCCCACCCATCCGGCCCGTCCAGCCCCAGACGCCATGCTCGGCCCCCACCCGTCGCTCCGGTCGCACCGCTCTCCTGCCCCGGGCGGCCGCGCGGTACGCCTGGGCATGCCGGGGGCCGTGCGCAATTGGCCTGGATGGCGCGGTGATTCGTCCGGTACGCCGCGTGACGGCGGGCGGGCGGCCGTGGTGCGTGAACCGAAGGGGACTGTTGGCCGTCGAACGACAGGAAGTACTGTCATTCAATCGGAACGGGTGGGACATGAGCGCGGGGGGCAGGTCCGTGGAGGTATCGGCCGAGGCCGAACGGCCGGGGCTGGAATGGGTCCTGTGGGGGGTGTCGGTGGTGTCGGCCGCGCTCCTGGTGCGGGCGCTGCTGCTGGAGTACGAGTCGCCGGACTGGTACTTCTTCCTCGGCCCCTGGTACCGGTACCTCGAGGAGAACGGCGGGTTCCACGCCCTCGGCGGCGCCGACTTCTCGGACTACAACGTCCCCTACCTGTACCTGTTGGCCGCGCTCTCCTACCTGCCGGTGCCGGCGATGACCGCCGTCAAGTGCGTGTCGATCCTCTTCGACCTGCTGCTGGCGTCCTACGCGTACCGGATCGTCGCGTCCTGGCGGCCGCAGCGGCCCGGGAGGGCGTTCGGCGCGGCGGCGACCGTGCTGTTCCTGCCCACGGTCGTGACCAACAGCGGCTGGTGGGCCCAGGCCGACGGGATCTTCACCGCCTTCCTGCTGGGCGGCGTCCTCCACCTGCTGCGCGGGCGCTCCTGGTGGGCCTGCTCGTTCTTCGGGCTGGCCCTGGCCTTCAAGCTCCAGGCGGTCTTCCTGTTCCCGCTGCTGCTCGTCGCCGTGCTGACCCGGCGGGTGACCTGGCGGAGCCTGCTGGCGGTCCCGGCCGTCTACGTGGCGCTCGACCTGCCCGCGATCCTGCTCGGCGCCGACCCCTGGCGCCTGCTGACGGTGTACGTCCGGCAGACGGGGACGTACCAGGACCTCACGCTCAACGCGCCCTCCGTCTACCAGTTCGTCTCGGTGCCCTCCGGGGAGGAGGACCCGGTGCGCAAGGCGGGCGTCCTGGTCGCGGGCGGGCTGGTGCTGGCCCTGGTCGCGCTGGCCGTCCGGGCGGTGCGCGGCGCCGCGGACCGGGCGGGCCGACCGGGCAGGGCGGGCGGTGCGGACGCGACCAGCGCCGTGCTGCTGCCGGCCGCCGTCTTCGCGATCGCGGTGCCGTTCCTGCTGCCGTCCATGCACGAGCGCTACTTCTACGTCGCGGACGTGCTCAGCGTGCTCGTCGCCTTCCACCGGCCCCGGCAGCTGTGGTACCTGCCGGTGCTGGTCCAGCTGGCCTCCTTCGGCAGCTACCTCAAGTTCATCGCGCCCTCGGTGGCGCCGTACCTGTCGATGCCGGCCCACGGCGCCCTGATGCTGCTGGCGCTGATCGCGGTGCTCCGCGTCGCGGCCCGGGAGTTCGGGCCCGGACCGGCGCCCGAGGGTGCGGTCCCCGGCACGGTCCCGGGCGCGGTCCCCGGCGCGGTCCCCGGTGCCGGTCCGGAAGTCCGGGCCGCCGCTCAGTAGCTGTAGTAGACGCGTCCCGCGTTCTCGGACATCTGCTCGGCGTTCCACTCGGTGCCGCCGGGGACGTTGCCGGAGCGGAACAGCGGCGGGGCCGGGCGCTCGCCGGCCACCGCGCGGTCGGCGAGGCGGCCGACCGCGGAGGCGACCACGGCCTGCATGATCGCGCTGGTCACGATCGTGGAGACCGGGCCGAACCCGGTGCCCGCGCCGGGGTGGCTCAGCTCGGCATCGCCGGGCGCGATCTTGCTGTCCAGCACCACGTCGCAGTTGTCCTTCAGGTACGTGCCCGAGGGGTGCGCGGAGGGCACCGCCTCCGGATACGCCAGCGAGGTCAGCCCGACGACCCTCAGCCCGCGGTCGCGGGCGTAGCGGGCCAGCTCCACGGGCATGACCTGGCGGCCGGAGAGCGAGATCACGAACAGCAGGTCCCCGGAGGTGGCCGGGGTGAGGTCCAGCGTGGTGGTGGCCAGCCCGGACACCCGCTCCAGGGCGCTCGACAGCGGCGCGGGCATCGTCGTCACCCCGGACATGCCCGGCACGTTCAGCAGGTTGACCGGCACCAGCCCGCCCGCCCGGTACACCACGTCCTGGGCCGGCAGTGAGGAGTGACCGGCACCGAAGGTGAACACCCGGCGGCCCTCGGCGACCGCCTCCGCCAGCAGCGCGGCGGCGGCCTCGATGGTGTCGGCCTCCTCCTCGCGGACCCGCTGGAGGTGGGCGATCGCGGCGTCGAAGTACCGGCCGACCAGGTCGTTCATCTGTTGCCTTCGCTCTCTGCCGGTGGGGGAGCCGGCCGGGTGGGGCGCGCGGGAGGGCCCGGGCGCCGGTGGAGAAAGGTACGGCGAGCACCGTGGCTTCCCGGCGGCACCGCTGTCAACAGCCGGTGAAACGGCCCTCCGCGGGCCCGGGCGGACCCGGTTGTCGGCGCGGTACGTCAGAATTGGCGGTGAGGACACCGAGGAACGGGAGCCAGCGGCGATGTCTGGGCTGATCGACACCACTGAGATGTACCTGCGCACCATCCTGGAGCTGGAGGAGGAGGGCATCGTTCCGATGCGTGCCCGCATCGCCGAACGCCTGGAACAGAGCGGCCCCACGGTCAGCCAGACGGTGGGCCGGATGGAACGGGACGGCCTGCTGCGGGTCGCGGGCGACCGCCACCTCGAGCTCACCGAGGAGGGGCGCCGGCTGGCGGTGCGGGTGATGCGCAAGCACCGCATCGCCGAGTGCCTGCTGGTCGACGTGATCGGGCTCGAGTGGGAGCAGGTGCACGAGGAAGCCTGCCGCTGGGAGCACGTGATGAGCGAGACGGTCGAGCGCAAGGTGCTCGCCATGCTCGGCCACCCCACCCAGTCCCCGTACGGCAACCCGATCCCGGGCCTGGACGAGCTCGGCGACACCAAGGCCGAGGGCGAGGGCTTCGACGCCGCGCTCGTCACGCTGGACACCGTCCGGCCGGGCGAGGCGGGCGCCAGCGTGGTCGTGCGCCGGATCGGCGAGCCGATCCAGACGGACGCCGAGCTGATGAGCACGCTGCGCCGGGCCGGGGTGCGCCCGGGCTCCACGGTGCGGGTGAGCGCCGGTGTGGGCGGCGTGCTGGTCGGCAGCGGGGACACCGCGGCGGAGCTGGGCAAGGACATCGCCCAGCACGTGTTCGTCGCCCAAGCCTGACGGCCTTCCGGAAGACGGCTTTCCGGGACATGTGGAAGGGCCCGCCGCTCCCCGTGCGGCGGGCCCTTCCCGTCCTCCCCGTCCCCTCCGTCCCTCCCGGTCCCCTCCACCGCCGCGCCCGGCTTCCCCGTCCGAGCGCCCCTCCGGCGTCCCCTCGCACAGCCATTCCTCCCCTCGGCCGATCATGGCAATCCTTGAGCGCTGTCACTCGTACGGGCGGCTTTCCCCCTCTGACCAGCGGGTATCTCCCGGCCTTATCCGCGCATGCGTGTGACGGGCCCCGCCTCCGGTGGGAGGCGGGGCCCGTCAGTCGCGGCGCGTGGTGTCGCACCGGGCACGCCCTCACCCGGATAGGCGCAGGGCGTCCGCTCGGGGGGTCAGACCGTGGCCGGCTGGGCGGCCGCCTGAGGGTGCTGCGCGGGCGCCTCGCGGCCGCAGGCGTACGCCAGTGGGCTGATCAGCTCGGCGGCGTCCGGCAGCCAGCGGTTGGACTCGGAGGGCGAGCGCGCCCACTGGGCGTAGCCGGTGGAGCCGATCCGCGAGGGCGGGGCGACCGTCCAGTCCCCCTCGCCGCGGGCGACCAGGTCCAGCCGGCCGAGCGGCCAGCCGAGCTTGCGCAGCATCTCCGGCAGCTTCGCCGCCACCCCGGGCAGCACCAGGAAGTGCAGCCGCCGCCCGGCCCGGCCGGGGGAGGAGGGCAGGACCACGACCGGACCGAGCTGGAGGTCCATCCGCTCCATCCGCGCCAGCGCCAGGCAGCCGGCCGTCTCCGGCACGTCCAGGACGTCGAAGGAGCGGCCGGTGGGCAGCAGGATCGAGGCCCGGGGCCGCTCGGTCCACCAGCGCCGCACCGCGCCGGGGCCCGCGCTCGCCCTGCCGGCCCAGTCCGCGTCCAGCGGGTGGGCGCCCGGCAGCGCGCAGCGCAGGTCGCCGCAGGAGCAGCGGGCGGGCCCGTCTCCGTCGACGATCCAGGCGCCCGGGGTGACCTCCCAGTGGCGGTTCTCGGCGTAGCTGACGGCTTCGATCAGCAGCGGGGGCAGGCCGGCGTTCTCGCGTCGGGCGGGGGAGTCGGGGGTGTCGTCCACGCGCTGCTCAACTACCGTGTGTGAGGCGGGTTACGGCCCGGCGGCCCCCGGTCGGCCGCATCCCGCCAATGTCACCCGATCCGGTTACTCGACCGAGTTGGCGCGGGCGGGGGTGGGCGCAGTGGGGGCGCACAGGGGCATTCACCAGGGCGCGTGGGGGGTGCGGTTCGTCACCGTGGGTATCCCGCTGGCGTTGCTGATCGCTAACCTGGTGTCAGATTCCTTTGACGGTCGGACAGTCGGCAACAGATCAGCAGAATCGTCGCCCACCGGCCGGGCCGGAGGGTGTGGGGAGGCGAAGTCCAGATGGCCGCGAGACCACTCGTCGCACGACAGCCCAACGAGCGTCTGCAGCAACTGATCCAGGAGGCCAGTTGCTCCAACGCCGGTCTCGCCCGCAGGGTCAACCTCTGCGGAGCCGAACACGGCCTGGACCTGCGCTACGACAAGACCTCCGTCGCCCGCTGGCTGCGCGGCCAGCAGCCGCGCGGGCAGGCCCCGGCCGTGATCGCCGAGGCCCTCGGCCGCAAGCTCGGCCGCAGCGTGTCGGTCGAGGAGATCGGCATGGCCGACGGCAAGAACCTCAGCTCCGGCATAGGACTCCAGTTCGCGCCCACGCTGGGCGCCGCCCTCGAGCAGGTCTGCGAACTGTGGCGCAGCGACGTCGGCCGCCGCGACTTCCTCACCGGCGCGACGGTCGCCGCCTCCGCCCTCGTCGAGCCCAGCCGCGACTGGCTCATCACCCCGCCCGACCCGATGGTCGCCCGCGCCGGAGGGCCCCGCGTCGGCCCGACCGACGTGGCCGCGATCAAGGCCACCACCGACATGCTCGTCGACCTCGACCACCGCTTCGGCAGCGGCCACGTGCGCCCGGTCGTCGTCCACTACCTCAACTCCGTGGTCTCCGGCCTGCTCGGCGGCGCCTACCGCGAGGAGACCGGCCGCCAACTCTTCGCCGCCGTCGCCCGGTTGACCGAACTGGCCGGCTACATGGCGGTGGACACCGGCCAGCCGGGCCTCGCCCAGCGCTACTACATCCAGGCGCTGCGCCTGGCCCAGGCCGCCGACGACCGCGGCTACGGCGGCTACGTGCTCGCCGCCTCCATGAGCCACCTCGCCGCGACCCTCGGCAACCCCCGGGAGATCGCCCAACTCGCCCGCGCCGCCCAGGAGGGCGCCCGCAGCGTCGCCACCCCCACCGCGATGGCCATGTTCTACGCCGCCGAGGCCCGCGGCCACGCCCTGCTCGGCGACACCCGCTCCTGCGAGGCGGTCTCCGCCAAGGCCCTGGAGGCGATGGAGAAGCGCCGCCCCGAGGACGACCCGGACTGGATCGCCCACTTCGACGACGCCTACCTCGCCGACGAACTCGCCCACTGCCACCGGGACCTGGAACAGGCCGGCCAGGCCGAGCACTACGCCCGCCGGGCGCTCGACCTGCACCCGCCGACCCGGGTGCGCCGCCGCGCGGTGGACCTCGTGCTGCTCGCCACCGCCCAGCTCCAGCAGCGGGACCTGGAGCGGGCCTGCGAGACCGGCGCCCAGGCGGTGCGGCTGCTGAGCGGGCTGCGCTCCAACCGGGGCGTGGAGTACCTGGACGAGTTCCGCCGCCGTCTGGAGCCCTACCGGGAGCAGCGGGTGGTGCGCGAGTTCCACGCCAGGGCGGACGCCGAGGCGGCCTGACCTGCGGAAGGAGCACCTGGAGGCGTTCGGAGGCGGAGCGCCGTCCGTGCAGGGAGCGTGTGGGATCGTCCCGCCCACGTGGTCACCCGGTGAGGTGAACCGGTAGCGTGGGCGCGACGTCCAAGGAACTGTGATGCTCCCAAGAACCGACGAGATGTGGTCCGCCGTCAGCGCGCGGTCCGGCCCAGGTGAGGAATCGCGTTGAGCCAGCGACGCTCGTACCCCAACTCGGGGGACTTCAACCTGGACGACCTGTTCCGCCCCGAACCCGGGCAGCAGCAGGCGCAGCCGACGCCGCCGCACGGCGTCGCGCCACAGCCCGTACAGCCCCAGCAGGCCCCGTTCCAGCAGCCCCAGCCGCCCCACCAGCCCCAGCCGGGCCCGTACGGGCAGCAGCCGTCCGGGCAGCCGGAGTACTTCGGCGAGGGCGGGTACCTGCCGCCGGGCCACGGGGCGCCGGTCCAGCAGCAGGGCGGCTGGGCGCCGCAGGCCGATCCGGCGCCGGAGACCCAGCACCTGCCGCCGTACCCGAGCGGCGACCCGCACCAGCAGGGCGGTTACGCGGCGGCGCCGGCCGGCTACCCGCAGCAGGCGCAGCCGTACCAGCCCGAGTCCGTCTACCAGTCGGAGCCCGCCTACCAGCCCGAGCCCGCCTACCCGCAGCAGGCGCAGGCGCAGCCGGGCGAGGAGCCGCCCGCCCGCAGGAACCGCCCGTCCGGGAGGCTGATCGCCGGCGGCGTGGTGGCCGGCTGCGCGGCGGCGGGCATCCTGGTCGCCGTGCTGATGGGCGGCGGGGAGGACCCGACTCCGGACAAGAAGACGCCGGTGGCCGCCACCAGCGGCAACTCCGCCGGCCAGGCGAGCGGCACCGGCTCGGGCGCCCCGGTCGACCCGGCTGTGAAGGCGCAGGCCCAGGCCCTCTCGGACCTGCTGGGCACGGCCAGCGACAGCCGCACCTCGGTGGTCTCCGCCGTGGCCTCGGTGCAGAAGTGCGACAAGCTGCCCGAGTCGCAGCAGGCGCTCACCGCGGCGGCCGGCAAGCGGCGCGAGCTGCAGACCAAGCTCGGCCAGCTCAAGACGGACAAGCTGCCCGGCGGCCAGCAGCTGGTCGACCAGCTGAACGCGGCCTGGACGGCCTCGGCCTCGGCCGACGACGAGTACGCGGCCTGGGCGGGCGACATGCAGGGCGGCTGCGACGCCAAGAAGACCGACAACCAGCACTACAAGAACGCGGTGGCCTCCAGCGGCACGGCGACCACGGCGAAGAAGCAGGCGTCGACGCTGTGGGGCACCGTCGCCGGCCAGACGGGCCTGCCCACCCGCACCGACGGCGACCTGTAGACACAGGAAGGGCGGGGGCCCTGGAGAGGACCCCCGCCACGACCCGGTACGACCCGGTACGGATGCGCTACGCCGGCGGGCGGCCCTTGGTGAGCACCCAGCGGACGTCGACGAAGCCGGGCTGCGCCTGGGTCATCCGGCCGCCCTTGACCACCTGGTAGGTGATCCAGGTGTTCACCAGCCGGGGCGACTCGGTGCTGGGCAGCATGTTGGTGGGTCCCCAGTTCAGCGACGGGATGAGCCCGACGTCGATACCCTCGCCGCTGTCCAGCAGCGCGGCCACCGACTTCGCGGTGACCTCCTTGCCGGCCGCCGAGAGCTTCTCCGAGACGACCCGGAACACCTCGTACGAGACCCAGGTGGTCTGCACGCCCGGGTCGGAGACGTCGATGGTGCGCCCGCCGGTGGTGTCGGCGCGCACCACCGCGCGCAGCCCGTCCCAGATCCTCGCGGACTCCGGCGGGTACCAGCTGGTGACCATGGCGCCGGAGAGCGGGCCGCTGTCGCCGCCGGTGGAGTCGACCACCGACTGCTGGACGCTGCCGATCACCGAGGCGATCCGGGTGTTCCTCGGGGCGAGCCGGCGGTAGGAGTCGAGCAGGTTGCCGGTCGGCTGGGCGGCGAGGGCGCTGGTGACGCAGTTGCCCGGCTCGTCCTTGCCGATCGCCTTGCGGGCGACCTGGGCGTAGTCGCTGGACTGCTCGGGCGCCTTGACGTCCAGGAGCTTGACCCCGGCCGGCTTGAGCGCGGTGGCCAGGTAGCCGAGCAGGTTGTCGCCGGCCCTGGTGTCCGGCCGCACCAGCGAGATGGACTTGCAGCCGGCCTCGACCAGCTGGCGTCCGCTGCCGCCGATCAGGGCGGGCAGGCCGCCGTCCACCGGGTAGGACAGGGGGCTGGAGAACTCGGGCTGCGAGAGCCCGTAGCCGCCGATCAGCGGGATGCCGGCGCGCTCCAGCACGGGCATGAAGTCGTCGCCGAACTGGCTGTAGGAGCCGATCACGGCGACGGCCTTGGCGTCCACGGCCTGCTGGGCGCAGGCTTTGGCGCCGTCGGCGCTGTTGTGCTCGTTGCAGGTGAGCACCCGCAGGCGGTGGCCGTTCAGCCCGCCCTTGAGGTTGACGTCCTTGCCGACGGCCTCGGCGAGTTCGGTCATGCCGGGCCGGTCGGCTCCGGTGCCGGACGGTGCCCAGGTCATCACCGTCAGGTCGCCGCTGGTGGAGGCATCGGCCGGTCCGCCGCACGCGGAGGCCGAGAAGAGGGTGGGGAACAGCACCGCCGCGGTCGCGGCGGCGGCGATCGGGCGGCGCCGGGAGCGTCTCGCGATCGCGGGACGGCGGCCCGGGTTGGGGTCCCTTCGGCTGGTCATCGGTGCTTCCCTCTCTGGAGCGCCCTTCGGCGCGCCGGAACCACCCAAGCCCCGGCGTCACACGCCGAGAGGGCCGAAAACCGAACGGATGGGAAACGGAAGCCGAACTCCGGTTCCGAACGCGTGTAGATCGCGAGTGGAGTCGAAACGGATGGGGAACGTACGATCGTCATTCATGTCCGTCGGCACAGAATCTTCGTACCGGTCTGCCCGAAACCCTTCTCGCGCGGGCCACCGCTCCAGCACGATGGGCGGCATGCCGCTCAACGACCTGCCCTGGTGGCGCTGGCGAGCCCGACTGCGCTCGGCGCTGCACATGCTCTCCGACCCCGGCTTCCAGCAGGAAGCCTGGCTGACCGGCCGTGACGGCTACGGGGACGTCACCGACGCCGTCTACCGGCTCGTCGAGGACACCTGGCTGGACCGCTGGTCCGCCGAGAAGTACGTCGGCTCGATGCTGCGCGACTCCGCCGAGGCGTCCCTGGTGGACACCGCCGTGCTGAGGGCCGTCCAGATGCTCCACGAGGTCGGCGCGGACGCCCCCGCCGCCGCCTACCTCGGCCACCCCGGCTGGCCCGAGACGGTGCGCGCCGCCCGCGAGGCCCACGTCGCCCTGGCCCTCGGCGACGGGGACGACCCCGACGCCGCCCCCAAGTCCCTCGACGTGCTGCGCATCCTCACCTCCGTCTGAAGCCCGTCTTGCGGTACGAGCAGCGCGCTCACCGGCCGCCCGGGGTGTGACAGGCTGGACCGCTCGCGCACCCCGCGCCGCACGACCTCTCCGAACAACCGAACAGCTCCGAACAACCCCGAACAACCCAGAACAACCCCGAACAGCTCCGACGACCTCAGGACGGGATACCCCCAGTGGAACAGCAGCCGGCCAGCGCCCAGTACGTCCTCACGCTGTCCTGCCCCGACAAGCAGGGCATCGTCCACGCTGTCTCCAGCTACCTCTTCATGACCGGCTGCAACATCATCGACAGCCAGCAGTTCGGGGACGGGGACAGCGGGCTGTTCTTCATGCGGGTGCACTTCTCCGCCGCCGAGCCCGTCACGGCCGACAAGCTGCGCGCCAGCTTCGCCGCGATCGGCGCCTCCTTCGGGATGGACTGGCAGATCCACCCGACCGAGGAGAAGATGCGGATCGTCCTGATGGTCAGCAAGTTCGGGCACTGCCTGAACGACCTGCTCTACCGCACCCGGATCGGCGCCCTGCCGGTGGAGATCGCCGCCGTGGTCTCCAACCACACCGACCTGCGCGACCTGACCGAGAGCTACGGCATCCCCTTCCACCACATCCCGGTCACCCGGGACACCAAGGCCGAGGCCGAGCAGCAGCTCCTCGACCTCGTGGCCAAGGAGAACGTCGAACTCGTCGTGCTCGCCCGCTACATGCAGGTCCTCTCCGACCAGCTGTGCACCGCGCTGTCCGGCCGGGTGATCAACATCCACCACTCCTTCCTGCCGAGCTTCAAGGGCGCCAAGCCCTACCACCAGGCGCACACCCGCGGCGTGAAGCTGATCGGCGCCACCGCCCACTACGTCACCGCCGACCTCGACGAGGGCCCGATCATCGAGCAGGAGGTGGCCCGCGTCACCCACGACGTCAGCCCCGACCAGCTGGTGGCGCTCGGCCGGGACGTCGAGTGCCAGGCGCTGGCCCGCGCGGTCAAGTGGCACAGCGAGCACCGGGTGCTGCTCGACGGCACGCGCACCGTCGTCTTCGCCTGAGCCTCCGCGGCCGGTTCCTCCACGGCCGGTTCCTCTACGGCCGGTTCCTCTACGGCCGCGACAGCAGCGGCAGCGCGTGCAGCACCTCGCGGACCGCGGCCCGGTCCCCGTGCGAGCCGACCGGCAGCCGGTCCGGGTCGCGGTGGGCGGCGGCCAGCTGGCACAGCTCCAGGGCGTCCATCAGCATCGTCGCCACCGGCTCCCCGGCCGGCGGCCCCGCCTGCGGGCCGTCCAGCGGCACCAGCCACTCGCCGCCCGCCGGGCCGTCCACCACCAGCCGCAGCCGGCGCCCGCCCCGCGCCCGCGCGTCCCGTGCGGCCGGGGCCCCGGCGTGCTCGGGGCGGGCGGCCCGCAGCCCGGCCAGCGCCGAGGGCAGCAGCCGCACCGTCAGGTCCACCATCTGCCGCAGGTGCTGCGGCGCCGGCGGCGCGTACGGGTAGGCGACCGCGCGGGCCACGTCCTCACCGTGCACGTAGCACTCGAAGGCGCGGTCCACGAAGGCGTCGCGCAGCGGCATCACCGCGAAGCCGAAGTCGACCGGGGTGTTGCCCTGCGGGGCGAGCGCGGCGCTGCGCACCAGGTCGTGGGTGAGCCGGCGCCACCGGGCGCGCACCGACTGCGGCGGCTGCCCGGCCTGGTCGGCGATCAGCCGGGCCGTGCGCCCGGACACCCCCGCGTACGGCCCGCCCTGTGGCGGCACCCGCGGCGCCGCGTACGGGACGGGAGCGGGCGCGTCCTGCGGCGGCACCCGGGGGAGCGGGACGGGCACGGTGCCCGCGCCCGGTGCGGCGGGCACCGGATCGGGCAGGCCCAGGGCCAGTGCCAGGTAGCCGTCCACCGCGCTCAGGTGGCACAGCACCTCGGCCGGGCGCAGCTGCTCGGTGCCGCCGTGCCAGGGCAGTTCGGCGACCTCCTGCCACTCCTGCGGGCCGAGGTCGCGCAGCAGCGCGTCCAGCTTGGCGGTCTCCGCCGTGTACGGAACGCCCCAGGCGGGGACGGGCAGTTGGGCCGGGCGGCGGGCCAGGCACCAGTCGAGGACCTGCTGGCGCAGCGAGCCGGGCTGGTCCAGCGGCTCCTCCAGGGAGAGCCAGCCGGCGGCCTCGCGCAGCCGGGCAGCCTCGGCGGCGCACTCCGGGCAGGCGCGCAGGTGCCGCTCCAACTCGGCCGCCTCGTGCGGCGGGCAGGCGCCGAGGGCGAAGGCGCCGAGCAGCGAGCGCAGGGCGTCGTGCTGCTCCTCGGTACTCGTCACGTGCCCCCGTCCCCCGTCGTGCCGTCGTTCGCCGTCCCGTCCCCGTGCGCGTCCCCCGGCTCGCCGTGCGCCGTGCCGCCCGTGCCGCCCGGGTCGTCGCCGTGGCGGGCGCGCTCCTCGGCCAGTTCGGCGGCCAGTTCGGTGGCCAGCAGGTCCAGGCCGAGCCGCATCCGCTGCTTGGCGGCCTGCTCGCTGATGCCGAGCAGCCGGGCCGTCTCCTGGTAGGTGCGGCCGTCGTAGTACGTCACGGCGATGGTCTCACGCAGCGGCCCGGGCAGGGAGTCGACCACGTACTGCATGCGCGCGGCGGTGGCGACCGTGCGGATCTCCTCCTCGGCGGCGCTCTCCGCCGCTCCCGTCGGGGCGGCTCCGGCGGGGACGAACTCGGCGGCGCGGGCGGCCCGCAGGCGGTCGACGGCGCGGCGGTGGGTGAGGGCGCCGAGCCAGGAGCGCAGCGAGCCCTGGGCGGGGTCGAACTCCTCGGGGTGCTCCCAGACGTGGGCGAAGATCTCGCGGGTGAGCTGGGCGGCGGCGGCCTGGTCGCCGAGGACGCGCCCGGCCAGGCCGTGCACCATCGGCGAGAGCCGGTCGTAGAGTTCGCCGAGCGCGGTCTCCTCGCCCCGTGCGAGCCGGCGCTGCAACTGTTCGTCCCAGCGCGGGTTCTCGTCCGGGGCGGCCATCGGGAACCACCCTCTCCTGCCCGGGTTCTCTGGCGACTCCCACGGTATCCCGGGGCCGGGGCGCGACGGGCGTGAATCGGTCAAGAACGGAACCCGCTCTCGCGGATCCGCGGGCGCGGTCGCGGTGTTCGGGCGCGGGCGGGGAGGGTTCTTCGGACGATGGGACGATCCGCTGGTGGGACGGTCCGTCGATGCCCCTGTTCGAGAGGTGCTGGACATATGTCGCACGGGTGGTTCGCGAGTGGCGGAGACGGTGTGAGGGGTGTGCGGCGGTAGGTTCCCGGCATGCGGGAATCCGGCCGGTCGGCCCGGGCCGGACGTGTGCCGGTGCGAGGTTCGCGAGAGTGAGCGGGACAGTATGCACCCCGTGTCCCCCGATCGCTGGAATATGCCCGAAGCGCTTGCTGCGGGCCGCCCGCCCACTCATCCTGGGGCGTATTCGAGCCGCGGCCGGTGCGTGACGGACGGTCGGGACGGCGTGGTCGGGACAGCACGGCCGGGTCCGCGTGGGCGGAGCGGGCGGGCGCGTACCCGGGGTTCACGAGGGTGCACGGAGACGACGGGCCGGGTGGCCGCGGGCGAGGTGCGAGGGCCCGCCGGTCCTCCCGTCCGGCCCGATCGGGACGATGGCCGAACTGCGAGTGCGGGTGGTGGAGCGGTGCAGGTTCTTCAGGTGCAGCTGGCGGTGCAGGCGGACCCGGCCGAGGTGGGCCGCGCCCGCCGGTGGGTGCGCTCGCGGCTGCTGAACCACGGGGTGGACCCGGACGCGCCGATGGCCGAGACGGTGGTGCTGGTGGTCTCCGAGCTCGTCACCAACGCCGTGGTGCACACCGGCTGTCCGGCCGTGCTGCGGCTCTGTCTGCCGGTGCCGGACTCCCCGGAACAGGAGCGGGCGACGGTCCCGCTGCGGGTGGAGGTCGCCGACGCCAGCCAGATCGCCCCGGCCCCCCGGCATGCGGGCGCGGACCAGGACGCCACCAACGGGCGGGGCCTGGAACTGGTCGAGCTGCTCTGCGAGCGCTGGGGCTGGTACCCGGACGGCAGCGGCAAGCGGGTCTGGTGCGAGATCGGCGCGGACGCCCGGCCCGCCGATCCGCTGGCGGGTGTCGACTGGGCGGCTTTGGCGCAATAGCGGCTACCGCGGCGGCCCGTGGGCGGGGTCGGCGGGCCGGCGGGTCGGCGGCCGATCACCGGCCGAAAGGTGACGCAACCATTCCGAATTTCCGACTACCCATTGACGTGACGTATCCGACTGATCACGCTTGGGTGCGGCTCTCCGTTGCGAGGGGACGCCGAGGGGCCGTCCGGCCGCCGCCACGGTGCTGCTGTCCAGGGGGAACGCGTCAGCAGGGGGGACCGTGGAACGCCGGCGGCGGGCCGCTCCTCGGCGAGTGCGGAGCACCCGGCACGGGATCAGGGCCCGTGTGCCGCGATCGGGCGGCGACCGACCGCGGCGCGTGCGGAGCGCCGTGGACGGCCGCCGTCCGGTTCGCCGCACCGGGCGGTGGCGGCGAGGGGGCGGGTTCCGGCCAACCGTCCAGTCCTCTCCCGGCGTTCACACGGGCAGCGTTCGTATGGGCAGTGCTCGTACGGGCAGCGTTCGTACGGGCAGTGCTCGCACGGGCGGCACCCGCTCGGGGGTCGGCCCTCAGCCCGCCACGGCCCTGAAGGTGCGCCGGTAGGCGCTCGGCGCCACGTCGAGGCGCCCGCGCAGCTGCAGCCGCAGCGAGGCGGCGGTGCCGAAACCGGACTCGCGGGCCACCTGGTCGATGCTCAGATCGGTGCGCTCCAGCAACTGCCGTGCCCGCTCGGTGCGCTGCACGGTGATCCACTGGCCGGGGCTGGCGCCGGTCTCCTCCCGGAAGCGCCGGGTGAAGGTGCGCACGCTCATGCCCGCCAGCTCCGCCAACTGCCGCAGCGCCAGCGGCTCGTCCAGGTGCTCCAGCGCCCAGGCGCGCACCGCCGCCGTGCCCTGCCCGGACGCCTCCGGCGGGCTCGGCGCCTCGACGTACTGCTTCTGGCCGCCCTCGCGCCACGGCGGCACCAGGCAGTTGCGGGCCACCGCGTTGGCCACCGCGCTGCCGTGGTCGCGGCGCACCACGTGCAGGCACAGGTCCACCCCGGCGGCGACCCCGCCGGAGGTGAGCACGTCCCCGTCGTCGGTGTAGAGCACGTCCGGGTCGAGTCGCACCGCGGGGAAGCGCTCGGCGAACAGCTGGGTGTAGCGCCAGTGCGTGGTGGCCGGTCGGCCGTCCAGCAGTCCGGCGGCGGCCAGCAGGAAGGAGCCGGTGCAGATCGACATCAGCCGGGTGCCGGGCCGGATGCGGGCCAGGGCGGCGGCCAGTTCGGGGGTGAAGGCGGCGTCCACGGTCTCCGGACTGGAGTCGGAGGAGGCGGGGATCACCACCGTGTCGGCCCGCTCCAGCAGTTCGGGCCCGTGGTCGACGGCGATGCGGAAGTCCGCGCTGGTGGCGACCGGTTCGCCGTCCAGGGTGCAGGTGGCGACCCGGTACGGCCGGCGGCCGTCCGCGTCCCGGGCGGAGCCGAAGATCCGTGCGGGGATGCCGAGTTCGAACGCGATCACGCCGTCCAGGGCGAGCACCGCGACCAGGTGCGTCATGCCGTCGCTCCTCGTTGGGGGGGGTCCGGGTCCTCGGGGATTCGGCTCCGTGGGGCCCGGGTCCTTGGGGCCCGGATCCTTGGGGGTCCGGGCCAGCGTACGCCCGGCGGTGGCCCGATTCTTGCGAAAGCTGTCGTTCAGGCCACTCGTCGCCGCCGCGGAGCCTCGGGAGACTCGACGGCGTGACCGAACGCAGCGCCCTCGCCCCCACCTCGGCCCCCGCGCCCGCCGACCGCCGACCCTCCCGCCCCCGGGTGCACTACGCCTGGATCGTGGCCGGCGTCGCCCTGCTCGTGCTGCTCGGCTCGGCCGGCTTCCGCTCCACGCCCAGCCTGATGATGGACGCCCTGCACAACGAGTTCGGCTGGTCGACCGGGACGATCGCCGCCGCCACCTCCGTCAACCTCACCCTCTACGGCCTCACCGCCCCCTTCGCCGCCGCCCTCATGGACCGCTTCGGCGTCCGGCTGGTCGTCGTCTGCGCCCTGCTCACCATCTCCACGGGCGCGGGCCTCACCATGCTGATGCGCCAGCCCTGGCAGCTGATGCTCTGCTGGGGCGTGCTGGTCGGCCTCGGCAGCGGCTCCATGGCCGGCGCCTTCGCCACCACCATCTCCGGCCGCTGGTTCCAGGCCCGCCAGGGACTCGTCACCGGCGTGCTCACCGCCGCCGGCGCGGCGGGCAACCTGGTCTTCCTGCCGGTCGGCGCCTGGCTGGTCGAGGAGCACGGCTGGCGCTCGGCCGTCGTCGTGGTCTCGCTCGCCGCCAGCGCCGTCGCCGTGCCCGTCCTGCTGCTGATGCGCGAGCGACCCGCCGACCTCGGCCTGCTCCCGTACGGCGCCACCGAGGCCCCGCCCGCACCCGTCCAGGGAGGCGGGGCGCTCGCCCGCTCCCTGCGGGTGCTGCGCGAGGCGGCCCGCACCCGGGCGTTCTGGCTGCTGGCAGGCTCCTTCGCCATCTGCGGCGCCACCACCGTCGGGCTGGTCGGCACCCACTTCATCCCCGCCGCCCACGACCACGGCATGCCCGTCACCGCCGCCGCGAGCCTGCTCGCCCTGATCGGCCTGTTCGACGTGGCGGGCACGGTGTTCAGCGGCTGGCTCACCGACCGCGTCGACTCCCGGTTGCTGCTCACCGTCTACTACGGGCTGCGCGGCCTGTCGCTGGTCCTGCTGCCGCAGCTGTTCGCCGGCTCGCTGGAGCCGCCGATCCTCGCCTTCGTCGTCTTCTACGGCCTGGACTGGGTGGCCACCGTGCCGCCGACCGTCGCCCTGTGCCGGCGCAACTTCGGCGAGGACGCGCCGATCGTCTTCGGCTGGGTGCTGGCCGCCCATCAGATCGGCGCCGCCGTCGTCGCGGGCCTGGCGGGCGCGGCCCGGGACGCGCTCGGCGACTACGACCTCACCTGGTACGGCGCCGGCGCGCTGTGCGCGGTCGCGGTCGGCCTCTGCCTGGCGCTGCGCGGCGGTCGTACGGCGGCTCCGGCGGCTCCGGCGGCGATGGTCTAGACCCCGTGGGGGAGCCGTCGGATCGGACGTCCAGGGCACGCCGTAGGCTCCGCGTCATGGCGCTCACCTTCACCCTGGACCCCAAGCCCGACTCCGACCTGCGCACCGCCGTGGTCGGGCTGTGGACCGACGTCACCAACGCCGGGGGAGCGGTCGGCTTCGTGGCCCCGGTCACCGAGGACGAGGTGTGGGAGACCGCCGAGCACCAGTTCGCCGGGATCGCCCCCGAGGGCCCCGACCGGCTGCTGGTCGCCCACGACGAGGCGACCGGGCGGCTGGTCGGGGTGCTGTTCTTCGAGTCGATGCGCTTCGACCTCATGGAGCACTGGCGGATGCTCAAGCGCGTCATGGTCCACCCCGACTTCCAGGGCCACGGCTACGGCGCCGCGCTCCTCGCCGAGGCCGAGCGCGTCGCCCGCGCCTGGGGCCTGGACTCGCTGCGGCTCAGCGCCCGCGGCGGCCAGGGGCTGGAGCGCTTCTACGCCCGCTGCGGCTACCGCGAGGTCGGCCGGGTGCCCGCCGCGATCCGCGTCGGCCCCGGCGACGACCGCGACGACATCACCATGTGGCTCGACCTGCGCTGACGGGCACGGGCGGGTGACCCGTCCTCGGTGCCGGGCGTCAGGCATGCTTCACTGGGATACCCACTGGGAGACACCACTGGGAGACCTCGCCCCCCGACCGGCTTGAAGGATGTGTCCGACGTGAGCAGCAGCAACGGCCAGGAGAAGTCGCACGCCACGCTCCGCTACACCTCGCTGCGGGTCAGCATCTTCCTCGCCTGCCTGCTGGTGTCGCTGCTGCTCGGCCACTTCGGGGTCATCCCGGTCAGCGGTGAGGCGGGCGTGATCTTCCTGTTCCTGCTGGCCGCCATCGCCTCCGCGCCGATCAGCTACGCGCTGCTGAGCAGGCAGCGCGACGCGATGTCCGAGCAGATCAGCACCAAGGTCACCGGGCTGCGCAGCCGCACCGCCGAGCGGATCGCCGCGCAGAACGCCGAGGAGGACGCGGCCGACGACGCCGCCCGCGCGGCCGCCGTCCGCCGGAACTGACCCCGGCACCGGCACCCTTGCCCGCCAACGACTCCTCCGGCACCTCCGGCCCCGCAGACCCGCCCCCCTCGGCTCCCGAGCACGCGGCCGGGACCTGGCCGGCCCCCGCGCGCCGGCCCACCGGACGGGACGTCGCCCGGCTCGCCGGCGTCTCCCAGGCCACCGTCTCGCTGGTCTTCTCCGGCTCCGAGGCCGGCCGCCGGGTCTCCGAGGCCACCCGGGAACGGGTACGCCAGGCCGCCCACAGCCTCGGCTACCGCCCGCAGGCCGCCGGCCGGCAACTGCGCCTCGGCCGCAGCGGGATGATCATGCTGGCGGTGCCCAACCTCCAGGGCCCCTTCTTCGGCCGGGTGCTCGAAGGCGTCCACGAGGAGGCCGCCCGGCACGGTCTGGAGGTCGTCGTCAGCTCCGGCTGGGGCGGCGCCACCCTCGCCGAGGCCGCCACCAGCAGCCGCTTCGACGGCCTGCTGATCTGCTCCCCCGACGACAGCCAGCTCGGCGAACTGCCCGCCGACACCCCCGCCGTCTACCTCGACGCCGACCCCGGCACCGACCGCACCCGCCCCACCGTCGAACTCGACGTCGGCGGCGGCATGCGCCGCGCCGTCGAACACCTCGCCGCCCTCGGCCACCGCCGCATCGGCCACCTGCGCTCCGTCCACTCCGCCTACACCTTCCGCGTCCGGCAGGCCGCCTTCGAGGCGGCCGTGCGCGAACTCGGCCTGGACGTGGTGGAGTCCGGGGTGCGCCTCAACGAGGGCCACGCCGCCGCCCGGCACGCGGCCGGCGTCATGCTGGAACGCCCCGACCACCCGCGCGCGGTGGTCTGCGACGACGACGTGGTCGCCTCCGGCGTCTACCAGGCCGCGGCGGAACGGGGGTTGAGGGTGCCCGACGACCTGTCGGTGGTCGGCATGGACAACGTGACGGTCGCCGCCCTGCTCGCCCCGCCGCTGACCACCGTCGACCTGCCCGGGGAGGAACTGGGCCGGGCCGGTGCCGCCGCCCTGGCCGGGCTGCTGCGCGGCGAGCCCGTCGCCCCGGTCGCGCCGCTGGCCACCTCGCTGGTGCTGCGCGCCTCCACGGCCGCGGCGGGCTGAACCCGCGGGTCGGGGAGCAGGTAAGTAGGGGAGCAGTGGAGCGGGGAAGTAGGGGAGCAGGGGAGCGGGGAAGTAGGGGAGCGGGGAACCGCGCCCGTCGGCCAGACCACCGGCGGGCGCGGTCGTATGCGGGGTGGCGGGTCAGCCCGCCAGGGGGAGGGCCAGCGCGGGAGCCGTCGGGGCGGGCGCCGTGCGGAACCAGCGGCGGGCGCCGAACAGCAGCAGGGCGCCGAGGGCGATCCCGCCGACCGCGCACAGCGCCACCGGGCGCAGCGAGCCCTCGGCGAGCTTGCCGGAGACGGCGTAGCCGAGCGAGTTGCCGGTGGCGAACAGCGTCACCAGCCAGGCGAACGCCTCCGTCACCGTCCCGGCCGGGGCCAGCTCCGCGACCAGGACGAACGCCGCCGCCAGCAGCGGGGCCAGCCCGATGCCCGACAGGAAGGCCAGCGCCGCCATCGCGTACGGCCCGGGCAGGGCGACCAGCGGCAGGTAGGAGGCGGCCATCGCGAGCGCCATCACCCAGGTGCGGGTGGCCGTGGTGCTGCGCCAGGAGACCATCCCGTAGGCGAGCGCCCCGAGCAGCCCGCCGAGGGCGGCCAGCGCCAGCAGGGTGCCGGCGCCGCCGGGCAGCGCGCCCGGGTGCTGCTCGGCGTAGGCGATGAACAGCACGTTCTGCGCGCCGACGGCCCAGCCGGCCCCGGCGAGGCCGACGACCAGCAGCACCAGCCCGGGGGAGCGCAGCGGCCCGAGCAGCCCGGCGGAGTGCTCCCGGGCGGGGGCGCGCCAGGCCCGGGCGGGTCCGGCGGTGGCGACGATCAGGGCGCCGGCCAGTCCGAGCCCGGCGGCGACCCAGAGCGCGGCGGCGGGGCTGAACAGCCCGGAGATGGTGGAGACGGCCAGCGGCCCGGCCACGTAGAGGATCTGCTGGGAGGCGGAGTCGAAGGCGTACGCGGTGTCGAGCCGGTCCTCGTCGACGACGTCCGGCCACAGGGAGCGCAGGCAGGGCTCGAGCGGGGGCATCGCGAGGCCCGCGACCGCGGCCCCGAGCGGCGCGGCGAGCGCGGAGCCGGGGGCGAGGGCGAGCAGGGCGTACCCGCCGCCGGCGACCACCGCGGAGGCCAGCAGGACGCGGGGCTGCCCGGTGCGGTCGACGATGCGGCCGAGCACGGGCCCGCCGACGGCGGCGGAGATCGCGTAGGCGGAGGTGGCGAGCCCGATCCGGCCGAACGGCACCCCGGCGTCGCGCAGGGCGAGTGCGATGACCAGGGCGGTCATGCCGGCGGGCAGTCGGCCGAGCAGGGTGCCGAGCAGCAGCCGGGTGACGTGCGGGGCGCGGAGCAGGGCGAGGTAGCCCATCGGTGGTCCTTCTCCAGTGGGCAGGCAGTGCTGTGGGAACGGAAGTGCTGTGCGAACGAAGTTATACGTATAACTGCTCAGCGGTCAAGGTCATCTCAAACAAGTACTTTGAACATCTCAAACGTTTACTGCTAGTGTGTCGGCCATGACAGCCTCAGACGCATCGCGGATGCACGGCCCGGGCACGCAGCCCGGCGCCGCCCGCCCCTGCGTTCTGACCGGTGCTGTGGACAGCCCGCGCCGTTGTCGCGCCATGAGCTGCACCGACCTCAGCTGTATCGAGGCGGCACGCCCCTGAGCGGGGCCGAGACCCTCCCCGTCCGGCCCGAGCGCCGTGCCGCCGTCCTCGCCCCGCCCCACACCCCGCCGTCACGCCCTCCCCCGGAGCCGCACCCCCATGTCCACAGCGCCCGAGGCGACCTCGTCGCCGTCCACGCTCGCCCGCATCCGCAAGACGCCGTTCTGGGTGCAGATCGTCGCCGGCCTCGTGCTCGGCGTCGGCCTCGGCTACCTGGCCCGCGCCGCCGACATCGCCTGGCTGGCGACCACCCTGGAGACGATCGGCAAGATCTTCGTCCAGCTGCTCAAGCTGGCCGTCCCGCCGCTGGTCTTCACCGCGATCGTGGTGAGCGTCGCCAACCTGCGCAACGTCACCAACGCGGCCCGCCTCGCCACCCGCACCCTGCTCTGGTTCATGATCACCTCGCTGATCGCCGTCGCGATCGGCCTGGGCCTGGGCCTGCTCACCAACCCCGGCAAGGGCACCGACCTCAAGACCGAGGGCCTCAAGGCGCTCGACGACAAGGGTTCCTGGATCGACTTCCTGACCGGGATCTTCCCCACCAACATCGTCGACGCCTTCACCAAGGTGAACGTCCTGCAGATCGTCTTCCTGGCGGTCGTCGTCGGCGCCGCGATCATCAAGCTCGGCAGCAAGGCCGAGCCCGTCCTCAAGCTCAGCGAGTCCGTGCTCGAACTGGTCCAGACCGCCCTGTGGTGGGTCATCCGGCTCTCCCCGCTCGGCACCCTCGGCCTCATCGGCAAGTCCGTCGCCAAGTACGGCTGGGACCTGCTCAAGCCCTTCGCCACGCTGACCCTCGACATCTACGTCGGCTGCGCGCTGGTCCTGTTCGTCGTCTACACGCTGGTGCTGCGCTTCGCCGCCGGGCTCAACCCGCTGCACTTCTTCAAGGGCGCCTGGCCCGCCATCCAGCTGGCCTTCGTCTCCCGCTCCTCGGTCGGCACCCTGCCCGTCACCCGCCGCGTCACCGAGAGCCTCGGCGTCCCGAGCGAGTACGCGTCCTTCTCCGTCCCGTTCGGCGCCACCACCAAGATGGACGGCTGCGCCGCGGTCTACCCGGCCATCGCCGCGATCTTCGTCGCCCAGGTCTACAACATCGACCTGGGGATCAAGGACTACATCCTGATCGCCTTCGTCTCGGTCGTCGGCTCCGCCGCCACCGCGGGCCTCACCGGCGCCATCGTCATGCTGACGCTGACCCTCTCCACCCTGGGCCTGCCCCTGGAGGGCGTGGGCCTGCTCCTCGCCATCGACCCGATCCTCGACATGATGCGCACCGCGACCAACGTCGCCGGCCAGGTCGTCGTCCCGATCGTGGTCGCCTCCCGCGAGAAGATCCTCGACGTCGCGGCGTACAACAACCCCTCGGGCGACCCGCTGTACGACGCCCCCGCGGCGGCCGGCGCGGTGGCGCCGAAGGCCGCCTGACGCAGCTGCACGAAAGGCCCGTCCCCGAACCGAGTGACCGGTTCGGGGACGGGCCTTTCCGCCTTTCGCGCCGTTTCCGGAGCGCCGTTTCCGGAGTGGTGCTTCCGGGGCGGCGTTCCGCGCGGATTTCCGAGAACCGGTGGTTTCCGTACGGAGAGAAGGCAGGGGGCCCGCCGGCATGGGCGGGCCCCCTTGGGTACTGCTCTTGAGCTCATCGTGGCGGCTGTCGGGAGCCGCCGACGGACCCGCGCGGGTCCAGAGCGATCAGGACATCATGAGGAAGGTCAGATCGCGACGACGTTCTCCGCCTGCGGGCCCTTCGGACCCTGGGTGACGTCGAAGCTGACCGCCTGGTTCTCCTCCAGCGAGCGGAAACCGCTCGCGTTGATGGCGGAGTAGTGAACGAAGACGTCCGGGCCGCCGCCCTCCTGGGCGATGAAGCCGAAGCCCTTCTCAGCGTTGAACCACTTGACGGTTCCCGTGGCCATGCCGTTCTCCTTGCGAGGCGTGTCGGGGGCCACACCGTGTGGCACCCGGTCCGCTGCGCTGATCGCCCTGCCTTCGGACGAGTCCGAAGTTTTTCGATATTGCTGAAAAACTACAAAAAGCCCGCGGTTACATGCTCCGCAGGCTTCAAGTACTGCAAGGGGAATCAAACTGCAACTGAGGGCAACGCTAGCATGCGGCCGCTGTGACGACCAGGGGTGACTTGCGGTGCACGGAGTGCGTGTCGTAAGCGCGCGCGAGCGTGTTCGAGCGCGTTTGAACTGCCCGGCAGCGCGTGTCGCGGGCCCGCTGCGGGCCGCCGCCGACCACGGGCATACCCTGCGATGGAGCGTACGAACAGCAAGGGAGCGGCGCAGTGACAGCACCGGTCAGGCCGCGGGTCGGCCACATCCAGTTCCTCAACTGCGTCCCCCTCTACTGGGGTCTCGCCAGGACGGGGAACCTCCTCGACCTCGACCTCACCAAGGACACCCCCGAGAAGCTCAGCGACCAGCTCGTCGACGGCTCCCTCGACATCGGCCCCATCACCTGCGTGGAGTACCTGCGCAACGCCGAGGACCTGCTCGTCCTGCCCGACATCGCCGTCGGCAGCGACGGCCCCGTCATGTCCTGCCACATCGTGAGCAAGGTCCCGCTCGCCGACCTCGACGGCCGCCGCGTCGCCCTCGGCTCCACCAGCCGCACCTCCGTGCGCCTCGCCCGCCTCCTGCTCGAGGAGCGCGAGGGCGTGCGCCCCGACTACTTCAGCTGCCCGCCCGAACTCGGCCAGATGCTTGCTGAGGCCGACGCCGCCGTCCTCATCGGCGACCCGGCGCTGCGCGCCTACCTCGGGCAGGCCGCCGACCTCGGACTGACCGTCCACGACCTCGGCGCGATGTGGAAGGAATGGACGGGCCTGCCGTTCGTCTTCGCCGTCTGGGCCGTGCGCCGCGAGTTCGCCGAGCGCCGCCCCGAACTGACCGCGGCCGTGCACCGGGCCTTCCTGGAGTCCCGCGACCTGTCGCTCGTCGAGGCCGCCAAGGTCGCCGAGCAGGCCGCCCGCTGGGAGAGCTTCGGGGCGGACGTGCTGGAGCGCTACTTCAGCGAGGCCCTCGACTTCTCGCTCGGGGAGCGGCAGCTCGCCGGGATCGCCGAGTTCGCCCGGAGGGTGGCGCACGACAGCGGGTTCGCGCCGGACGTCGCGGTGCGGCTGCTGGAGCCGGCGGCGCTGCCGGTGGGGAGTCCGATGGGGGTTGCGGTGGGGGCGCCGGCCCTCTGACGGGGCGCTGCCAGCCGGGTTCGGGCCTGGTTTCGGGCGGGGCTCCGGCGGGGCTCGGGCCTGGTTCGGGCCCGGTTCGCGCCGGGGCTGGTGCGGCGGTACGTGGCGGGTTGGTCGGTGCCAGGACGCCCGGGCCCGGTACGGTCTGCCCCGGGAGCGGGGGGCCTGCTCCCGGCGCGCCCGTGGGGCGACGCGAGCGAGGGGAGCGTAAGGGCATGCGGGCTCTGGAAGCGGACGACCCCCGCCAGGTGGGCGCCTACCGGCTGTTGCGGAGGCTGGGCGCGGGCGGGATGGGCCGCGTCTACCTCGGCCGCACGGCCGGCGGGCGCACCGTCGCCGTCAAGGTGGTGCGCGGCGAACTCGCCGACGACGCCGAGTTCCGCGACCGGTTCCGGCGGGAGGTCGCCGCCGCCCGCCGCGTCGGCGGCACCTGGACCGCGCCCGTCCTCGACGCCGACACCGAAGGCCCCCAGCCCTGGGTCGCCACCGGCTACATCGCCGGCCCCGCCCTCGGCACCGCCGTCCGCGACTCCGGGCCGCTGCCCGAACCCTCCGTACGGGCCCTCGGCGTCGGCCTCGCCGAGGCGCTCGGACACGTCCACGGGCTCGGCCTCGTGCACCGCGACGTCAAGCCGTCCAACGTGCTGCTCACCCTCGACGGCCCCCGGCTCATCGACTTCGGCATCGCCCGCGCCCTCGACGCGAGCAGCGGGCTCACCCAGTCCGGGTACGTGGTCGGCTCGCCCGGCTTCATGTCGCCCGAACAGGCGAACGGGGTGACCGTCGGCCCCGCCGGGGACGTCTTCTCGCTCGGCGCCGTCCTCGCCTTCGCCGCCACCGGGATTCACCCGTTCGGGGAGGGTGTCAGCGCGGCCGTCCTGCTCTACCGCGTCCTGCACGAGGCACCGGACGTCTCCGGGCTGACCGGGCCGCTGCGCGCCACCGTCCTGCGGTGCCTGGCCAAGGACCCGGCCGACCGGCCCACCCCGCGGCAGCTGCGCATCCTGCTCGACCCGGACGGCTCCGCGGCCGGACGGCTGTCGCAGGGCGCCTGGCTGCCGCCCGCGCTGTCGGCGGGGGTGGGGCGGGCGGCGGTGGGGCTGCTGGACCTGGAAGGGGAGGAGGAGGCTCCCTCCGGGGGGCCTCCGGATTCGGAGCCGGCGGTCGGGAGCGGAGTCGGGGTCGGGAGCGGAGTAGGAGTCGGGGGCGGCGTAGGAGCCGGGGGCGGGGCGGGATTCGGGACCAGGACCGGGACGGGGGCTGTGGCGGACGCGGCTTCCGGGGAGGTGCGGGGGCGCAGACGGACCGGGGCCGTGGCGGGGGTCGCGGCGGGGGTGCTGGCGGTGCTGCTCGCCGGGGGCGGGTACGGGCTGTACGCCTGGCTGCACACGGACGGCCCGGTGGGGCCCGTCGCGGGGCCGACGTCGACGGTGACGCCGCAGCCGGTTCCGGTGAGCCCGTCTCCTTCGGCTTCCGCTTCGGGGGCGGGTGGGGCGGTGCCGGCCGCGTTCGTGGGCACCTGGCGCGGGGACATGGTCACCGAGAAGGGCCTGTCCGCCGGGACCACCACGGTCACCGTCCGCTCCGTCGCCGTCGGCCAGGAGGGCGCCACCAGCCGCAACGGCATCTCCGGACTGATCTCGATCAGCTGCGACGGCGTGTGGACGCTCAAGTCCGTCTCCGACAGCAAGATCGTCTTCCAGTCCCGGCTGACCCACTCCTCCATCCCCGGCGCCTGCACCAGCGGCTCCAACGCCGAGACCCTCACCCTCCAGAGCGACGGCACCCTCCGGTTCACCTCCGCCGACCCTCCCGGCGGCAACCCGTCCGGCACCCTGCACAAGGTGGACGGAGCCACGCCGGGGCAGGGTGCGACGGGCTGACGCCGGTGGCCGAAATGAGCTGGCGTAGGCTGGTTCGGCCGTACCCGGACGCCCCGTCGTCCGCCCCCGAGAAGAGAGAAGGCCGCCAGGTGACCGAGCTCGCAGCCACCGCCCTCGTTGCGTCCAGCACCGACCTGCAGGCCGTGCTCGACCGCGCCGCCGCCGGCGGCCGGATCACCCCGGAGGAGGCGCTCGACCTGTACCGCTCGGCGCCGCTGCACGCGCTCGGCTCCGCCGCCGACGCGGTGCGCCGCCGCCGCTACGCCGGCACCGAGCACATCGCGACGTACATCATCGAGCGCAACATCAACTACACCAACGTGTGCGTGACGGCCTGCAAGTTCTGCGCCTTCTACGTGCCGCCGAAGAGCGACAAGGGCTGGTCCCGCGAGCTCGACGAGATCCTGCGCCGGTGCGCCGAGACCGTCGAACTCGGCGGCACCCAGATCATGTTCCAGGGCGGGCACCACCCCGACTACGGCGTGGAGTACTACGAGCGCGCCTTCTCCGCGATCAAGGCCGACTTCCCCCAGCTGGTGATCCACTCGCTGGGCGCCTCCGAGGTCGAGCACATGGCCCGGATCTCGGGAGTCTCCGTCGAGGAGGCCATCACCCGTATCAACAAGGCCGGCCTCGACTCCTTCGCCGGCGCCGGCGCCGAGCTGCTCCCGGAGCGGCCGCGCAAGGCCATCGCCCCGCTCAAGGAGTCGGGCGAGCGCTGGCTGGAGATCATGGAGACCGCCCACGGCCTCGGCGTGGAGTCCACCTCCACCATGCTGATGGGCACCGGCGAGACCAACGCCGAGCGGATCGAGCACCTGCGGATGATCCGCGACGTGCAGGACCGCACCGGCGGCTTCCGCGCGTTCATCCCGTACACGTACCAGCCGCAGAACAACCACCTCAAGGGCTCGACGCAGGCCACCGTCTTCGAGTACCTGCGCATGATCGCCATCGCCCGGCTCTTCCTCGACAACATCGCCCACATCCAGGGCTCCTGGCTCACCACCGGCAAGGAGGCGGGCCAGCTGTCGCTGCACTACGGGGCGGACGACCTCGGTTCGGTGATGCTGGAGGAGAACGTCGTCTCGGCGGCCGGCGCCAAGCACCGCTCCAACCTCACCGAGCTGATCCACCTGATCCGCGCCGCCGACCGCGTCCCGGCGCAGCGCTCCACCACCTACGAGCACCTGCGGGTGCTGGACGACCCGGCGAACGACCCGGTCGACCCGCGCGTCGCCTCGCACATCGCCTCCACGGCGATCGAGGGCGGCACGGCGCACCCGGAGCTCAAGATCCTGGACAACTGAGGGCCGGTGCCGCTGTGTTGACCCTGCACCGGGCGGCGTTCGTGCTGCCCTCTCCGGGTGCTTCCTCCTCCTCGGTCGTGGTGGACGGGGCGGTGGTGGTCGATGGGGAGACGGTGGTGGCGCTCGGGCCGTACACCGCGATGGCGGGCGCGCACCCCGGCGCGCGCGTACGGGACTGGGGTGCGGGCTCGGTGCTCGCGCCCGGGCTGCTCCAGCCGTACGGGCACCGGCTGCTGGAGCGCGACTATCACCCGGACCCGCGCGAGGGCGTCGGGGCCGAGCCAGTGACGGACGGCCTGGTCGGCTGCACGGACGAGGTGCGGTGCGGGGCCAGCGCGCGGCGCGGGCTGCAGCGGATGCTCGGGTACGGGGTGACGGCGGTGGCCGGGCCCTTCGAGCGGGCCTCGGTGCGCACAGCGGTGGCGCGGTCGGGGGTCGTGGTGGTTCCTGCGGTCGGGGTCGATGGTTCCGGACCCTTGGACCCGCTGGCGGGGCTGCCGTTCCCGCAGGCCGTGTCCGGGCGGGTGGAGGTCGGCGGACGGGCGGACTTCGCGGTGTTCGCCGTTGTGGGGGAGGGCTCGTCCACGGGGGAGGGCGCGTCCTTGGGGGATGGCGCGGCTGCGGGGGAAGGCTCGTTCCCGGGGGAGGGTTCGGCCGAGCCGGCGGCGGGCGGGTGCCTGGCCACGGTGCTGGGCGGGCGACTGGTGTACCGGCGGCGCTGAGACCCCCGGCGCGGGTCTGCTCCCGGGCTTCGGACGTTCTTGCGGGCCCGAGTGTGACGTACTCATCAGTAGTCGGATTCCCTTGCGGGGGACGGCACTTCCTTCGTGTGCTCCCGAACTCCGGTCTCCCGGGCGGGGGGTGATTGCCGCTTCGCCGTGACCTGAGGGCCCGCCAGCGGATACGATCCCGAACAGCTCACTCCCGTACCCTCACCACACCACCGCCCGTGCCCGCGGGCGGCGGGGCCACGTCCCAGGCCCCGAAGGCAAGCCAGGACAGGAACCATGCGAACCGCGACCGTCCCCCCGCCGCGCATCCCGCGGTTGGGCCGTGGTTGGTACCTCGCCGCCGTGCTCAGCGCCGTGCTGGCCGTCGGCATGTGCCTGCTCGGTTGGCGCCAGGCCGACCAGGCCGACCGGATCGAGGCCCACCCGGTGAGAGTCGAAGGCGTCGTTACCCAGCTGCCCACCGGCGGCGGCAGCTACAGCGCCGTCAGCTACCGCGCGTCCGGCCAGCCGCACACCGCGGCCGCGCTGCCGCTCGCGGACGGCACCAGGCTCGGCGACACCATCTGCCTGGAGCACGCCGCCGACGACCCCGGCGCGGTGCGGATCTGCGGCGACACCTACCCGCAGCCGGTCGGCGTGGGGCTGGCCCGCTTCAGCGTGCCGGTCGCCGTCGTGGCCTTCCTGATCTGCGTGGTGCGCATCCGGCGGCACCGGCGGGCCGTCGCCGTCCGCAGCGGGCAGGGGCGGCTCGCCGCCAACCTCGCGCTCGCGACCGGGGCACTGGCCGAGGGGATGCCCGCGATAACGCAGGGCAAGCGCTCCCGGCGCCGCCGCCGGGCGGGCGGGCGGCGCGGGCTGCACTGAGGCGGGGGCTCCGGCCGTCGCTTCGTCTGCTTGCTTCGTTCGTGTCGTTCGTGCGTGTCGTTCGTTTGCGTGGCTCGTTCGGTTCGTTCGTTCGGTTTGCTCGTTCGGGTTGCTTCGCTCGTTCGGTTCGTGTGCCGCGTTGGCGTGCCCCCTTGGTCGGGCTCCGCGTCACAGGGTGAACAATGGGGTCGTGACCCGAGCCTCTCTGGACAAGCAGCCGCGTGAAGTCGCCGCGATGTTCGACGACGTCGCAGCCAAGTACGACCGCACCAACGACGTGCTCTCCCTCGGCCAGGCCCGCGCCTGGCGCCGGGCGGTGACCGAGGCGGTGTCCGCCGGACCGGGCGACCTCGTGCTCGACCTCGGAGCCGGCACCGCCACCTCCTCGATCCCCTTCGTCGAGGCCGGGGCCAAGGTCGTCCCGTGCGACTTCTCCGTCGGCATGCTGACGGAGGGCAAGCGCCGCCACCCCGAACTGGCCTTCACCGCCGGCGACGCCGGCCGGCTGCCCTTCGCCGACGACACCTTCGACCTGGTCACCATCTCCTTCGCGCTGCGCAACGTGCAGGACACCGTCGCCGGACTGCGCGAGATGCTCCGGGTCACCAAGCCCGGCGGCAAGGTGGTGGTCTGCGAGTTCTCGACGCCGACCTGGACGCCGTTCCGCACCGTCTACACCGAGTACCTGATGCGCGCCCTGCCCCCGCTGGCCACCGCCGTCAGCAGCGACCCGGAGGCGTACGTCTACCTCGCCGAGTCCATCCGCGCCTGGCCCGACCAGCCCTCGCTGGCCGCGCTGATGCAGGAGGCCGGCTGGTCCAAGGTCGCCTGGCGGAACCTGACCGGCGGCATCGTGGCCGTGCACCGGGCGTACAAGGTCGCCTAGCGAGCGGCCGTAGACTGCCCGCGACACCCCCCTTCCCTTCCCCCGCTGTTCTTCGTTCGCCCCGTGTTCGTCCGCCCCCGCCGCAGTTCCGTCCGCAGTTCCAGGAGAGTACCCACCGTGTCCGAGACCGCAGCAGCCGATCTGACGAAGCCGGACGCCTCGGGGGAGGGCGCCGCGGTCGAGAGCACCGCGGACGTGATCGTGGTCGGCGCGGGACCGGCCGGGTCCACCACCGCGTACTACCTCGCACAGGCCGGGCTGGACGTGCTGCTGCTGGAGAAGACCGCCTTCCCGCGCGAGAAGGTCTGCGGCGACGGCCTGACCCCGCGCGCCACCAAGCAGCTGGTGGACATGGGCATCGATGTCTCCACCGAGAACGGCTGGCTGCACAACAAGGGCCTGCGCATCATCGGCGGCGGCGTCCGGCTGGAGCTGGACTGGCCCGAGCTGGCCTCCTTCCCCGATTACGGCCTGGTGCGCAAGCGCGCCGACTTCGACGAGGTGCTGGCCCGCCAGGCCGAGAAGGCCGGCGCCCGGCTCTACGAGCGCTGCAACGTCAGCGGGCCGGTTTTGGACGAGCGCACCGGGCGGATCGTCGGCGTCACCGCCAAGCTCGGTGACGAGAAGCGGCCCGTCACCTTCCGGGCCCCGCTGGTCGTCGCCGCCGACGGCAACTCGACCCGGCTCTCCCTCGCCATGGGCCTGCACCGCCGCGAGGACCGGCCGATGGGCGTCGCCTACCGGACGTACTTCACCTCGCCCCGGCACGACGACGACTACCTGGAGTCCTGGCTGGAGCTGTGGGACACCCGTGGCGGCCAGCGCAAGCTGCTGCCCGGGTACGGGTGGGTCTTCGGTATGGGCGACGGCACCTCCAACGTCGGCCTCGGCATCCTCAACTCCTCGCCCGCCTTCGGCGAACTCGACTGGCGCGAGGTCCTCAAGGCGTGGTGCGCCGGCATGCCCGAGGAGTGGGGCTACACGCCCGAGAACATGACCGACCCGATCCGTGGCGCCGCCCTGCCGATGGCCTTCAACCGGCAGCCGCACTACACCCGCGGACTGCTGCTCGTCGGCGACGCCGGCGGCATGGTCAACCCGTTCAACGGCGAGGGCATCGCCTACGCGATGGAATCCGGCCAGATCGCCGCCGGGGTCATCGTGCAGGCCCACGCCCGGGTCACCGCCACCGGACGCGAGCGCGCCCTGCAGGCGTACCCGCGCATCCTCAAGGACGTGTACGGCGGCTACTACACGATGGGCCGCGCCTTCGTGAAGCTCATCGGCAACCCGAAGGTCATGCAGCTCGCCGCCCAGCGCGGGCTCACCCACCCGATGCTGATGCGCTTCACCCTCAAGCTGCTCGCCAACCTCACCGACCCGCAGGGCGGCGACGCGATGGACCGCATCATCAACGGCCTGGCGAAGGTCGCGCCGAACGCCTAGGCGGTCGGTCGTCGGCGGGTCATCGACTGGTCCTCGGACGGTCGTCGGACGGGGAGGGGCGGGCCCGCCGGTTCCTGGTCGGCAGGCCCGCGCTCTGTGGGGCGCCCTCGGGCGTGGGCTACGCGGTGTCGCGGGAGGCGGCCGAGCGCCGTTCGACGTAGGCCAGGCGCTCGGCGAACACCCGGGCCGCGTCGGGAGTCAGCGTCCGCAGCGCGACCAGCGCGGTGAACACGACGTCGCAGAGCTCGTGCTGGACGTCCTCCCAGGTGTGGGTGACACCCTTGCGCGGGTTCTGGCCCGTCGCACCGATCACCGCCGCACCGACCTCTCCCACCTCCTCCGAGAGCTTGAGGAGCCGCAACAGGCGCTCCTCCTGGGGTGACTGCGTACTCTCCTCGTCGAGCCAGGCGACCATGTGGTCGACGCTCTCCCAGATCCGGCTGTCCATGCGAACGCTGCTCCCGTGCGGTGTGGTCGGTGCTGCCACCGTACGGGAGCGGCGGTCAGAGGGCGGCCGGTGTGCCGCGGTGCCGGTGAGCCGCGGTGTCGGTGAGCCGCGGTGCCGCGGCACCGGGGGCGGGGTGCCGGGCTGCGGCTCCGGTCGGCCGCGACGCGTCAGTTGGTGCGGATCTTCACGTGGCGGATGTTCACGGGCAGGTTGGGGAAGCCGTCGCCGGGGTTGTTCTGGTCGTCCTCGCCGCCGGCGGCGATCTTCTGCAGGACGTCCAGTCCGGCCGTGACCCGGCCGAACGGGGTGTAGGCAGGGGAGAGTTTGGTGTCCTTCCAGACGAAGAAGAACTGGCTTCCGTTGGTGTTCGGGCCGGCGTTGGCCATCGCGACCGTGCCGGCCGGGTAGGTGGCGCCGGTCAGGTTCTCGTCCGGGAACGAGTAGCCGGGGCCGCCGCTGCCCGTCCCGGTCGGGTCCCCGCACTGCAGCACGAACAGCCGCTGGGTGGTGAGGCGGTGGCAGTGGGTGCGGTCGAAGTAGTCGTTCTCGGCCAGGAATCGGAACGAGAAGGTGGTGCACGGCGCCTTGTCCGTCAGGGCCTCGAAGGTGATCGCACCCTGGCTCGTCCTCAGCGTCGCGTGGTACGGCTCCGCGGCCTCCTCGGGGTCGAAGACGGGGATGCCCTTGAAGTTGTCGGCGGGCACGGCAGGCGTGTAGGTACAGGCGGTGGGCGCGCCCGCGGACCGGGGTGCGTCCGCGACGGCCGTACCGGTGCTCACGGCGAGCGGGAGCACAGTGGCGACTGCGACCACTGCCCAGTGCTTGCGCTTCATGTGACGGGCCTTCCGTGGGGTGGTGGACGGCTGGATTGTCATGGAGGCATCATCCACGGCCGGATGATCCTCCGGTAGAGGGCCGGACGGGCCTCTTGGTGAACCGATTGCCCGGAGCGCCCGGAGCGCCCGGTGGGCTTCCCGGTGGACGGCGGCCGCTGCTCCGGCCGCAGCAGCGACCACCACCCGCCGTCACCGGGCGCGGCGCCGTCCCCTCCAACGGCGCCCCGTCCCGGCGATGCCGGTCCTGCCCGGTGCCGCCCGTCTCGGCCCGGCGCCGTCCAGCCCTGCCCGCCCCTCACCGGACGCGCCCGCTCCTCAGGCCCGCCACCCCTGCCGAAGCCTCACGGAGTGCCGAGGCGAACGGTCGGCCCGCTGCCTGACCCGCAGCGGCCCGGAATGGGCATTGATCACCGGCGGGCCCATGCGCGAAGATGGCGCACCCCGACTCCACGCTCCGCCCCGCTCCCCACCGGGCCTCCCGCCCGACATCTGGGTCCGTCCGACGCCGTACGGTACTCGCGCCCGCCGGTTCCGTCCGCTCGGAGGGTTCTTCCTCATGCCTGCCTCCCTGTCCGTGCCCTCGTCGTCCTCGTCGTCCTCGTCGATGCTGCGCGACCTGCCCGTCCTCCTCGTGGCGGTCGTGTGGGGGTCGAGCTTCCTCGCGGTCCAACGCGTCGCCGAGCCCGGGACGGTGGTGGCGATGCTCGTCCTGCGGTTCGGCCTGGTGCTGCCTCTCCTCGGCGCCGTCGCCTGGCCCGCACTGCGCCGCCTCACCCGGGCCGAATGGCTCGGCGGCGTCGGCCTGGGCCTCGGCCTCAGCGGAATCTTCCTGCTCGAGACCTACGGCGCGGTGCAAACCTCCGCCACCAACGCGGGGCTCATCATCAGCCTCGCGATGGTGCTCACCCCGCTCGGAGAGAGCGCCCTGCGCCGCACCCCACCACCACGCGCCTTCCTCGCGGCGGCCGGGCTCGCCGTCCTCGGCGTGGCCCTCCTGACCGGGGACGGCGGGCTGCGCCCGCCCACCCTCGGCGACCTGCTGATCCTGGGCGCCGCCCTCGTCCGCTCGGCATACGTCCTCGCCACGGCCCGGGTCAGGGCCGTCCGCGCCACCGACACGCTCGCCATCACCTGGGTCCAACTCGCGACCGCAACCTCCGTGTTCGCCGTCGTCGCCCTGTCTGCCGGGCCCGCTCCCTGGACCCTCGCCCGCTCGTACGGACCCGGCCAGTGGGCCTGGCTGCTCCACCTCTCCCTGTTCTGCACGCTCTTCGCCTTCTTCGTTCAGACCTGGGCCGTGCGCGCAACCTCGCCGTCCCGGGTGAGCCTGCTGCTCGGCACCGAACCGCTCTGGGCGGCCGTCTTCGGCATCACCATCGCCGGCAACCGGATGGGACCGCTCGCACTGCTCGGCGGGGCGCTGGTGCTGGTGGCGACGGAGTGGGGCCGCCGTACCGCCCCGGCCCCGGACCGAGCCCCGGCCCCCGCAGCCGGGGCCGAGCCGGCACCGGCGTCCGTCCCCGCCTGACCCTCGAGACCGCCGTCACCGCTGCTGCAGCCGCCGCCGAGCCCGCCGGGCGTAGTCGATGGCGACGATGCCGAGCAGCGGCCCCCAGAAGACCAGGGGCAGATAGGCCAGGGTCATCACCACGCCGCCGAGGCCGTGCGGCGAGTCCGGATCCGCCATGTTGTGCGCCCAGCCGCCGAGCAGCGCCAGCGCCCCCAGCGCGGTGAGTATCACCGAGCCCGCCAGGGCAGGGACGATCGCGGCGAGGGGATGCACCCGCCGACCGCCGAGCACCGGTATCCAGCGGGGCACCACCTGCCCCCAGGGTCGGACCAGACCCATGGTCAGGAACGCCAGCGTCTCCGCCAGCGCGCTCAACACCACGCAGTACACCGTTCCCCAACCCGGCTGGTGCTCGGCGAAGGCGTCGAGCGTGGCACCGCTGAAACCGACCGGAACACCGAACCCGAACAACGTCCGCCACACCCCCGAGGGCACGGCGGTCAGCGCGGCCGCCCTGGCCGCCACCTCGACCCAGCGCGGCGCGGGCTGCAGCTCGGCAGCGGTCCCGCGCAGGTGGTCAGTGGCCCGGGCCTTGATCATGAGCTTCGTCATCGCAGTGGACTCCTCCCTGGACCAGCTCCTTCCGCCGGTCCGACGACTAAAGATTGACCGCTCATCAGGCTCCCTCGGCAGTGCCGATCGGGCTGTTCCCGCTGCTCAACCAGCCCTCGGAATATGCCGATCGGCACATGGAGCAGCCTCAAGACCGGCGTAGCGTGTGCCGACAGGACGTGAAGGGGTGGTCCTGCCACGCGCGGGCCGAACCCCCTCCCGAGCCGGCCACCGCGTTCCGGCGCGAGGACTCGAGACCGGCCGCCGCCCAGAGCCTCCCGGCAGTGCCGATCGGCCCATCACCCCAGCTCAACACCCCTGTGAAATATGCCGATCGGCACAAGCGGACCGCCTCACGCCTGTCGTAATCTGTCGGCACACGAAGAGAGGTGGTGACCATGTCTCAGATCCTGTCGGCAGTTCTTCCGCTCCTGCTGCTGCTCGCCCGTCCGGCGAGCAAGCGATACGGCATGACGGCCGTCACGGCCACGCTCGGCGCAGTCTCCGCAGTGGTCACGATCTGCGTCTGGATCGCCGGCCGCTGGTCGGAGTCGCAGCGGTGGCCGGGCGCGGTCGGCCTGGCCGAGGTGGCCGGCCTGCTACTCCTGGTGGTCCTCACCCTGCGGGCGGAGGAGGGGTTGCGCTGCGCTCTGGCGGTCTGGACGGCCTGCGGCTCGGTGGCGCTCTGGCCCTCCCGGTTCGGCCTGGCCGACGGGCCGCTCGACGCGCTCGACCTCTTCGGGTTCGGGTCCCTCCTGTCGCTGCCGGCCATCCTCATCGGGCTCTACCTGCGCGGCCTGGAGGAGGCCCGGCACCGCGCGGTGGCCGAGGCCAAGCGGTCCCAGCGGCTCGAACTGGCCCACGACCTCCACGACTTCGTGGCCCACGACGTGAGCGGCATGGTCGCCCAGGCCCAGGCCGGGGCCTACCTGGCGGCGATCGACCCCGCCCGCGCGGTCGAGATGTTCGAGCGGATAGAGCAGGCCGGGCAGCGGGCCCTGGCCTCGCTGGACCGGACGGTCCAGCTGCTGCGCACCGAGGACGGCGCCGACCGCGGCCCGCAGCCCGGTCTGGCCGAACTCGTCCAGTTGGCCGAGCAGTTCACGGCGGCGGGCGGCACCGAAGTCCGACTGGAGCTGCCGGACGAACCGGTGCCCCGGGAGGTCGAGGGGACGGTCCACCGGATCGTCGTCGAGGCGCTGACCAACGTCAGGCGGCACGCCCCGGTCGCCCGAACCGTGGAGGTCCGGGCCCGGCACACGGGCGGCTGGCTGGAGCTGACCGTGACCAACGACGGCCGTGACCAGGCCCCGGAGCGACCACGCCGGGGAGGCGGGAGCGGACTGCCAGGGCTGACGGCCCGGGTGGAGGCCCTCGGGGGATCACTCGAAGCCGGCCCGCACGAGCGGGACTCCTGGCGGGTCTCGGTCTCCCTCCCCATGGAGGGCGCAGCCCGCCGCGGCCGGGAGCGGCCGGCGCAGAAGCAAGATCAGGCGAGTAGCAGGGAGACGCACGTATGAGGACTGGTGTGGGGCCGATCCGAGTCCTGATCGCCGACGACCAGGCGGATGTCCGCAGCGCGTTCCGGATGATGCTGGACGCCCAACCGGACATGACGGTGGTGGCGGAGGCGGCGGACGGGGAGACGGCGGTGCAGGAGGCGAAGCGGCTGAAACCCGATGTGGTGCTCGCGGACATCCGGATGCCGAAGCTCGACGGGTTGGAGGTGACGCGGCAGTTGGAGGGCCAGTGCAAGGTCGTCGTGGTGACGACCTTCGACCTGGACGAGTACGTGCACACCGCTCTACGGCACGGTGCGGCGGGGTTCCTGCTCAAGCGTTCGGGGCCGGTGCTGCTGATCGAGGCGGTCCGAGCGGCGATGGCCGGGGATGCGTTGATCAGCCCGCAGGTCACGGTGCGGCTGCTGCGGCACATGGCGGTGACGGAGAAGGACGCTCGGCCCGGGGCAGGCATGGGTCCCGCTGTGACCGGGCCCTTGATAGCCGGCCCGGAGGAGGAACTGACCGCGAGAGAAAGGGAGATCGCTGAGCTGGTGGCCGACGGCGCGACCAACGCCGAGATCGGCACCGGGTTGTTCATCTCACCAGGGACGGTGAAGAACCACCTCGCCAACATCCAGCGCAAGCTCGGTGCCCGTAACCGGGTGGGCATCGCGGCCTGGGTGTGGGAACAGGCGGTCGGCAACCGGTAGCCGGCCCCTGGCCCGCAGGAGCGAGGGCGGATTCAAGACAGGCCCGCTGGAAAGGCGGCGCAGGGAAGACAGGGATAGGAGAGGCGGGAGCGAAGCGCCGCAACGCGAGCGCAGGCCCGAGAAGCGGGCCGGGGACAGAGGGCCGCGCCAAAAGGAGCGGCCCGCCCAGAAGGGGCGGGCCCCGGGAAGGGAGAAGGGCTCCCGCCGAGGGACAGAGGGTAGGGCGCGAGGGCATCAGGGCACGCGGGAGCGTGGGCGCCAAGGGATGCGGGAGCGCGGTCGCGCGGGAGCGCGACGACGCCAGTGAATGAGCGCGCGATGGCCGCGTGCTGGGACCGGCCGGCCCGAAAAGGAGGGTCCCGCCGAGATGTGGCGGGCCTTGGGAAGGGAAAAGGGCTCCCGCCAAGGGACAGAGGGTAGGGCGCGAGGGCATCAG
>NZ_JOCF01000001.1 GCF_000720635.1 Streptomyces sp. NRRL WC-3742 | reverse complement strand
GTGGGGGGCTTGGGGCGGCGGCCGAAGAGTTCGGCGGGGGTGGGCATGCGCTGGGGGCGGGGCGCGGCCGGCGGGGTGGCGGCGGGCTGCGACGGGCGGGGGGCGCGGGAGTCGCTGCTGCTCATGGTGATCCGTCCTCCAACAGGGGTGGTGAGACTGCTCGGGGGTGCGGCGGGGTTCGGTACGGCCACCAGGTGGCGCGGCTGGCCGGTGGTGAGGGCGAGCCGCTCGCGGACGGCGGCCTCGGCCAGCGCGTGGCAGCGCCCGGCGAGGCGGGAGCGGCGGGAGCGCTCGTACTGCCCGCAGGGCTGGCGGCTGAGCCCGCGCAGCGCGGTGAGGTCCTCCGGGCCGGGCAGGTAGCCGTCCGCGACGGCCTCCTCCAGCCGTTCCAGGTACCCGGTGGCGCTGCCCGGCAGGGCGGAGCGGTAGCGGCACAGGTCGGCGAGCAGGAAGGCGCGCAGCCGGCCGCCCTCCTGGACGGCCTCGTCGATCGCCTCGGTCAGGCGCAGTGCGTCCTGGACGTCCTCCGCCCACAGCTCGGCACCGGGTCCGGCGAACGCCGGCGCCCGGTCGGGCCCCTGGAGGTGGACGGGAACGGCGGGGTGCAGGGCTTGGGCGAGGGCGCGGCGCAGCACGCGGACTTCGTCGGCGCTGAAGGCCATGCCGCCGCGCGATCCGTGTGGCGTAGGCATGGGCTGACACTACGTGAGGAATATCCGATTTGTCGGTAACCCGGCGCCGAACCACCCACGATCGGCCCGCAGGCAGCCGGGTCAGGTCGGGCGGTTGCGCTCGTAGACCAGGCGCAGGCCGATCAGGGTGAGCCAGGGCTCGTGGACGTCGATGGTGGTGGCCTCGCCGAGGACGAGGGGGGCCAGGCCCCCGGTGGCGATCACCTGGACGTCGTCCGGGTCCTTGGAGAGTTCCTTGGCCATCCGCTCGACCAGGCCGTCGACCTGCCCGGCGAAGCCGTACAGGATGCCGGACTGCATGCCCTCGACGGTGTTCTTGCCGATGACGTTGCGCGGGCGGGCCAGCTCGATCTTGCGCAGCTGGGCGCCGCGCACGCCGAGCGCCTCGACGGAGATCTCGATGCCGGGGGCGATCGCGCCGCCGACGTAGTCGCCGCGGGCGTTGACGGCGTCGAAGGTGGTCGCCGTGCCGAAGTCGACGACGATGCACGGGCCGCCGTACAGGTGGTTGGCGGCCAGGGCATTGACGATCCGGTCGGCGCCGACCTCCTTGGGGTTGTCCATCAGGACGTGCACCCCGGTCTTCACGCCGGGCTCCACGATCACCGCGGGGACGTCGCCGTAGTAGCGGCGGGTCACCTCACGGAGCTCGTGGAGCACGGCGGGAACCGACGAGCAGATCGCCAGGCCCTCCACCACCGCCTCGTGGACGGCGGTGTGGTTGCCCATCAACCCCTGCATCAGCACGGCCAGTTCATCGGCCGTACGGCGCGGATCGGTGGAGATCCGCCAGTGTTCCACCACGTCCTCGCCGTCGAACAGGCCGAGTGTGGTCTGGGTGTTGCCGACGTCGATGGTGAGGAGCATGGGGCGCTTTCTGCGAGTCGGGGCAGGTCTGCGTCGTGCGGGGCGGACGGTCAGGCGCGCAGGTCCAGGCCGATGTCGAGGATCGGCGAGGAGTGGGTGAGCTCGCCCACGGCGATGAAGTCGACACCGGTCTCGCCGACCGCGCGGGCGTCGGCCAGGGTCAGGCCGCCGGACGCCTCCAGCCTCGCCCGGCCGGCCACCAGCGCGACGGCCTCCTTGAGCTGCTCGACGGAGAAGTTGTCCAGCAGGATCAGTTCCGCACCGGCCTCCAGCACCGGCGGGATCTGCTCCAGGGTGTCCACCTCGACCTCGACCGTCAGGTCGGGGTAGGCCGCGCGCACGGCCCGGAACGCCTCGGCCACGCCACCGGCGGCGATCACGTGGTTGTCCTTCACCAGCGCGGCGTCCGAGAGCGCCATCCGGTGGTTGGCGCCGCCGCCGCAGCGCACCGCGAACTTCTCCAGGGCGCGCAGGCCAGGGGTGGTCTTGCGGGTGTCGCGCACGACCGCGCCGGTGCCCTCGAGGGCGTCCGCCCAGGCGCGGGTGGCGGTGGCGATGCCCGACAGGTGGCACAGCAGGTTGAGCGCGCTGCGCTCGGCGGTCAGCAGGTCGCGGGTGCGGGAGCGGATCGAGAGCAGCACCTGGCCGGCCTCCACCCGGTCGCCGTCCTCGACGTGGCGCTCGACCTCGAACTCCTCCTCGCAGACCAGCGAGACCACGGCCTCGGCGATCCGCAGGCCCGCCACCACGCCCGCCGAGCGGGCGGTGAAGTCGGCGGTGGCGACGGCCTCGGCGGGCACGGTGGCCACCGAGGTGACGTCCTCGCCGCCGGCCAGGTCCTCGGCCAGCGCCAGGGTGGCGACGTCCTCGACCTCGATCGGGTCCAGTCCGGCCGCCTCCAGCAGCTCGGCCAGCTGCGGGTCCAGGCCCGTCTCGTAGCCCTCGCCGTCCCCGCAGGCGCAGCCGTCGCCGCAGCCGCCCTGGTCGGCCAGGGGGAGTTCCTCGTGGGAGTGGGTCATGGTTCTACTGCTCCTCAGGGGTGCTGACGGGGTCGCCGGAGGCGGCCAGAGTGGTGATCAGGTGGCGCCGCCAGTGGGCGTCGTCGCGCTCGGGGAAGTCCTCGCGCCAGTGGCCGCCGCGGGTCTCCGCGCGCTGCGCGGCCGCCGCGACCAGGGCGGTGCCCACCAGCAGCAGGTTGGCGGCCTCCCAGGTCTCCACCCGGGGGTCGGCCGGCTTCTCCTCGGCCACGTGCGCGTACGCCTGCTCGGTGAGCAGCCCGAGCCCGGCCGCGGCCTCGGCCAGCGAGCCGGCCGAGCGCAGCACGCCCGCCCCGCGGGACATCAGCCGCTGGATCTCGGCGCGGGCCTCGGAGGCCGGCAGCGGCACGGCGCGGGCGGCCTGCGCGGCGGCCACGTCCACGGTGCGTTCGGGCAGCTCGCCCGCCGCGTGCCGCGCGGCCAGGTCGGCGGCGATCCGCTCGGCGAAGACCAGGCCCTCCAGCAGGGAGTTGGAGGCCAGCCGGTTGGCGCCGTGCACCCCGGTGCAGGCGACCTCGCCGCAGGCGTACAGGCCCGGGACGGTGGTGCGGCCGTGCCGGTCGGTGCGGACGCCGCCGGCGGCGTGGTGTGCGGCCGGGGCGATTGGGATCGGCTCGGTGACCGGGTCGATGCCGTGCGAGCGGCAGGAGGCCAGGATGGTCGGGAAGCGCTGCTCCCACATCTCGGCGCCGAAGTGCCGCCCGTCCAGGTACATGTGGTCGGCGCCCTTCTCCTGCATGCGCCGGGTGATCGCCTTGGCGACGATGTCGCGCGGGGCCAGTTCGGCCAGCTCGTGCTGTCCGACCATGAACCGCACGCCGTCCGCGTCCACCAGGTGGGCGCCCTCGCCGCGCACGGCCTCGGAGACCAGCGGCTGCTGGCCCCGGGCGTCCGGGCCGAGCCACAGCACGGTCGGGTGGAACTGGACGAACTCCAGGTCGGTGGCGGTGGCGCCGGCCCGCAGGGCCAGGGCCACGCCGTCGCCGGTGGAGACGGCCGGGTTGGTGGTGGCGGAGAAGACCTGGCCCAGGCCGCCGGTGGCGAGCACCACCGCGCGGGCCCGGACGGCGCCGACGCCGTCGCGGGTGCCCTCGCCCATGACGTGCAGGGTGAGGCCGGCGGCGTGGCCCTCGGCGTCGGTCAGCAGGTCCAGGACCAGGGCGTGCTCGATCAGTTCGAGGTCCGGGTCGTTGAGGACGGCGGCGACCAGCGCGCGGGAGACCTCGGCGCCGGTGGCGTCCCCGCCCGCGTGCACGATCCGGTGGCGGTGGTGGCCGCCCTCGCGGGTGAGCAGGATCTCGCCGGCCTCGTCGCGGTCGAAGTCGGCGCCCACCGCGATCAGCCGGCGCACGGAGTCCGGGCCCTCGGTCACGAGGGTGCGTACGGCCTCCTCGTCGCAGACCCCGGCACCGGCCACCAGGGTGTCGACCAGGTGCTGTTCGGGGGTGTCCCCCTCGCCGAGGGCCGCGGCTATACCGCCCTGGGCCCAGCGGGTGGAACCCTCGTCCAGTACCGCCTTGGTGACCACCATGGCCCGCAGGCCGGCCTTGCGGACGTTGAGGGCTACGGTGAGACCGGCGACGCCGGAGCCGACCACGACCACGTCGGTGGTGGCGGTCCAGCCCGGGGCCGGGGCGGTGAGGCGATGCGTGACGGACATGGCTCAGTGGCTCCTTCGGCGCGTGGCCGAGGTGGCCGCGCCTTCCTCGCCACGGTACGCCGCGTCCCCGCGCAGCAGTCCGCTGCCCTCCGGGGCCTCGGCGGGGTCGCCACCGAAGCCGGTGATCCGGTTGTCCCCGTCCACGAAGACCACCTTCGGCTGGTAGCCCTTCGCCTCGGCCGTGTCCATCTGCCCGTAGGCGATGAGTATGACGAGGTCGCCGGGGTGGACCAGGCGGGCGGCGGCGCCGTTGATGCCGATCACGCCGGTGCCGCGGGGGCCGGCGATGGTGTACGTCTCCAGCCGGGCGCCGTTGTTGATGTCGACGATGTGGACCAGCTCGCCGGGGAGCAGGTCGGCGGCGTCGAGGAGGTCCTCGTCCACCGTGACGGAGCCGACGTAGTGCAGGTCGGCCTGGGTCACGGTGGCCCGGTGGATCTTGGACTTGAGCATGGTGCGGAGCATTGCGGGTCACGCCTCCTGTGAGTGCATGCCTGAGAGATGAAGAGCTACTGCCGAACGATTCCGTGCTTGGTGCCCATCCGCCTAGCGGCAGATGACGTGGACGTTGTCGATCAGGCGGGTCGAGCCCACCCTCGCGGCGACGGCCAGCACCGCCTCGCCCTGGAAGTCGTCCGCCGCCTCGGTGAAGTCGTGCGGGTCGATCAGGGCGAGGTAGTCGAGGTCGACACCGTCGGCGGTGTCGAGAGCGGCCGCGGCGGCTTCGCGCACGGCCTTCGGGCCCTGGGCGGCGACGTCCCGGCCGGCGAACAGGGCCTTGGAGAGGGCGAGGGCGCGGGCGCGCTCCTCCTCCGAGAGGTAGCGGTTGCGCGAGGAGCGGGCCAGCCCGTCCTCCTCGCGGACGGTCGGCACGCCGACGATCTCCACGTCGAAGTCCAGGTCGGCCACCATCCGCTGGATGATCGCCAGCTGCTGGGCGTCCTTCTCGCCGAAGAAGGCGTAGTCCGGGTCCGTGATGTGCAGCAGCTTCGCCACGACGGTGAGCACCCCGTCGAAGTGGCCGGGGCGGGTGGCGCCCTCGTAGCGCTCGCCCATCGGGCCGGCGGTCAGGCGCACCTGCGGCTCGCCGTTGGGGTAGACCTCGTCGACGGACGGGGCGAAGACCACGTCGGCGCCGTGCTCCTCGGCCAGCTTCACGTCCTCGTCGAGGGTGCGCGGGTAGCGCTCCAGGTCCTCGCCGGCGCCGAACTGCAGCGGGTTGACGAAGACCGTCACCGCGACGCGGCCCTCCGGGCCGACCTGCTTGCGGGCGGCGCGGATCAGCGCGCCGTGGCCCTCGTGCAGCGCGCCCATGGTCATCACGACGGCGTTGTCCACCGGCCGCTCGTCGGGCCAGAACGCGGCCTCGAATTCGTCCACGGTTCGGGTGACGACGGCCCGGTGGACCTTCGGCGCCCGGTGGGGCTTGCTTCGCTGGGTCTTGCCCGCCATTCCTGCGCTCCTTCGTTCCGATCGGCTGCGCAATTCTCCGCCGCCTTGTTACGTTCCGTCCCGTGCGGTAACGCGCCGGGCAGGGCTTGTCCGTCATGAGGCCGCTTCGGCGGCCGAGTGAGAAGCCCCGGTCTAGGGCCGGGGAGGAGTCACCAGCGCGTCTCCTCGTTGAGCGCGTCGAGCACAGCGGCTGCAGCGTCGGCCGGAAGAGTCCCGTTCGCCACCGCCCGCTGGGCGGTGGCGCGGGCCATCGCCCGGTACGCGGCCGGGATGTCGGGGGACACCGTACTGAGCTGCGCCAGATGGCGCCGTACGGTGCCCGCGTCGCCCCGCGCGACGGGGCCGGTGAGGGCCGCGTCGCCGGAGCGCAGGCTGTTGTCCAGGGCCGCGCCGAGCAGCGGGCCGAGCATCCGGCCGGGCTCGGCGACCCCGGCGGTGCGCAGCAGCTCCATCGCCTGTGCGACCAGGGTGACCAGGTGGTTCGCGCCGTGTGCGAGGGCCGTGTGGTAGAGCGGGCGGACGTCCTCCGGCACCCACTCCGGCTCGCCGCCCATCTCCACGACGAGCGCCTCGGCGACCGGCCGCAGCTCCTCGGGGGCGGTCACGCCGAACGGGCAGCCGGCCAGCCGGGCCAGGTCGACGGAGGTGCCGGTGAAGGTCATCGCCGGGTGCAGGGCCAGCGGCAGCGCCCCGGCCCGGGTGGCGGGCTCCAGGACGGCGACGCCGTGCGCGCCGGAGGTGTGCACCAGCAGCTGGCCGGGCCGTACGGCTCCGGTGGCGGCGAGCCCGGCGACCAGGTCGGCCAGCGCGTCGTCGGGGACGGTCAGCAGGACGAGGTCGGCGGCGGCCATGACCTGCGGCGGGGTGACGATCCGCACGCCCGGCAGCAGCGCCTCGGCGCGGCGGCGGGAGGTGGCGGACACCCCGGACGCGGCGACCACGGTGTGCCCGGCCAACTGCAGCGCGGCGCCCAGCGCGGGGCCCACCCGGCCGGTGCCGACCACGCCCACCGCGAGGCGGGCCGGCCGGTTGCCGGGGTCGCTCGGGTCGTCGTAGGTGCTCACGCGCCACCCTTATTTGCCGTGAATCCGTTCCGGTCCACCTGCGGGTACCGGACGTACCGCACCAGTCTACGGGGGCGTCAGTCCGTGGCCCCGGCCCGGATCAGCCCCGCCTCGTAGGCCAGCACCACGGCCTGGACGCGGTCGCGCAGGTCGAGCTTGGCCAGGATGCGGCCGACGTGGGTCTTCACGGTGGCCTCGGAGAGCACCAGCCGGGCCGCGATCTCGCCGTTCGACAGGCCCTGGGCGACCAGCAGGAACACCTCCCGCTCGCGCTCGGTCAGCGGGGCGATCACGTCGGAGCCGGGTGCGGTGCTCGGGGTGGGCAGCACCTCGGCGAAGCGGTCGATCATGCGGCGGGTGGTGGTCGGGGCGACCACGGCGTCCCCGCCGTGCACGGCGCGGATCGCGGCCACCAGCTCCGTCGGCGGGACGTCCTTGAGCAGGAAGCCGCTGGCGCCGGCCTTGAGCGCGGCGAAGGCGTACTCGTCCAGGTCGAAGGTGGTGAGGATCAGCACCCGCGGGGCGTTGGGCAGCGGGCTGCCGTCCTCGGCCAGGCAGATCCGGCGGGTCGCCTGGACCCCGTCCAGGCGCGGCATCCGGACGTCCATCAGGATCACGTCGACCGGTGTGTGCCGCAGCCGCTCCAGCGCCTGTGCGCCGTCACCGGCCTCGGCGGCGATCTCGATGTCGCCCTGTGACTGGAGGATCATCCGGAAGCCGGTGCGCAGCAGCTCCTGGTCGTCGACGAGCATCACGCGGATGGTCAAAGGTGGCTCCTAGGGCGTCGGCGCGGCGGTCAGTGCGCGGTCTTGAGGGGGAGTGTGGCGCGGATGCGGAAGCCTCCGCCGGGGCGGGGGCCGATGTCGAGGTTGCCGTTGATCATGCCGACGCGTTCGCGCATGCCGATGAGGCCGTGGCCCTGGCCGTCGGTGCCGCCGGCGGCGAGGTGCTCGGTGGTGGTGCCGCGGCCGTCGTCCTCGATCTGGACGGCGAGTTCGCGGTCGCCGTAGTCGACGGTGACGTGGGCGTGGGCGTGGGGTCCGCCGTGTTTGCGGACGTTGGTGAGGGCTTCCTGGACGATGCGGTAGACGGTGAGTTCGACGCCGCGGGGGAGGTCCTTGGGGGCTCCGGTGGTGGTGTAGTCGACGTGGAGTCCCGCGGTGCGGACCTGGTCGAGGAGTTCGGGGAGTTCCTCGACGCCGGGCTGGGGGACGTAGTCGTCGGTGGTGTCGCTGGTGCGCAGGACGCCGAGGAGGCGGCGCATCTCGACGAGGGCCTGTCGGCCGGTGGTGGCGATGGTGGTGAGGGCCTGTTTGGCCTGGTGGGGGTTGTTGTCGAGGACGTAGGCGGCGCCGTCGGCCTGGACGATCATGACGGAGACGTTGTGGGCGACGACGTCGTGGAGTTCGCGGGCGATGCGGGCGCGTTCGGCGGCGACGGCGACCTTGGCCTGGGCATCGCGTTCGCGTTCGAGGCGGGCGGCGCGGTCCTCGAGCTCGGTCAGGTACGCGCGACGGACCCGCGTCAGCCGACCCCACGCCCAGCACAGGATGAACGGGGTGCTCATCAGCAGCATGATCAGCGCCGCTTCGCCCAGGTTGTACGAGCGGGTGTGCGCGTCGCCCGCGGCGTCGATCGTCGTCTTGACCGGGTGCATCCGCCAGTAGACCAGCGGTCCGGCGCTCGCCCCGGCGACCAGCGCCAGCCGGGACGTCCACTTCTGGCCGAAGGCGGCGCCGGTGTAGGCGAACACGAGGTAGGCGAGGGAGGAGGCGGCGGGATCGATGTTGGCGGCGATCTGGCCGAGCGCGATGCCGGTGGCGCCGGCCACCGTGACGTCCGGGAAGCGCCGCCGGAAGACCATCAGCGCGGGCAGCAGCAGCGCGACCAGGATCTGGGCGTCGAATCGCCAGCCCTGGTCGGAGGCGTTGTTCGGCAGGAGGCCGAAGAAGAGCACGACCGACGCCCATACGGAGTCGACCACCATGGGGTGTCGGCGGAGCCAGGCGTTGAGTCGATGCACGTGTCCAGCGTAGGCAGTCGGGTGTGGTGCGAAGGTCCGCCGATAGGGCGATACGTCCCTACTCCGTAGGTCGGAGACGTCCCTGTGCCGGGGGAGGGACACCGGCACGCGGCCGGTAGCGTCCCCCTCCATGACGTGGATGCGGTGGGCGCCCGCCGTGGAGAAGGCGCTGTACGACCCCGAGGGCGGTTTCTACCGCAGGCCCGAGGGCCCCGCCGGGCACTTCCGCACCTCGGTGCACGCCTCGCCGAGGTTCGCCCGTGCGGTGGCCCGGCTGCTGCTGGAGGTTGACGCGGCCCTCGACCGCCCGGAGGAGCTGGCCCTGGTCGACGTCGGGGCCGGGCGCGGGGAACTGCTCACCGGGGTCCTGGCCGAACTGCCCGCCGAGGTGGGGGAGCGGCTGCGCCCGTACGGCGTGGAGATCGCCGGGCGCCCGGCCGGTTTGTCGTCCACAGCCCTGTGGACGAGCGAGGTGCCGCGCGGCGTCACCGGGCTGCTGTTCGCCAACGAGTGGCTGGACAACGTGCCGCTGGACGTCGGGGAGGTGGACGACGCCGGGGTGCTGCGCTACGTGGAGGTGGAGACCGGGACCGGCGAGGAGCGGCTCGGCGAGCCCGTCCCGGCGGCGGACGCGGCCTGGGCCGCCCGCTGGTGGCCCGTCGAACACCCCGGGGACCGGGTGGAGTTCGGCGGCCCCCGCGACGCCGCCTGGGCACGGGCCGTCGCCGGGCTGGAGCGGGGCCTGGCCGTCGCCGTCGACTACGGGCACACGTCCGGGCGGCGGCCGCCGTTCGGGACGCTCGCCGGATTCCAGGGCGGGCGCGAGGTGGCGCCCGTACCGGACGGCTCCCGCGACGTGACCGCCCACGTGGCCCTGGACGCGATCGCCGTCCCCGGTCTCCACAGCCTGTGGACGACGCAGCGCGAAGCCCTGCGCGCGCTCGGGGTCAGCGGCGGGCGGCCGCCGCTCGCGCTCGCCTCCACCGACCCGGCCGGGTACCTGCGGGCGCTCAGCGGCGCCGGGGAGGGGGCCGAGCTCACCGACCCGGGCGGGCTCGGCGGCTTCGGGTGGCTGCTGCAGGCCGTCCGCATGCCGGTACCTAGGGGCTTGGAGACCCTCGTGGGATGGCAGACTCTGGGGTCATGAGGGAGACCACGGTCGGCATCGGAGCGGGAGCCGAGAACTTCACCGGCGCGGCGGGCACCACCGACATGGTGCTCAACATCGGCCCGCAGCACCCCGCCACGCACGGCGTGCTGCGGCTGCGCCTGCTGCTGGACGGCGAGCGGATCGTCACCGCCGAGCCGGTGATCGGCTACATGCACCGGGGCGCGGAGAAGCTGTTCGAGGCCCGTGACTACCGGCAGATCATCATGCTGGCCAACCGGCACGACTGGCTCTCCGCCTTCTCCAACGAGCTGGGCGTCGTCCTCGGCGTCGAGCGGATGCTCGGCATGGAGGTCCCCGAGCGGGCGGTGTGGATCCGCACCCTGCTCGCCGAGCTCAACCGGGTGCTCAACCACCTGATGTTCCTCGGCTCCTACCCGCTGGAACTCGGCGGCATCACCCCCGTCTTCCACGCCTTCAACGGCCGCGAGGACCTCCAGCACGTGCTGGAGGAGGCGTCCGGCGGGCGGATGCACTACATGTTCAACCGCGTCGGCGGCCTCAAGGAGGACCTGCCCGCCGGCTGGCTCGGCCGCGTCCGCACCGCCGTCGGCGTCGTCCGCTCGCAGCTGCCCGTCTTCGAGGACCTCGTCCTCGGCAACGACATCTTCCGTGCCCGTACGGCCGGCGTCGGCGTCCTCACCGCCGCGCAGGCCCAGGCGTACGGCGTCAGCGGGCCCATTGCCCGGGCCAGCGGGCTCGACCTCGACCTGCGCCGCGACGAGCCGTACCTCGCCTACGGCAGCGAGGAACTGCGGCAGGTGCTCACCGTGGTCACCCGCGAGGAGGGCGACTGCCTCGCCCGCTTCGAGTGCCTCCTGGAGCAGGCCCACAACTCCCTGGACCTCGCCGACGCCTGCCTGGACAAGCTCGCCACCCTGGCGCCCGGGCCCGTCAACCAGCGGCTGCCCAAGGTGCTCAAGGCACCCGAGGGCAGCACCTACACCTGGACGGAGAACCCGCTCGGGATCAACGGGTACTACCTGGTCTCACGCGGCGACAAGACGCCCTGGCGCCTCAAGCTGCGCTCGGCGTCCTTCAACAACGTCCAGGCGCTGACCGAGCTGCTGCCCGGGACGCTGGTGGCGGACATGGTGGCGATCCTGGGGTCGATGTTCTTCGTCGTCGGGGACATCGACAAGTAGGGCTCAGGCCCTCAGGCCCTCGGGGCTCCAGGGCTCCAGGGCCCGGGCTTTCAGGGGTCAGGGCTTCTTCTTCGGCTTGACCGGGTCCGCCGGGTGCGGCGCCACCTTGCGGTCGCCCTTGGTGGCGATCCGCTCCTCGCACAGGCCGGCCAGCACGTCGTACGCCGCCTTGCCCATCAGCTCGGTGAGCTCCGGGCGGTAGCTGACGTACACCGGCTCGGCACCCTGGTGCGCGGCCGGGGCGCCCGTGCACCACCAGTGCAGGTCGTGGCCGCCCGGGCCCCAGCCGCGGCGGTCGTACTCGCCGATCGAGACCTGGAGGTAGCGGGTGTCGTCGGGGCGGTCGATCCAGTCGTAGGTGCGGCGGATCGGCAGCTGCCAGCAGACGTCCGGCTTGAACTCCAGCGGCTCGTGGCCCTCCTTGAGCGCCAGCGCGTGCAGGGCGCAGCCGGCGCCGCCCGCGAAGCCGGGGCTGTTCACGAAGATGCAGGCGCCGTTGACGCGGCGGGTCTGGCGGTCGCCGTCCTCGTCCAGCATGGTGACGCCGCCGTCCGCGACCAGCCTGCCCTTGGCGTCCGTGCCGTGCGGGTGGTTCTCCCACAGCTCGGGCGTCAGGCGCTTCGCGTGCTTCATGACGCGCTTCTCGTCGTCCTCGTCCGAGTAGTGCGCGCCCAGCGTGCAGCAGCCGTCCGAGGCGCCGCGGCCCTCGCGGATGCCGTGGCAGCCCTGGCCGAAGACGCAGGACCAGCGGGAGGTCAGCCAGGTCAGGTCGCAGCGGAAGACCTGCTCGGCGTCCTCCGGGTCGGCGAACTCGATCCAGGCGCGGGGGAAGTCGAGCGGGACCTCGTCGCGCGGGATCTCGCGGCGCAGGGTCGGCATCGCGAGGTCGACGGGGGCGGGGGAGGCTTCGGGCTTCGCCTTGGCCTTCTTCTTGGACGTTTCTGCTGGTGCCACCCGGTAAGGGTAGAGCTTTCGCGGGGCAGTGGACGGGTTGCGGCGGGTGTCGGCGGCGGTGGACGGTACGGTCTTCGACGAACCGGAGAACTGGCGGGCCGTCATCATCCGGAGGATTTGGGGCGGTTTGATCGGAATCGCCCCTCCACCCCGTTGTTCCGGACGGCAGACCGCAAGCCGCAGATCGCAAGCCGCAGACCGCAGACCGCAGACCGCAGGCGTCAGACGACCCCGCCCGAGCAGGAGCAGGAGCCACCCCGGCCGTGACCGCCTCGCCCCGCGCCGCCGTCCAGGCGGCCGCTCTCCTCGCCCTCGCGGTGCTGGCCGCCGGCTGCGCGGCCTCCGAGGGCCCCGCCCTGCGGGCCCGTTCCGCGTCCGCGCCGCCGGTCTGCGACAGCCCGGTGGTGGTGGGCCACCGGGGGGCTCCGCGCAGTGCGCCCGAGAACACGATGGCCTCCTTCGAGGCGGCCCTCGACCAGGGCGCGGACTGGCTGGAGACGGACGTGCAGACCACCCGGGACGGCGTCCCGGTGCTGATGCACGACGCCACCGTGGACCGCACCACCAACGGCAAGGGCGCCGTCGGCGACCTGACCGCCGCGCAGGTCGCCGCCCTGCGGGTGACGGCGGGACCGGGCCGCGCCGAGCCCGTCCCCACCCTGGAGCAGCTGCTCAAGCGCCTCGTCGGCAGCAACGCCACGCTGCTGATGGAGATCAAGTGGCAGCGCACGCCCGAGGACGTCACCCGGATCGCCAGGATCGCCGCCGGCAGCGGCGCCCACGTCGTCATCTACAGCTTCTCCGTGGACCACCTGCGCCGCGCCCACGCCGTCGCCCCCGCCCTGCCGGTGGTGCTGATCCAGGGCGCCGGGCTCGCCGAGGACCCGGGCGACCTGCCGTTGCGCGGGATGGCCCTGGAGTCGACGCTGGCCTCCGCCGACCGGATCGCCGCGGAGCGGAAGGCTGGCCGTGAGGTCTACGTCTGGACGCTCGACGACGAGGTGAACTGGCAGACCATGGCCGCCCGGGGCGCGGACGGCCTGATCACCGACCTGCCCGGCGCGGCCCGCCGCTGGGCGGACACCAACTGCCGCCCCGAGCGCAGGATCGCCCACCGCGGCCACTGATCACGGACCGTCACGGACCGGTCGCGGACCAGCGCGACTACCGCTGCAACGGGCCTGCCCCGGGACGAGATCGCGTAGCGTGGAGAGTTATGCGACTCGGTGTACTCGACGTAGGTTCCAACACGGTCCACTTCCTCGTGGTGGACGCCCATCCGGGCGCTGCCCCCCTGCCCGCGTACTCCCACAAGGCCGAACTGCGCCTGGCCGAACTGCTCGACGAGGACGGCGCGATAAGCGAGGCCGGCATCGAGCGGCTCGTCGGCCACGTCGCCTCCTCGATCCGGGTCGCCGAGGACAAGGGGGTCGTCGACGTCCTGCCGTTCGCCACCTCCGCCGTCCGCGAGGCCGCCAACGGCGAGGAGGTGCTACGCAGGGTCACCGCCGAGACCGGTGTCGAACTCCGGGTGCTCTCCGGCCAGGACGAGGCCCGGCTGACGTTCCTGGCCGTGCGCCGCTGGTTCGGCTGGTCCTCGGGCCGGCTGCTCAACCTGGACATCGGCGGCGGCTCCCTGGAGATCGCCTGCGGCCCGGACGAGCAGCCCGCCGTCGCCTGTTCGCTGCCGCTGGGCGCCGGCCGGCTCACCGCCCGCTGGCTGCCGGAGGACGTCGCCGACCCGGACGGGCTGCGCGAGCTGAGACGCCACGTCCGCGCCGAGATCGCCACCGTGGTCGGCGAGATCACCCGGCTCGGACCGCCACAGCACGCCGTCGCCACCTCCAAGACCTTCAAGCAGCTCGCCCGGATGACGGGCGCCGCCCCCGCCGACGCCGGCCCGTACGCCGACCGCCGGCTCACCCGCTCCGGACTGCTGGCCTGGCTGCCCCGGCTGTCCGCGATGACCGTCGCCGAGCGGGCGCAGATCCCCGGCGTCTCGGAGGGCCGCGCCAAGCAGCTGCTCGCGGGCGCGATCGTCGCCGACGCCGCGATGGACCTGTTCGGGCTGGAGGAGCTGGACGTCTGCCCGTGGGCGCTGCGCGAGGGCATCATCCTGCGCCGCCTGGACACCATGGACAGCCCCACCGACCGCCGCCGCCCGGCGCTGGCGAGCTGACGGGCCGGGGCCGCCCCCGGGCACCCGCTCCCCGTCCGGAGCGCGGTCCGTTTACGCTGTCTCCCGTGGTGCAACCAGCGGACGACGACGGGACGCGGGAGGGCCGCGCCCCCGGGGACGGGCGGCAGCGGCCGGACGGACCGCGCCGTCGGCTCGGGGAAGCGGTGCAGCGCACCGCCGGGAAGGCCGCCGCCAAGAAGGCAGCCGCGAAGAAGGCGACGGCGGGGAAGGCCGCCACCGAGAGCACCCCGAAGAAGGCCGCGCGCAGGAAGCCCGCGCAGAAGAAGCAGAGCCAGCAGAGCCAGCAGAGCCAGCAGGGCCAGCAGAGCCAGCAGAAGCAGCAGAGCCAGCAGCCGCCGCCCCGGAAGCCCGCCGAGACCCGCACCGCCCGCGCCGCCGGAGCCGCCAAGGCCGCCGTGCAGTCCGTCCGCTCCGTCAAGGCCGCCAAGCGCGACGCCGCCCGCCCCCCGCTGCTGCGCACCACCGACCGCCTGGTGCTGCCCCGGCACCCGGCCCTGCACATCCCCGACACCAAGGTGGCCCTGTCCACCGCCTCGGTGTACCCGGCGAGCACCGTCGTCGCCTTCGAGCTGGCCGCCAGGCTCGGCTACGACGGCGTCGAGGTGATGGTCTGGAACGACCCGGTCAGCCAGGAACTCGAGGCCCTGCGCCGCCTCTCCGACACCCATCGGATGCCGATCCTGGCCGTCCACGCGCCCTGCCTGCTGATCACCCAGCGGGTGTGGACCACCGACCCGTGGACGAAGCTGGTCCGGGCCCGGGCGGCGGCCGAGAAGCTCGGCGCGAGCGCCGTCGTCGTCCATCCGCCGTTCCGCTGGCAGCGCCAGTACGCCCGCGAGTTCGTCGAGGGCATCAACCGGATGGCGGGCGAGACCGACGTCCGCTTCGCCGTCGAGAACATGTACCCCTGGCGCTACCGCGACCGCGAGGTGCTCGCCTACTCCCCGGGCTGGGACGTCACCGACGAGGAGTACCGGCACTTCACCATCGACCTCTCGCACGCCGCGACCTCCCGGATCGACGCCTTCGCGATGGTCGAGCGGATGGGCGACCGCCTCGCCCACGTGCACCTCGCGGACGGCAGCGGCTCCGGCAAGGACGAGCACCTGATCCCCGGCCGGGGCAAGCAGCCCTGCGCCGAACTGCTGGAGCACCTGGCCCGCACCGGCTTCGACGGCCACGTGGTGCTGGAGGTCAACACCCGCCGCGCCGCCTCCCCCGCCGAACGCGAGGCCGATCTCGCCGAGGCCCTCGCCTTCACCCGGCTGCACCTCGCCTCCCACTCGGGCGTACGCTGACGGCCGGTCCGCAGGGCACGCCGAGGGGGAGCAGTGACGAACGATCAGAAGTTCTCCGAGATCCGCAACTTCCGCGAACTCGCCGCGAGCTTCGGCTCCGTGGCCGCCGCCTACGACCGCGGCCGCCCCGGCTACCCGCAGGAGCTGTTCGACGAGCTGGAGCGCGCCTGGGGCCGCAGCCTCGAGGGCGCCAGGACCCTGGACGTCGGCGCCGGTACGGGCATCGCCGCCCGCCTGCTGGCCGCCCGTGGCGCGGACGTGGTCGCCGTGGAGCCCTCCGCCGGGATGGCCGCCCAACTGTTGGCCGTCTCACCGCAGTTGCCGCTGGTGCGTGGCGAGGGTGACGACCTGCCCTTCCACGACGACTCCGCCGACCTGATCACCTACGCCCAGGCGTTCCACTGGACGCACCCCGAGAAGTCCCTGCCCGAGGCGGTCCGGGTCCTGCGGCCAGGCGGCGCCCTCGCCGCCTGGTGGAACGTCTTCGACGAGAGCGTCCCCTGGGTCCGCGCCCGCGACGAGCGGCTCTCCGCCGCCCTGTCCGGCCGCTACCACGGCTACGGCCACATCGACGACCTGACCGCCCCCTTCGCCGCCGCCGGGCTGCGGGTCCACCGCGCCGAGCTGAGCTGGCAGCGACGGGTGCCCGTCGAGCAGGTCGTCGACAACCTCACCTCCCGCTCCTTCTTCGCCTCCCTGCCGCCCGAGCGCCGCGAGCCGCTGCTCGCCGACGAAAGGGCCGCGCTGCTGGCCGAGTTCCCGGACGGGCAGGTCGTCGAGCCGTACGTCCTCGACCTCACCGTCGCCGTCACCCCCGCTTGATCCGCGCTCGACCGGACCTGCCCGCATCGCGGACGGACCGTCCGCCGGCCGGACAGCGGGCGTAGGCTCGATACCCACAACGGCCCCCGCACCCTTCCACCGGCGGGGCGCCGGCGAGAGCCCCGAAGGAGTGGAGCACAGTGCCCGAGCTGAAGTCCCGTACGGTCACCCACGGTCGCAACATGGCAGGCGCCCGGGCGCTCCTCCGGGCCGCCGGCGTAGCCCGCGAGGACTTCGGCAAGCCGATCATCGCGGTCGCCAACTCCTTCACCGAGTTCGTCCCCGGCCACACCCACCTCCAGCCGGTGGGCCGGATCGTCTCCGAGGCGATCAAGCAGGCGGGCGGCATCCCGCGCGAGTTCAACACCATCGCCGTCGACGACGGCATCGCCATGGGCCACAGCGGCATGCTCTACTCGCTGCCCTCGCGCGACCTGATCGCCGACTCCGTGGAGTACATGGTCAACGCGCACTGCGCCGACGCCCTGATCTGCATCTCCAACTGCGACAAGATCACCCCGGGCATGCTGATGGCCGCGCTGCGCCTGAACATCCCGACCGTCTTCGTCTCCGGCGGCCCGATGGAGGCCGGCAAGGCCACCCTCGTCGACGGCACCGTGCGCAAGCTCGACCTGGTCGACGCGATCTCCCAGGCGGTCAACGAGAACGTCTCCGACGAGGACATCGCGATCATCGAGGAGAACGCCTGCCCGACCTGCGGCTCCTGCTCCGGCATGTTCACCGCCAACTCGATGAACTGCCTCACCGAGGCCATCGGCCTCTCCCTGCCCGGCAACGGTTCCGTCCTCGCCACCCACACCGCGCGCAGGGCCCTGTACGAGAAGGCCGGTCGGACCGTCGTCGAGATCACCAACCGCTACTACGGCGGCGACGACGCCTCGATGCTGCCCCGCGCGATCGCCACCCGCGCCGCCTTCGAGAACGCCATGGCCCTGGACATCGCCATGGGCGGCTCGACCAACACCATCCTCCACCTGCTCGCCGCCGCCCAGGAGGCCGAGCTGGACTTCGACCTGTCGGCCATCGACGCGATCTCCCGCAGGGTGCCCTGCCTGTCCAAGGTCGCGCCCAACGGCTCGTACTACATGGAGGACGTCCACCGCGCCGGCGGCATCCCCGCCATCCTCGGCGAGCTGTACCGCGGCGGACTGCTCAACGAGGACGTCCACACCGTCCACTCCGACTCGCTCGACGAGTGGCTCAAGACCTGGGACGTGCGCGGCGGTTCGCCCTCCGCCGAGGCCGTCGACCTGTGGCACGCCGCCCCCGGCTGCGTCCGCTCCGCCGAGGCGTTCTCGCAGTCCGAGCTCTGGGAGTCCCTGGACACCGACGCCGCCAAGGGCTGCATCCGCAGCGTCGAGCACGCCTACTCCGTCGAGGGCGGCCTCGCCGTGCTGCACGGCAACCTCGCCGAGGACGGCTGCATCGTGAAGACCGCCGGCGTCGACGAGTCGATCTGGACGTTCAGCGGCCCCGCCGTGGTCTGCGAGTCCCAGGAGGACGCCGTCGAGGCGATCCTCGCCAAGCGCATCAAGGAGGGCGACGTCGTCGTCATCCGCTACGAGGGCCCCAAGGGCGGCCCGGGCATGCAGGAGATGCTCTACCCGACCTCCTTCCTCAAGGGCCGGGGCCTCGGCAAGGCGTGCGCGCTGGTCACCGACGGCCGCTTCTCCGGCGGCACCTCGGGCCTGTCCATCGGCCACGCCTCCCCGGAGGCCGCCTCCGGCGGCACCATCGCCCTGGTCGAGGACGGCGACACCATCGCCATCGACATCCCCGGCCGGACCATCTCCCTCGAGGTCCCGGACGAGGTCCTCGCCGAGCGCCGCCGCGCCCTGGAGGCCGGGGACGGCTACCGGCCGAAGAACCGCGACCGCCAGGTCAGCGCGGCCCTGCGCGCCTACGCGGCGATGGCCACCTCCGCCGACAAGGGCGCCGTCCGGGACGTGTCCAAGCTCGGCTGACACCGTGGGCAGCGGGGAGCCGTTCCGATCGACGGGACGGCTCCTCGCCGCCGACCCCGCCCGGGGGATAATCGACGGCGTGAGCGAGCAGCCCCCCACCACCGCCCCCGTCCCCGGCGCCCCCGAACCGGAGACGATCCGCTTCTTCGGCACCACCTGGCTGAACCGGGACGGCGGCTACTGGCTGCGCCGGGTCGGCTTCTCGGCGGGCGCCCTGCTGGCGACCGCCGCCGCCGTCCTCGTCCTGCGCTTCGGCGTGGAGGGCGTCAGCCTCTCCCGGAGCGGCGGCTTCCTGAACGGGCTGCTGACCGCCGCCATCGCGGTCTGCTCGATGATGGCCGTCATGCGCACCTGGAAGGTGCTCACCGAGGGCAAGGACCGGCTCACCGGCTGGATGGCCGAGGACAAGTCGCTCGGCGCGGTCTGGCTGATCGGCGGCGCCGGCACCCTGGCTGCCTACTTCGCCCGCAGCCTGGTCGAGGCCCCCGGCGAGTCCGTCAAGCGCGCCGCGCACGAGCGCGCCCTCGCCCAGTACGCCAAGCGCCAGTCGGGACGCACCGGCCGGCCCGACGCCAAGGCGCCGGGCCGGGGCAAGCGCAAGCGCTGACGGCGCTCAGCTGCGGCTGACGGTCCCGCAGCCATGGGTGGTGCCGTCCGACAGGCCCTTGCTGCGGTCGTACGGGTCGGTGGTCGGACCGGTCCGCTCGGGGCCGGGACGGTCGAATCGGTCGAACTGGGCGAACTCCGGGTGCAGGAAGCCGTCGTAGACGTAACAGGCGCTGTTGCCCTTCTCCGACTGCGACTTGGCGATGACCAGCTTCTTCGGCTCGACCTTGTAGTGGTCCGGGTCGTAGAAGCGGTAGTCGTCGACCCTGCGGAGGATCGTGCGGGCCGTCCAGTCGGAGCCGGCGGACTCGGACGCGCGGACCACCAGGCCCACCGGGTGGGCGGTGCCGCCCTGGGGAGCCGGCTGCTGCGGCGGGGTGGCGGGCGAGGCTTGCCGGTCCTTGGCCAGCTTCTCGGCGTCGGGGCCCGGCGCCACCGGGTAGACGTACGTGAAGTCGGTGTGGACGAGCACGCCCCCGGCGCCGTCCCCCTCGTAGGTGAGCTGGCCCTGGACCTTGACGACCTCACCGATCATGCGGGCCTCGCGCGGGTCGAACCGGGCGAACCAACCGGTCGCGTTGGAGCCCTGCTTGGGGTGCTCGAGGGCGGCGACGGCACCGGCGCGGTCCTGGCTGTCGAGGAGCGCCAGCGCGGCGTCCGGGCGGGCACCCGCGATCACCTTGGGGTCGAGGTTGGCAGCGGTCAGGTAAGCCTTGACCTGCTGCAGCTGCTCGGCGACCTCCTCGGCCGAGAAGACACCGACGGCCTTGGCCTCCGGCAGCACGAACGCCTCGGCGCCGTTCGGCCAGCCCTCGGCGGGGGAGCCGGCCCACGGGTGGGCGACGGTCGGCTGGTCCGGGTCGGTGGTCGGCGGCGCGGAGCTCGGCTTGGCCGTCTCCGGGGCGACGGTCGGCACGGGCGTGGAGGCGCCGGTGCCGGACGAGTCGCGGTGGAGCCAGTTGCGCAGCCCGTCCACGTTCAGCGCCGCCAGCAGCACCACGACGGTCAGCACGATGAACAGCGGGGTGCGCCACTCCAGCCCGCGGCGGCGCGGCTTCGGGTTGCCCCACGGGTCGAGCGCCTGGAGCTTCGGCTTGCGGCCGAAGCGGCGCTTGGGCGGCTTCGGCCCGTCGTTGACCGAGCGGCGCCCGCCCGGGTCGACCGGCGGGGTGTGCTTCCACCGTGCGGAGAGCATGCGGGTGCGCCCGCTCTGCTCCTTGACGGAGGCCCCCTTGACGAAATCCTCGTCCAGGACGAGGTCTGCGAACGGGTCCTTCCCGCCCGCCTCGCGGCCCTCGTCGGGACGCGGTTCCGGATCTTCGGCTATCGGCATCGCGCCAGTATGCCGACAGGGGGTGACGGTTTGTCGATCGGGGGCACACCTTGTGGTGAACTCGCGCGCGAGCCGCGCGAGTTCAGTGTCGTTTCATCCGGAACGCGCCGCTTTCACCCCTTCTTGCGGGCCTGCTTCACCGACCCCACCACGCCGACCACGCCCAGCAGGATGGCCGCGGGCAGGAGCGACTCGAAGAAGGCCCAGATCAGGCCCGCGTCACTGAGCAGCCACTGCGCCACGGTGTTCAGCACCAGCAGCCCGCCGGCCGCCGGAAGCGCCGCCTTCCACGGGTGCGCGTCCGCCCAGCGGGCCAGCCGCCGGTCCGTGGTGTCGCGGCGCAGCTGCCCACCGACCGAGCCGACCAGGAAGAAGAAGAACAGGCCCCAGCCGGCCGGACCGGCCAACATGCTCAGCGCCCAGTCCCCGGTGATCGCCTCGATCCCCAGGGCGGTCGCCCCCACCACCGCACCGACTCCCGCGGCAGTCCGCCACGGGCCCACCGTCGCCGAGGCGACCGCGAGTTGCCGGTTCTCACGTCGGGACATCTCGTCGTGTGCCATGGCTCCACGGTGCTCCCGCGAAGCCCCGCGAGCCATAGGGGAAACCCCCGAGTTTCCCCTGAGGGCAGCCTCCACCCGGCAGAACCGCCCCTGCCCCTGCCCCTGTCAACGCCGCCGTCCCCGCCCCGGTCCCCGCCACCGCTCACGGAGCGGACGCTCCCACCGCCCGCCCCCGCCCGGTGCGAGGATGGCCGCAGTACCGAGGTGAGGAGCCGAACAATGGCCAGCAGTGGGGCACACGGACAGAAGATCGCCTTTCTGGGCACCGGCAAGATCGGCGAGGCGCTGCTCTCCGGCCTGCTGCGCGCCGGCAAGGCCCCGGCGGACGTGATGGTGACGGCCCGCCGCCCCGAGCGCGCCGCCGAACTCGCCGACCGGTACGGCGTGGCGGCCGTCTCCAACGCCGAGGCGGCCAAGCTCGCCGACACCCTGATCCTCGCCGTGAAGCCCCAGGACATGGGCTCCCTGCTGGAGGAGCTCGCCCCGCACCTCGGCGCCGACCGGCTGGTGATCTCGGCGGCGGCGGGCATCCCGACCGGCTGGTTCGAGGAGCGGCTCTCCGCCGGTACGCCGGTGGTCCGGGTGATGCCCAACACGCCCGTCCTGGTGGACGAGGGAATGAGCGTGATCTCCGGCGGCTCGCACGCCACGGAGGAGCACCTGGCGCGGGCGGAGGAGATCTTCTCCTCGGTCGGCAAGGCCCTGCGGCTGCCCGAGGCCCAGCAGGACGCGGCGACCGCGCTCTCCGGCTCCGGCCCGGCGTACTTCTACTTCCTGGTCGAGGCGATGACGGACGCGGGCATCCTGCTCGGCCTGCCCCGGCAGGTGGCGCACGACCTGATCGTGCAGTCCGCGATCGGCGCCTCGGTGATGCTGCGCGACTCCGGCGAGCACCCGGTGAAGCTGCGTGAGGCGGTGACCTCCCCGGCGGGCACGACCATCGCCGCGATCCGCGAGCTGGAGAACCACGGGGTGCGGGCCGCGCTGCTCGGCGCCCTGGAGGCGGCCCGGGACCGCTCCCGGGAACTGGCCTCAGGCGGCAAGTAGGCGGTGGATCCCGTGGAGAAAGTCGCTGCACGACCCCTCCCGTAGCGGCGGCGCACCCCCTACGCTCTCGGCCAATATCGTCGTACCGGCCAGTAGCGAGGTCCCGCATGAGCGTCGAAGCACCCGCGCAGTCCGGACAGCCCGAACAGCCCGAACAGCCCGAACAGCCCGGAGCTCTTGAGCTCACCCCCGGGCTGCGCGCCGGCCGGGCCGCCCTCGCGGTCAGCTTCCTGCTCCAGGGCGTCACCTTCGCCCTGCTGGTCACCTGCATCCCGGAGATCCAGCACCGCTACGGGCTGAGCGACGGACTGTTGCCCGTCTTCCTGGCCGCCGTGCCGATCCTCGCGGGCGTCGGCTCGCTGACCTCCGAGCGGGTGGTCAGGCGCACCGGCGCCCGCGCCGTGCTCAGGGTCGTCCAGCCGGCGATCTGCCTGAGCCTCGCGGCCGCGGGCCTCGGCGACGAGCTGTGGCAACTCGCCCTGGCCCTGGGCGCGTTCGGGCTGCTGGTCGGCGCACTGGACGCCAGTATGAACATGCTCGGGGTCGGCCTCCAGCACCGCTACGGCCGCTCGATCATGATCGGCTTCCACGCCGCCTTCAGCCTCGGCGGCATCCTCGGCGCCGCCGTCGCGGGCCTCGGCTCCCACTACGACCTCGGCCTGCCGGTGCTGTTCGGCGCCTCCGCCGCCGTCATCGCCCCGCTCGCGGTGCTGACCGGCACCAGATTCGCCGGGCCCGCCGAACTCGGCGACGCCGTACGGGAGGCGGCCGAGGCCGCGGCCCGGTCCATCCCCTGGCGCCCGCTGCTGCCGCTCTGCCTGGCGATGGCCTTCGCCTACATCGCCGACGCCTCCGTCTCCAACTACAGCGTCAAGTACCTCACCGACGGCCTCGGCAGCCGCGAGGACCTCGCCAAGCTCTCCTACCTCGGCTACATGGTGGCCATGCTCCTCGGCCGCGCCCTCGGCGACCGCGCGGTGCAGCGCTTCGGCGCCGTCCCCGTGGTCCGCGTCGGCGCCGCGCTGGCCGCGCTCGGCTTCGCCCTGGCCGCCGCCGCGCCCGGCGCCTGGGCGGGCATCGCCGCCTTCACCGTCCTGGGCCTGGGCATCTGCGCGATCATCCCGCAGGTCTTCGCGGCCGGCGGCCGGCTGTTCCCGGCCGACTCGGACGCCGCCGTGGCCCGGCTCAACCTCTTCAACTACGTGGGCTTCCTGATCGGTTCGCCACTGGTCGGCGCGATCGCCGACGCGAGCTCGTACCGCTGGGCACTGCTCGCCCCGATGCTGCTGGTGCTCGCCGTCCTGCCGCTGGCCGAGCGCTTCGCGCCCACCCCCGTTCCCGCACCCGTCGCGCCCTGACAGCCGCCCGGCCACCCCCACCCGCTACGGTGGAGGCCATGCCCGAAGCCGAGCGTGACACCCCCTGCGGCCTGCACCTCTTCTGGGACGAGGCCGTCACCGCCTACGACTTCGGCCCCGGCCACCCGATGGACCCGACCCGGCTCGCGCTCACCATGCGCCTCGTCGAGGCCCTCGGGCTGAGCACCGGGCCCGGGGTGGGCGTCCGCTCCGCCCCGCCCGCCGGGGACTCCACCCTGCAACTGGTGCACACCCGGGAGTACGTCGAGGCCGTCAAGCACGCCGCCGCCCACCCCGAGCTGTCCGACCCCCGGCACGGGCTCGGCACCGAGGACAACTGGTCCTTCCCGGCCGTCCACTCGGCCTCCGCGCTGATCGCCGGGCAGTCCGTGGCCGCCGCCGAGGCCGTCTGGCGCGGCGAGACCCCGCACGCCGTCAACTTCTCCGGGGGCCTGCACCACGCCATGCCCGACAAGGCGTCCGGCTTCTGCGTCTACAACGACCCGGCCCTGGCCATCGCCCGGCTGCTCGAACTCGGCGCCGAGCGCGTCGCCTACGTCGACGTGGACGTCCACCACGGCGACGGCGTCCAGCAGGCGTTCTGGAACGACCCCCGGGTCCTCACGATCTCCCTGCACGAGCACCCCGCCACGCTCTTCCCGCAGACCGGCTGGTCCACCGAGACCGGCGGCCCCGACGCCGTCGGCACCGCCGCCAACCTCCCGCTGCCCGCCGGCACCGGCGACGCGGGCTGGCTGCGCGCCTTCCACGCCCTGGTGCCCGAGCTGCTCTCCGCCTTCCGCCCGCAGGTCCTGGTCACCCAGCACGGCGCGGACACCCACCTGGAGGACCCGCTCGCCCACCTCGCCGTCACCGTCGACGCCCAGCGGCTGATCGCCGAGGAACTGCACGACCTCGCCCACCAGGTGGCCGGCGGCCGCTGGGTCGCCACCGGCGGGGGCGGCTACGCCGTCGTCGACGTCGTCCCGCGGACCTGGACCCACCTCGTCGCCACCGCCGCCGGACGGCCCGTCGACCCGGCCACCGAGACCCCCGAGACCTGGCGCGCCGAGGTCTACCGCCGCACCCGCCGCCCCGCCCCGCTGCGGATGACGGACGGCGCGCGCCCCGCCTGGCGCGACTTCGACGCGGGTTACGATCCGGCGGACCGGCTCGATCAGGCCATCCTCGCGGCCCGCCGCGCGGTGTTCCCCCACCACGGACTGCTGGCCTGAAAACGGCGTTTCGGCCGTCGGCGGACCGGGCGGTGCGTACGCCGACCGGGCACATCGGCCGGGCGGCTACGTACTGCAACAGTCCTATCTCTCACCGTACGAGGACTGCTTCTCCCCTCTTCCCACTGGTACCACCCATAACTACTCTGGGGATACACGTGTGCCGGTGGAGTCACCGGAGGGGAAGCCGGTGCCTTGCACACGGGTTAAGGGTCGGGTGATGGTCATGAGTTCCGTCGAGCGCCCCCTGCAGGAAGTCGTCTTCCTGACCGTGGCGGAGGTCGCTGCGGTCATGCGGGTGTCCAAGATGACGGTGTACCGCCTGGTGCACAGCGGAGAGCTGCCGGCCATCAGGGTCGGGCGGTCCTTCCGGGTGCCCCAGCAGGCGGTGCACGAGTACCTCAAGGAGTCCTACGTGCGTCTCGAGAGCGCGTAGTTCGCGGGCGTTCGGACCCGGGCCCGCCGACGCGGACCCGGGTCCGTTCGCCGTGGATTTCCCGGGCGTTCCCCGGATGAGGGGAGTGCGAGTTAGGGCCCCGGGCACCCGGACGGTAGGCTAGGCCCTCACGTCAGTCGTATGGGCTCCGTCTCTCACGGGCGAGAGTCTCAGTGAGCGAGGGTTGTTCCGTGGGCTCTGTCATCAAGAAGCGTCGCAAGCGTATGGCCAAGAAGAAGCACCGCAAGCTTCTCAAGCGGACCAGGGTCCAGCGTCGCAACAAGAAGTAAGCGTCCCCGGCCGCGCCTAGCGCGCCCAGCGCTTGCATCGCCCGCCCAGGCCCTCGTGGCCCGGGCGGGCGATGTCGTTTCACGGCCCGGTACGGCGGCGCGGTACGGTGCACGCAGGCTTCTCGGGCCGGGAATGGGGTGCAGCACCGTGGGCGTCGTCGTGCTCGTCACCGGCGTGGCACGCCATCTGGGTGCCCGCTTCGCCGCCGAGATCCGCCGCCGTCCGGGTGTCGACCTGGTGGTCGGCGTGGACGTGCAGCCGCCCCGCCTCCCTCCGGAGGAGCCGGAGGGGCCGGCCGCCCCGTACCGCTTCCACCAGCTGGACCTGCGCCGCCCGGCCGTCGCCCGGGTGATCGCCGAGCACCGGGTGGACACCGTGGTGCACCTGAGCGTCAGCGCCACCGGGCTGGGCTCCACCAACCGCTCCGCGGTGAAGGAGTCCAACGTCATCGGCACCATGCAGCTGCTCGGCGCCTGCCAGAAGGCCCCAGGGGTGCGCCGGCTGGTGGTGAAGTCGACCACGGGCGTGTACGGCTCCGCCCCCCGCGACCCCGCCGTCTTCAGCGAGCGGATGCAGCCCAAGGACCAGCCCGGCGGCGGCTTCGCCAAGGACGCGGCCGAGGTCGAGGGGTACGTGCGCGGCTTCGCCCGCCGCCGTCCGGACGTCGCGGTGACGGTGCTGCGTTTCGCCAACATCGTCGGCCCGGGCGCGGACACCCCGCTCAGCGAGTACTTCGCGCTGCCCGTCCTGCCGACCGTCCTCGGCTACGACCCCCGGTTGCAGTTCGTCCACGAGGACGACGCCGTCGCCGTGCTCTGCCGGGCCGCGGGGGAGCCCGAGCCGGGCACCGTCAACACCGGGACCTTCAACGTGGCCGGCGAGGGCGTGCTGCTGCTCTCCCAGTGCGCCCGCCGGCTCGGCCGCCCGATGCTGCCGCTGCTGCTGCCCGCCGTCTCCTGGATGGCGGTGCTGGCCCGGCAGACCAGGCTGGTGGACGTCTCGCCGGAGCAGTTGCGCCTGCTCACCCACGGCCGGGTCGTGGACACCACCCGGCTGCGGGAGACCTTCGGCTACCGGCCGCTCTTCGGCACCCCGGAGGCGTTCGCCGACTTCGCCGCCGCCCAGCGGCCGGGCCTGCTGCCGCCCGAGCGGCTGGCCGCCGTCACCGACCGGATGACCGCCCTGCTGGGCCGCGAGGGCACGAGCGACCTCCCTTCCGCACCGACCCGCCCCCGCCCGAGGAGCTGAACCCGCCATGAGTGCCGCAGCCGAGAACGCGCCGCGCGAGGCCAAGGTCATCCCCATCGAGTCCGCCCCGAGCTGGTCGACCTCCGAGGCGACGGCCCCGGCCCTGGCCGACCGGATCGCCGGGGCCGTGGGCGGGGCGCTGTCCGGGCAGCTCGGCCCGGCCGCCACCAGGGTGTTCGGCAAGGGCTGGGAGGGCCGGGCCGCCGAGGGCCTGTCCTTCCTGCGCCGCCGGCTCACCGGCGAGTACGAGGTGGACGAGTTCGGCTTCGACCGGGAGCTCACCGAGGAGGTGCTGCTCTCGCTGCTGCGCCCGCTGGCCGAGAAGTACTTCCGCATCGAGGTGCAGGGCGTCGAGAACATCCCGGCGGAGGGCGGCGCGCTGATCGTCGCCAACCACTCCGGGACGATCCCGCTGGACGCGCTGATGACCCAGGTCGTCATCCACGACCACCACCCGCACCGGCGGCACCTGCGGATGCTCGCCGCCGACCTGGTGTTCGTGCTGCCGGGGGTCAACGAGCTGGCGCGCAAGGCCGGCCACACCCTGGCCTGCAACGAGGACGCCCAGGCGCTGCTGGAGCGCGGCGAGGTCGTCGGGGTCTGGCCGGAGGGCTTCAAGGGCATCGGCAAGCCGTTCTCCGAGCGCTACAAGCTGCAGCGCTTCGGGCGGGGCGGCTTCGTCGCCTCGGCGCTGCGGGCGAAGGTGCCGATCGTGCCCTGCTCGATCGTCGGGGCGGAGGAGACGTACCCGATGATCGGCAACGTGAAGACCCTGGCCCGGCTGCTGGGCCTGCCGTACGTGCCGATCACGCCGACGTTCCCGTGGCTGGGCCCGCTCGGGGCGGTGCCGCTGCCGACGAAGTGGACGATCCGCTTCGGCGAGCCGATCGCGACCGACGGCTATCCGGCGGAGGCGGCGGACGACCCGATGCTGGTCTTCGACCTGGCCGACGAGGTGCGCGAGACCATCCAGCACACCCTGTACCAACTTCTGGTGCAGCGCCGCTCGGTGTTCTTCTGACGCCCGGTGTTCTTCTGGCGCACGGTGTTCTTCTGGCGCCCGGTGTTCTGACGCCCGGTGTTCCTCTGATCGGTTGATCAGTGCGCCCACGGGCCCCGGTGGAGCTTCCACCGGGGCCCGTGGGCGTTCCGGGCGGGATCAGCCGCCGAGGATGCGCAGCCCGGGCAGCAGCCCCGGGACGAGCGGGGGCACGTCCACGCCCTGCTGCTGCGGGGCCGCGCCGGCCGGGCCGGGCGCGCTGCTGGCCTGGGGCGCCTGCGGCGGGGCCGCGTCGGTGCTGGGCGAGGGCTTGGTGCCGGTGAGGCCGTTGGTGAGGTTGCCCACCAGGCCGTTGACGGCGTCCGCGCCGCCGCCGGGCAGGGTGCTGGGCAGGCCGCCGCCCTGGGTGCCGCTGCTGGTGGCCCCGTTGCCGGGGTTGGCCGGGGTGCGGTCGGTGCCGCCGGGGCGGTTGGCGCCCGTGCCGGTGCCGCCCTGGGTCTGGTCGGTGCCGGGCGTGGTGCCGGTGCCGGCCGGGGTGTCGGCGGAGGAGCCGGGGGTCCTGCCGGCGGTTCCGTCGTCCGCTCCGTTGCCGGGCCGGCCGTCGCTCTTGGCGGCGGGCTGGGCCAGGTGCAGGGGCGCGACGTCCTCGCTTATGTCGTCGAAGAGGCGGTTCACCAGGTCGGCCTGCTGGGTGAGTTGGACGGGCAGTTTGCCCTCGAGCTCCGTCCAGCGACCGTCCTCGTCCTTGGCGAACCCGGCGAGGGCGCGCATCGGCTCGAGCGAGCCGTTGCTGCGGTAGATGGAGCGCAGCAGGTCGCGGCCCTTGAGGGCGTCGGCGTGCATGTCGTCCAGGGCGCGGCGGACCTGGTCGACGGTGCCCGGGCTGAGGGCGCCGGCCGGGTCGGTGCGGCCGACCAGGCTCTTGGCCTCGCCGAGGCGGGTGGCGGCGTTGTCGAGCAGTAGTTGGCCGCGCTCGGAGTCGGAGTCCGCGAAGTCGAGCCGGAGTCCTTCGAGGCCGCGCTTCATGCCGTACAGCGTGTCGCCCGGGAGGGCGTTGGAGCTGGCGGCCGCGGCGCCGGCCAGGCTGCCGACGGCGAGCCCGGCGACCAGGCCGCCGATCGCGAACCGGCGGCTCCAGCGGCCGCGCGGTGCGGTGCGGACGGCGCGGTGGCGTCGCTGGCGGGGCACGGTGGCGCCGCCTCCGCCGGCGAAGGCTTGCTCGAACGCGGCCATCAGCTGGGCGCGTTGGACGGTCCGGACCTCGGGGTCGAGCTCCGGACCGGGCAGGGCTCCCAGCGCGTCGGCCATGCCGACCAGTTCGGCCATCGCGGCCGGACCGGCGCCGGTGGCGGCGGGGTCGGCCGTCTCGGCGCCGGCCGCGCGGCGCTGCTCCGTCTGGTGGGCCTCCAGCACCTCGGCGAAGGCCCTCGCCCGCCGGTGCTCCAGCACGTTTGCCGTCACGGGCCACACCTCCCTTCGTCGTTGTCGACTGCCTGGCCTGCCGGACGGTTGCCCGGGCGGGCCAAGGCCACTCCATCGGGTGACAGGTCGCAATTCGACTTGACGGTATGCCCGGTGGTGGCTTGCACGCTGGCCAACGAGCGGTGCGGGCGGTCGGTTACGCGTGGCTGATCATCGGATCGACCGTTCACCCGGACGTGTCGGCCGCACACGGATGGTGACGTGCGGCCCGGCGGGCCCCCGGCTATCGCGCCTTCGGTCACCGCCGCCTCACCGCGCGTCGGGCGGGAGGAGCCGGGCCAGGGTGCGCACGGCCCGGTACTGGAGGGTCTTGATGGCGCCCTCGTTCTTGCCCATGATGCGCGCCGTCTCGGCCACCGAAAGCCCTTGCAGGAAGCGGAGGGTGACGCACTCCTGCTGCTGCGGGTTGAGCCGGCGCACGGCGTCCAGCAGGGCGGCGTTGGAGAGGGACTCCAGCACCGACTCCTCGGGGCTGCGCTCGCACTCGTTGGAGTCGAGCATCTCGCCGGTGGTGACCTCCAGCCGGAACCGGCTGGACTTGAAGTGGTCGGCCACCAGGTTGCGGGCGATGGTGACGAGCCAGGCGCCGAAGTCCCGCCCCTGCCAGGTGAAGGTGCCGATCCGGCGCAGCGCGCGCAGGAACGTCTCGCTGGTGAGGTCCTCGGCCGTGGCCCGGCTGCCGACCCGGTAGTAGATGTAGCGGTAGACGGTGTCGGCGTAGTGGTCGTAGAGCCGGCCGAAGGCGTCGCTCTCGCCGTTCTGGGCCCGCTCGACGAGCTCCATGATCGGGTTGTGCTCGGTCTCGTAGCCGGGGCTGGGGGCGGTGCGGGTGCGCCCGCGTCCGAGGCCCGTGCTGCCGGAGCGGCTGCGCGAGCCGGTGCCGGCGGAGCCCGCGGCGGTGGTGCGCAGGGCGAGGCCCGGCCCGGGCTGGGGGCCGAACGCGGCTCCGGCGGGGACGAGTTGGGGTGAGGCGGCGAGCTGGCTGCGCAGCAGGGTGCGCAGCAGGTCGAGGCCCGTGGAGATCTGCCGCTCGGGGGCCGGTCGGCCGCGCAGACCGGTGCGGGGGCGCAGGGGCGCGGACGACGGGCGGGAGGGTGCAGGCGCGTCGTTCCGGACGGGTGGGTACACGGGACTCCCAGAGGCAGAACTGTGGACGGATCACCTCCGCCTGCGCGGAGAGCGCGCCCCGTGCCGCCCGTTCGAGCGGGGCGGTGGGGTGACGCGCATCCAGGAGAGAATAACGCTTTGTGCAATGACAGCTACACCGTGTGGCCGAAGTGGTCGTTTGAGATCCACTTGATGTGCATATTCGGCTGACACTGACCGGAGATGTCATCGTTCATCCGGCTCAACGTGACCGAACGGGCGCCCAGGGTGACCAATTCGATGCTGCGACGGGCGGTTTCCCAGCCTTGGCGGTCGGCAATCCCTGACTTTCCCGGACTGGCGAACGATCAGAACCGGTCACCGGCTGCCAGGTTCACACAGTGGGGTGCGAAACGCCTGGTGGGAGCGGGAGTTCGCCCGTACGAGGGGGCGGAAAAAGGCCCTGGTTGACGCCGCGTCGCCCGTCCGGGGGAGTGTCGGGGAATGCCGGGGGAGTGTCGCGAAACCCTGCGAGGAAGGGAGTTCGGGCGGCGGCTCAGCCGCGCCGGCGCCGTCGGTGCAGCGCCACCGCGGCCGCCGCCGCCCCGGCGAGCACCCCGAGCGCGGCGGCCGCCGGCAGCCCGATGCGGGCGGCCCTGCGCCCGGTGCGGAAGTCCCGCACCCGCCAGCCCTGGGCCCGGGCGTGGCGGCGCAGCGCGCCGTCCGGGTTCACGACGTACGGGTGGCCGACGAGGGAGAGCATCGGGATGTCGTTGGCCGAGTCGCTGTAGGCGGCGCAGCGGTCGAGGTCGAGGTGTTCGCGCCGGGCGAGGGCGCGCACCGCGGAAGCCTTGGCGGGCCCGTGCAGCATCTCTCCGACGAGCCCGCCGGTGTAGAGGCCCTCGCGGGCCTCGGCGACGGTGCCGAGCGCGCCGGTCATGCCGAGGCGGCGGGCGATGATCCGGGCCACCTCCAGCGGGGCTGCGGTGACGAGCCAGACCCGCTGCCCGGCGTCCAGGTGCATCTGGACGAGGGCGCGGGTGCCGGGCCAGATCTTGTCGGCGACGACGGGCTCGAAGATCTCCTCGCAGATCGCCTCGAGGTCGGCGGTGGGCTTCCCGGCGACGATGCCCAGGGCGGTGTGCTTGGCGTCGGAGATGTGGTCCGGGTCCTCGGTGCCGTGCAGTCGGAAGAGCGTCTGCTGCCAGGCGAAGCGGGCGATGTCGCGGCGGGTGAGGAAGCCGCGGCGGTAGAGGCCGACGCCGAGGTAGAAGATCGCGGCGCCGCGCAGGATGGTGTTGTCGCAGTCGAAGAAGGCGGCGGCGTGCGGGTCGTCCGGGTCGGGGGTGTGGTTCCCGGCGGGGGCCTTGGGCGCCTTGCGGCCCCCGGCGGCGGGCGCCTCGAGGCCCTCCGCCGCGCCCTCCGGTGCGGCCTTCGGCTCGTCCTCCGGCAGGGGCTGCGGCGCGGCGCGCAGCGCCGCCTCGGCGGCCTCCGCCGCGGCCTCGCCCGCCAGGGCGCTCCGCTCGGTGGGGGAGCGCCTCGCCTGGGTGAGCCTTCGGAGCACGGCCATGTCATCGAGCATAGCCAGCCGGGCGGAGAATGCTCCCGTGAGCCCTTTGCTGCGACGCAGGACCCCCAAGCCCGAGGACCGTACCGTCACCCTCCTCGCCAAGCCCGGCTGCCATCTGTGCGACGAGGCCCGCGAGGTGCTGCAGCGGGTGGCGGGCGAGCTCGGGGTTGCCTTCGAGGAGAAGGACATCACCGAGGACGAGGAGCTGTTCCGCCGTTACTGGGAGCAGATCCCGGTGACCCTGATCGACGGGCGCCAGCACGACTTCTGGCGGGTCGACGAGGCGAGGCTGAGGGCCGCCCTGGCGCACTGACCGGGCTTCACCGCCCCCGCCGTCCGGCGGGGGCGGTTCGCCGAATCGTTGTCGAATACACCCCGGCTCGGCTTGGTTCGGGGTGCCACGGTCGGCTTACGATCGAATGCGTTTGCGCCCGTGGGGGGCTGAGCACACGAGGAGTGCCACCATGCTTCCCCGCCCGACCCCCGGCACGCCCGAAGCCCCCTCCGGGGCCCGGGGCTTCGCCGTGGTGGACGTGGAGGCGACCGGCCGCAGCCCGTGGCGCCACCGGGTGGTGGAGATCGCGGTGGTGCTGCTGGACGTGGGCCTGCGTCCCGAGGGCGAGTTCGCGACCCTGCTGGACCCGTCGGGCCCGGTCGGCCCCACCCATGTGCACCGGATACGCCAGGCCGACGTCGAGGGCGCCCCGCGCTTCCGCGAGATCGCCCCGCACCTGCTGGAGCTGCTGGCGGGCCGGGTGCTGGTGGGCCACCACGTCACCTGCGACCACGCCTTCCTGGACCGCGAGTTCGCCCGGATCGGGGTGCCGCTGCCGCCCGTCCCCCTGCTGTGCACGATGCGCCTGGCCCGCGAGCACCTGCCCCCGGCGCCCGGCTACGGCCTGGCGGCCTGCGTGGAGGCGGCGGGCCTGGGCTGGTACCCGGCGCACACCGCGCTGGGCGACGCCCGGGTGACGGCCGAGCTGCTGCGGCACTGCCTGGGCGCCCCGTCCTGCCCGCCGGACGACTGGGCGGGCCCGCTGCGCGAGGCCGCCGTGGTGCCCTGGCCCCGGCTGGGCCGGGCCCGCTCCCGCCCGTCCGACGCGGGCGTCCCGCTGGTGCGCAGGGAGGCGCCGTACGGCCCGTGGCTGCCCGGTGCGCAGGCCCCGGCGGTGGTCCTGACGCGGTGCGGTGCTATGGGCTCGACGGCGTGATGCGCATCACTGTGCGGGGACAAATCGGACACCATCTTTGTGCACACGTTCACAAACGCATAGCCTGGCTGCCAAAGCCCAGCTTCACCCACAGGAGCACCGTGGCAATCGGCCGATCACCACAGAGCAGTTCGCAGACGCCCGACCAGGGCGCCGCGCGCCGACCCTCGCGTGCCCGGGGTATCCCGGAGGCGACCGTCGCGCGCCTTCCCCTCTATCTGCGGGCCCTCACCGCGCTCTCCGAGCGCTCGGTGCCGACCGTCTCCTCCGAGGAGCTGGCCGCCGCGGCCGGAGTGAACTCCGCCAAGCTGCGCAAGGACTTCTCCTACCTCGGCTCCTACGGCACCCGGGGTGTCGGCTACGACGTCGAGTACCTCGTCTACCAGATCTCCCGCGAGCTCGGCCTGACCCAGGACTGGCCCGTCGTCATCGTCGGCATCGGGAACCTCGGCCACGCGCTCGCCAACTACGGCGGCTTCGCCTCCCGCGGCTTCCGCGTCGCCGCCCTGCTGGACGCCGACCCCAACGTGGTCGGTTCCACGGCGGCCGGCCTGCCGGTACGGCACATGGACGAGCTGGAGTCGATCGTCGAGTCCCAGCACGTCTCCATCGGCGTGATCACCACCCCGCCCGGCGCCGCCCAGCAGGTCTGCGACCGACTGGTCGAGGCGGGCGTCACCAGCATCCTGAACTTCGCCCCCACCGTGCTGACCGTCCCGGACGGCGTGGACGTGCGCAAGGTGGACCTCTCCATCGAGCTGCAGATCCTCGCCTTCCACGAGCAGCGCAAGGCCGGTGAGGAGCCCGACCGCACCGAGTCGGTCCTCGACCGCGCTCCGGGCCCGGTCCGAGCGGCCGCCGCCAAGCTGAGGCGGGCGGCCGGCGGCAGTGGCAAGGGCCGCGCCGCCGCCGACCCGGCGGCCAACGACCAGGCCGAGCAGGTCAAGGACAAGAGCGCCAAGGGCGACGGGGACCTCTCCGCGGTGATGCCCGCATGAACACCGAGAGCCGCTGGGGGCGGGCATGAGTCTTCTCGTCGTCGGACTGAGCCATCGCACGGCTCCGGTCGGCGTGCTGGAGCGCGCCGCGCTGACGGGCGAGGTGCCCACCCGCCTGCTGCACGACGCCGCCGCCACCGCCACGGTGGCCGAGGCCGCGCTGCTCAACACCTGCAACCGGATCGAGCTGTACGCGGACGTGGACAAGTTCCACGCCGGCGTCGCCGAGCTGTCGCTGCTGCTCGCCCACCACAGCGGGGTGGACCTGGAGGAGCTGACCTCCCACCTGTACGTCCACTACGAGGACCGCGCCGTCCACCACCTCTTCTCGGTGGCCTGCGGCCTGGACTCGATGGTCGTCGGCGAGGGCCAGATCCTCGGCCAGCTGCGCGACTCCCTGGCCAAGGCCCAGGAGGAGCACACCGCCGGGCGCGGCCTCAACGAGCTGTTCCAGCAGGCCCTGCGGGTCGGCAAGCGCGCCCACAGCGAGACCGGCATCGACAAGGCCGGCCAGTCCCTGGTCACCTTCGGCCTGGAGCAGGTCGCCGCCGGCGCGGGCGAGATCGCCGGCAAGCGCGCCCTGGTCGTCGGCGCCGGCTCGATGAGCTCGCTGGCCGCCGCCACCCTGGTCCGCTCCGGCGTCACCGACCTGATGATCGCCAACCGGGCCCCCGCCCGCGCGGAGCGCCTGGTCGAGATCCTCGGCCCGGACGTCGCCCGCACCCTGGACCTCGCCAAGGTCCCCGAGGCCCTCGCCGACGTCGACCTGGTGATCTCCTGCACCGGCGCGGCCGGCGTGGTGGTCAGGGCCGAGGACGTGGCCGCCGCCGTCGCCCTGCGGCCGGCCGGCGCGAGCCCGCTCGCCCTGCTCGACCTCGCCATGCCGCGCGACGTCGACCACGCCGTCCACGAGCTGGACGGCGCCCTGCTGGTCGACCTGGAGAGCCTCTCCCACGCCCACGCCGCCACCCCCGGCGCCGGCGACGTCGACCAGGTCACCCGGATCGTCGCCGACGAGGTGACGGCCTTCGGCGCCGCCCAGCGCGCCGCCCGGATCGCGCCGACCGTCGTCGCCCTGCGCTCGATGGCCTCCGACGTCGTCGCCGCCGAGCTGGGCCGCCTGGACTCCCGGCTGCCCGACCTCGACGAGCGCTCGCGCGCCGAGATCACCCAGACCGTCCGCCGCGTCGTCGACAAGCTGCTCCACGCCCCGACCGTCCGGGTCAAGCAGCTCGCCGCCGAGCCCGGCGGCGCCTCCTACGCGGAGGCCCTGCGCGAGCTGTTCGACCTCGACCCGGCGGCCGTCCACGCCGTCTCGGGCACCCCGGTCGGCGGCGCACCCCAGCCCTCCGCCGGGGGCACCAGATGAACCGTCAGCCATCCCACGAGTACCACCGGGACGATCACCTCATGAATGGTCAAGCGATCACGGAGCCGGCCCCGGCCGACTCCGCCCCCCTGCGGCTCGGCACCCGGCGCAGCGCGCTGGCCATGGCCCAGTCGGGCATGGTGGCCCGCGACGTGACCAGGGTCACCGGGCGCCCCGTCGAGCTGGTCGAGATCACCACCTACGGCGACACCTCCCGCGAGGCGCTGGCGCAGATCGGCGGCACCGGCGTGTTCGTCTCCGCGCTGCGCGACGCGCTGCTGGAGGGCCGGATCGACTTCGCCGTGCACTCGCTCAAGGACCTGCCCACCGCCGCCCCCGAGGGCCTGGCGCTGGCAGCCGTCCCCGAGCGCGAGGACGTCCGCGACGCCCTGGTCGCCGCCGAGGGCCTGGCGCTGGACGAGCTGGTCGAGAAGCTGGAGGGCGCTGGCCGCCCGGCCCGCGTCGGCACCGGCTCCCCGCGCCGGATGGCCCAGCTCAACGCCTGGGCCGCCGCCCGCGGCGCCCAGCTGGAGACCGTCGCGATCCGCGGCAACGTGGACACCCGCATCGGCTACGTCGCCTCCGGCGAGCTGGACGCCGTCGTGCTGGCCACCGCCGGACTCAACCGGCTCGGCCGCAGCGCCGAGATCTCCCAGCACCTCGACCCGGAGCTGATGGTCCCCGCCCCCGGGCAGGGCGCGCTCGCCATCGAGTGCAGCGCCGCCGACACGGAGCTCACCGCCGCGCTCGCCGCCCTGGACCACGCCCCCACCCGGGTCGCCGTGACCGCCGAGCGCGCCCTGCTGGCCACCCTGGAGGCCGGCTGCTCGGCCCCGGTGGCCGCACTCGCCACCTGGGGCGGGGAGAACGAACTGCGGCTGGACGGAGTGGTCGGAGACCCCGACGGAACCGCCCTGCTGAAGATGTCCGCCAACGGTCCGATCGTCCTCGACGAGACCGCCGAACAGCAGGCGCGGGCCCTCGGCCACGCGCTCGCTGAACGGCTGCTCGCCGCGGGCGCGGCCACCCTGATGGGGGAGCGAGCCCGATGAGCCCCACCGCCGCCACCGACGCCCTGTTCCCGAACGGGCACCCCGCCACCGGGCGGTGCACCTTCCTGGGCGCGGGCCCCGGGGACCCGGGCCTGCTGACCCTGCGGGCGGTCGAGGTGCTGGCCACCGCCGACGTCCTGGTCGCCGACCCGCTGACCGCCGTCGCCGTGCGCAGCCACTGCCCCGCCTCCGTCCAGGTGCACAACCCGGCCGCCGAGGGCGCCGACTTCGACCTGGCCAAGCTGGTCGGCGAGGCCGTCCGCTCCGGCAAGCACGTCGTGCGCACCGTCGACGGCGACCCGGGCCTGGACGGCTGCGCCGCCGAGGAGATGCTCAGCTGCGCGGGCGACGGGATCGCCTTCGAGGTCGTCCCGGGCGTCGCCCAGTCCGTCGGCGTCCCCGCCTACGCGGGCGTCCCGCTGCGCGGCGCGTCCGGCGCCGACGTGCGCTTCGTCGAGGCTTCCGCGCTGCTGGCCGGCCGCCCGGTGGACCTCGGCTCGGCCGACACCACCCTGGTGGTCCGCACCACCCTGGGCCAGCTGCCCGCCACCGCCGGCGCCCTGGTCGCCGGCGGCCGCGGCGCCGAGTCGGCGCTGAGCGCCACGCTCTCGGGCACCACCACCCGCCAGCGCACCTTCACCTCGACCCTCGCGGGCATCGCCGCCGACCTCAAGGCCGCCCGGGTGCTGCCCTCGCCGGTCTCGGCCCCCGTCGACCCCGCCACCCCGGTGATAGCCGTGGTGGGTGAGCAGGTCGCCCACCGCGCCTCGCACTCGTGGTTCGAGACCAAGCCGCTGTTCGGCTGGAACGTCCTCGTGCCGCGCACCAAGGAGCAGGCCCACGGCCTGTCCGAGCAGCTGCGCTCGTACGGCGCGGTGCCCCAGGAGGTGCCGACCATCGCGGTCGAGCCGCCGCGCACCCCGCAGCAGATGGAGCGGGCCATCAAGGGCCTGGTCACCGGCCGCTACGAGTGGATCGCCTTCACCTCGGTCAACGCCGTGCGCGCCGTCCGGGAGAAGTTCGAGGAGTACGGCCTGGACGCCCGCGCCTTCGCCGGGATCAAGGTCGCGGCGGTCGGCGAGACCACCGCGCAGGCCCTGGTGGACTTCGGCGTGAAGCCCGACCTGGTGCCCTCCGGCGAGCAGTCCGCCGCGGGCCTGCTGGAGGACTGGCCGCCGTACGACCCGGTCTTCGACCCGATCGACCGGGTGCTGCTGCCGCGCGCCGACATCGCCACCGAGACCCTGGTCGCCGGCCTGGTCGAGCTGGGCTGGGAGGTCGACGACGTGACGGCCTACCGGACGGTGCGCGCCTCGCCGCCGCCGGCCGAGACCCGCGAGGCGATCAAGGGCGGCGGCTTCGACGCGGTGCTCTTCACCTCCTCCTCGACGGTGCGCAACCTCGTCGGCATCGCCGGCAAGCCGCACAACGTCACCGTCATCGCCTGCATCGGCCCGGCCACCGCCAAGACCGCCGAGGAGCACGGCCTGCGGGTCGACGTGATGGCCCCGGCACCGTCGGCGGCCGCGCTGGCCCAGGCGCTGGCAGACTTCGGGGCCAAGCGCCGGGACACCGCGTCGGCCGCCGGTGAGCCGGTCTACCGGCCCAGCGAGCGCCGCCCCGGCTCGCGCCGCAAGGCCGCCCGCTGATGTTCCGCCCGGGGGCGGTGACCACCGCCCCCGGTGCCGTGCAACCGTTCGGAGAGAGAAGCCGTGTCCGCTGAATTCCCGTTCGTCCGCCCCCGTCGGCTCCGCCGGAGCCCGGCGATGCGCCGCCTGGTCGCCGAGACCCGGCTGCACCCGGCGGAGCTGATCCTGCCGCTGTTCGTCCGCGAGGGCGTCAGCGAGCCCGTGCCGGTCACCTCGATGCCCGGGGTCGTCCAGCACACCCGCGACACCCTGCGCAAGGCCGTCGTGGAGGCGGCCGAGGCGGGCCTGGGCGGCGTGATGCTGTTCGGCGTCCCGCTCGTGCAGGACGCGACGGGCAGCGAGGGCACCAACCCGGACGGCATCCTCCAGCAGGCGATCCGGGACGTGGTCTCCGAGGTCGGCGACTCCCTGGTGGTCATGTCCGACCTCTGCCTGGACGAGTACACCGACCACGGCCACTGCGGGGTGCTGGCCGCCGACGGCAGCGTCGACAACGACGCCACCCTGGAGCGCTACGCCGAGATGGCCCGGGTGCAGGCCGACGCGGGCGTCCACCTGGTCGGCCCCTCCGGCATGATGGACGGTCAGATCGCCGTCATCCGCAAGGCGCTGGACGAGTCCGGGCACCAGGACACCGGCATCCTCGCCTACACCGCCAAGTACGCCTCCGCGTTCTACGGCCCCTTCCGCGAGGCCGTCGGCTCCTCGCTCAAGGGCGACCGCAAGAGCTACCAGCAGGACCCGGCCAACGCCCGCGAGGCGCTGCGGGAGCTGGAGCAGGACCTCGCCGAGGGCGCGGACATGGTGATGGTCAAGCCGGCCATGGCCTACCTGGACATCCTGCGCCAGGTAGCCGACGCCTCCCCGGTGCCGGTCTCCGCGTACCAGGTGTCCGGCGAGTACGCGATGGTCGAGGCGGCCGCCGCGAACGGCTGGATCGACCGCGAGCGGATGGTCATGGAGACGCTCACCTCGATCCGCCGCGCGGGCGCCGAGCAGATCCTCACCTACTGGGCCCTCGAGGCCGCCGCGATGCTCAAGTAGCAGGCACGGTACGACGGAAGGCCGGGCCCCCGCGAAGGAGGGGGCCCGGCCTTCCGTCATGCGAACGTGCGACCGTACGACCGGAGACTACTTCCAGTCGTGGGAGTGCCAGCCGTTGGTGTGGGCGAAGCCCTCGAAGCCGCCCATCACGTCGGTGGAGGTGGCGGCGATGCCGCCCATGGCACCGGCGGCGGTGTTCGAGGTGTGGGCGATGCCCCAGCCCTCGGCGGCCAGGAACGGCTCGTCGGCGGAGGCGACGAACTGGCCGCCGCCCGCGAGACCGGTGTGGGCGAACGCCGGGGTGGCGGCACCGGCGAGCGCCAGTGCGGCGGCGGCGGTGAGCGCGGCCTTGGCCAGCGTGCTCTTCATGGAACTGCCCTCTCTCTCGGAGCGCCCGGGCGGGCGCTCTTGACACGTGATCACATCCGGCCGCCGGGCCCGACGCCCCACGCGCCGGGCCCGGCAGCCGGTCACCCGGTCGGACCGCGCCGGATGGGCGGCCGGGCCGGACACCTCGTCACAAGCCCGGAGGGCCCGGGGAGACCAACCTCCCCGGGCCCTCCGTCCGTGCTGCGCGCCTTGATCAGCCGATCAGGTGCGAGACACCCGCGTCGCCCGAGGACTGGGTGTTCTGGCCGACGTTGCAGATCTGCTTCGGGGTGCTGTTCAGGACGGGCACCTCGACCGGAACCGCGACGCCGACGACGGCGACGGCGATGTTGTGGACCTCCGGCAGGCAGATGTTGGCGTTGTCCAGGGTGTGGAAGTTCGGGCTGCCGTTGCCGTGGGTGCCGGTCTGGTTGGTACCGCCGTTGCCCTGAACGGAGGTGGCGGCGCCGTCCGAGTCGATGATGGCGGAAGCCGAGCCGGCGGACATCGCGATGGCGGCGGCGGCCAGGCCGGCGGCGGCGAGGGACTTCTTGATCATTTCCGGTTTTCCTCTCGAGGGGTGAATCGGGGAGCGATTCGAAGGTGGTTCAGAAGGTTCGGTGCGGCTGGGGGAGCGTCAGCCGACCAGGTGGGACACGCCCGCGTCGCCGTGGCTCTGGGTGCCCTGGCCCTGGGTGCAGTACTGCTTGCCGCCGCTGTTGGCGATCGGGACCTCGACCGGAACGGCCACGCCGAGCACACCCACCGCGATGTTGTGGATCTCGGGGAGGCAGACGTTCGCGTTGTCCAGGAAGTGGAAGTTCGGGCTGTTGTTCCCGACGGTGCCGGTGAAGTTGGTGCCGCCGTTGCCCTCGATCGAGGCGGCGGCGCCGTCCGCGTCACCGATCGCCGAAGCGGGCGCGGCGGCGGCGGCCAGCGCGGCGACGGCCAGGCCGGCGGCGGCGAAGGACTTCTGGATCATGGGGAGATCCCTCTCTGAAATGCTCTCTGGTTTCCGTGCGTACAACGCGTAGAACGCTCAGACCCGGTCTGCAGTCACTGACGTCCAGATCAAAGAATGACGGCACGGAAGGTTACGGGGATTTTTGAAAAGAGTCCGGGAGGCGCGTCCGGGGGTGGTTTCCGGTCGGATTATTAGTCCGAACCGGTTAACGCCCGCAATCCGGACTCGGGCTGACTCGTTGAAGCAGTTTGCTTTCCGACCGCGTGCGCGCGGTCTTCGGTACGAATGGATCTCCAGTACGGACAGGTGGAACGGTGAAAAGCATGAAGTTCTCCAAGCGGGCCGGCGCGATGCTGCTGGCGGTCGGTGCGGGCGTGCTCGCCTCCCAGGGATCGGCCTCCGCCGCCCCGATCGGCCCGGACCAGGTCGGGGCCCTGGAGGACAAGCTGGCCACCCAGCAGGTCCCCGCCGACATCCCGCTGGCGCCGCTGGGCAGCCACCTCCAGGCCGGCATCCCGGCCTCGCTGCTCATGCCGCCCGTGCCCGGCCGCACCACGAGCACCGAGCTGGTCCCGGACCACCTCGTCCCGCAGCTGGGCACCGGCAGGGTCGGCCCCAGCGCCAAGGCCGAGCTGCCGCTCCCGCTGGTGGACCGGGGCGCCGACCTCGGCCAGGTGCTGCTGGACGCCCCGGCGGCCCCGCTGCACGCCGACACCCCCGGCCTCGCCGTCGGCAAGCCGCTGGCCCTCGCCCAGGACGGCACCGGCCAGCTCGCGGACGGCCGGCTCAAGGTGGACGAGGTGGACCCGCGCCTGCTCACCGGCGCCGTCCAGGCCGTCCCCGGGGCCAGCGCCAGCCTCGGCGGCGACGACGAGCGGATCTCCGTCACGGACAAGGTGAACGACCTGGCCACCACCGCCACGGCGACCACCACCGGCGTCGTGCAGCAGACCGGCCTGAGTGACCTGACCCAGCTCTGAGGGTCCGAACGAGGAAGGGCCGGGCCCCCGCCGCGGGGTGCCCGGCCCTTCGCCGTACCTCGTCGTACCTCGTTGTACGTCTTCGCACCTCGTTGTACGTCGCCGCACTTCGCCGCACTTCGTCGTACGCGGCGCGGGCTCAGCCCGGCAGCACGCCGCTCAGCCCGCCGACCAGCGGCAGGTCCTTGACGCCGCCGCCCGCGCTCAGCGGCCCGGTCAGCAGGTCCGTGCCGACCGGGGCGATGCCCTGGTCCGGCTTGACGGTCGCGCCGTTGTTCAGCACGTCGGCCGAGGAGTTCGCCCACGGGTCCAGCCGCAGGCTCTTGATCGGCGCGACGCCGTAGCCGAGGCCGGAGGTCGTCCCGCCCAGCGCCTGGCCGACGTCCGTCTTCGCGAGCGTCGCCGGGCCGGCCGCGGGGGCCGGGGCGGTGGCGGCCTGGGCCGTGCCGGCGCCCAGCAGCACCGCGGCGCCCACCGCGGCGGCCAGCGAGGCCCCGGTCTTCGTCGAGGTCTTCGGAAGCATGCGGATCACCCTTCGGTGGATCGGGGTTCCGGACGGTCGACCGCCCGGGGATGCCGAACTGCCCCCCGGCCGGTCGGTCGGGGGGCAGCACTACGGCCGATGGGGGTCCCCCGGCCGAAGGCCGGGGGGAGGGTGCCGATCGGCGATCAGCAGTCGTCCGCGGGGTGGTGCGGGTGCGCGTCGACGTTGGCGCAGGTGTTGCCGAAGGCCGGGTTCAGCAGGCCGATCACGTTGATCGAGTTGCCGCACAGGTTGATCGGCACGTGGACCGGGACCTGGATCTGGTTGCCCGAGGCGACACCGGGGGAGCCGGCGGCCACGCCCTCGGCGCCCGAGCTGGCGGCGGCGGAGCCGGCCGCGCCCAGGACCAGGCCGGCAGCGGCGGCGGAGAGGACGGCGGCCTTCTTCATGTTCTGCATGGGGGTTGATCTCCTCGATCACACACGGGGTGGAGCGTGCCGCGCCCCGCACTCCGGGGCGCGGCACGGGCTCGGGGGAATCGCGCGTCGCCGGTGCGGCGACGGCCGATTCAGCCGATGTTGGCGCAGTTGTTGCCGAACGCCGGGTTCAGGATGCTGATGACGCCGATGGAGTTGCCACAGACGTTGACCGGGACGTGGACCGGAATCTGGATCTGGTTGCCCGAGAGCACACCCGGGGAGCCGGCGGCGACACCCTCGGCGCCGGAGCTGGCGAACGCACCGCCCGCAGCACCGAGGACCAGGCCGGTGGCGGCCAGGGACAGCGCGGCGGCCTTCTTGAAGTTACGCATCTGTTCTCCTCCGATTTCTGCCCGACCGATGGGAAATGTCGGGAGGCGGGCGAGCAGGAATGCTCACCCGAGGTCTTCTGGGATTTCCGTGGTTTTCACTCCGGCGGCGCACACCGGCGTGTGGACGCCCATGGCTCGGACGTTGACGCAGCCGCCGCGTCGTGAGGGAGAACGAGACACGAGCCGTGGGGAAACGGTCCGGCCGAAGGTGATCACCCGAATGCCGATCGGGGCCGCCATTGCTCCGGACGGGTGACAGTGCGGGCACTGTCGCAACCGGCCCGGATGGGTCTCGTTCTAGATGTCGCACTCCCCGTGCATCTTTGTTGATCAGTCAGGAGGCTCACATGAGCATCAAGAAGACCGCCGCCGTCGGCGCGGCCGTGGTGGGCATCGTGGCCGCCGGCGCCGGCACCGCGATGGCCAGCTCCGGCGCCGAGGGTGTCGCCGCGGGTTCCCCCGGTGTCATCTCGGGCAACCAGGTTCAGATCCCGGTGCACATTCCGGTCAACCTGTGCGGCAACACCATCGACGTCGTGGGCCTGCTGAACCCGGCGTTCGGCAACCACTGCGTCAACGCGGGCTGACACCCCGGCACCCGGTTCGGCCGGTGCGGGCCGCCGCCGCGCGCTTCCCTCCTGGGGCGCGTGGCGGCGGCTCTTTCGCGTTCCCCCTCGGAACCGCCCGGAGCCTCCGTCACGGGGCTTGCCGCAAGCCTTGTTGGACTACTCGTCAGTACCTAATGTGAGACCTGCTCACCTTTTCTTGCTCCTCCTGCTCGAACCGCCCGGCGCCCCCCGGCCGGCGGTTCCCCACCCCCGCAAGGAGTTGCGTGTGACCAGGTTCCGATCGCCGGGGGCGCTGCTCGCCACCGGCGCCCTGCTCGCGGCCCTCGGCTTCGTCGGCGCCCCCGCCGCCGTCGCCGACACCCCCGCCGCCCCGGCCCCCGCCACCGCCCGTCCGGCCGCGATCGTCTCCCTCGGCGACAGCGCCATCTCCGGCGAGGGCGCGGGCACCGACACCAACGACGGGTACTTCCCGGAGACCGACACCCCCACCAACTACTGCCACCGCCATCCCAAGTCGGAGATCTTCGTCACCGACATCCCCGGGGTGACCCCGATCGACCTCGCCTGCTCCGGCGCCCAGACCGGCGACCTGGTCAGCGACCCCGCCCTCGCGAAGATCACCGGCCCGGGCAGCGGCGACTTCGGCGAGCCCAAGCAGGACGTCGAACTCGCCGACGCGGCCGGGAAGTACGACGTCAAGATGGTCGTGGTGACCATCGGCGCCAACGACGACTTCAACTTCAGCGGCGTCATGATGCACTGCCTCGCGCAGTACTTCCCCGTCCCCAAGGACCAGGGCTGCCGCGACACCATCGGCAGCGACGAGATCCGCCGGCGGGCCGTGGCCCTCCAGCCGAAGGTCGTCGCCGCGCTGAAGAACATCCGGCAGACCATGCGCAACGCGGGCTACGACGACTCCTCGTACCAGCTGGTCTACCAGTCGTACTTCAACCCGATCACCCCGGACATCCGCCGCAACGACTACCTCGGCAAGATCGCCGACGGCTGCCCGGCCTTCCCCGAGGACCTCGCCTGGGGCCACAACTGGGTGGTGCCGACCTTCAGCGACGCCCTGCGCGGCGCGGCCGAACAGGTGCCCGGCGTGCGGTACCTGGACCAGCGACGGGTCGCCTTCGGGCACGAGGTCTGCGCCGAGTGGACCAGTTCCCCGTACGAGTACTCCAACGGCGACGTCATCAACCTCGCCGAATGGGCCCGCAACGGCTGCGACTCGCAGATCGGCATCCCCGGCCTGTGCATGAACATGGTCCGCCAGTCGTACCACCTGCGGGTGGCCGGCTACCGCGGCGAGGGCGTCTGCCTCGGCCAGTTCTTCGCCCGGCCCGACCTGCCGCAGGCGTACTGCACCCTCAACCAGCAGAACGTCACCTCCATCCAGCCGCTCAGCCCCGGCAAGCCCTTCGGCGACACCCCCGAGGACGGCGCCTGGTACCAGCTCACCAACGCCGCCAGTGGCAACGCCCTAGACCTCACCGGCGGCGGCACCTACGGCGACTCCACCAACGGCCGCACCGCCATCACCTATCCGGCCACCGGCGGGCTGAACCAGTCCTTCGTCCTGGAGGCCAAGGCCGGCGGCAGCTACGAACTCGACTTCAGCGGCAACCGCGGCATGTGCCTGGACGCCGACACCGCCTCCACCGCCCCCGGCACCCGGATCCAGCAGTGGGGCTGCAACGCGGGCGCCAACCAGCACTGGATCTTCAAGCCCGCCGGCGACGGCACCTACCGGATCGCCGACTCCGCCGACCCCACCAAGGTCCTCGCCGCCTCCACCACCCTCGACGCCAAGGGCAACGCCACCGTCCGGCTCGCCACCGACACCGGCGCCCCCGAGCAGCGCTGGCAGCTCACCAAGCTCGGCATCGTCTACCTCCACGGCTAGACACCGCCGCTACGAAGCCGTCGCCGCCCCCACCCGGGCGGCGACGGCCCCGCTCATCGGGTACGGCGTCTCCACCGGCAGCAGCCCCGGATCACGGGTCAGCCGGACCTGCTCGGCCAGCGCCGTGACGTCCGTGATCCGCACGATCCACTCGTCCGCGTAGCGCCGCGCCGCCTCACCGCGCAGCCCGACCTGGATCGTCCGCCACCCCAGCGCGCCCAGGTTCACCGACCGCTCCGGGTCCCACTGCACCCGCACCGGGCTCTGCCGCAGCTCCCGCTTCCACGCCGCCTGCGACTCGTGCACCCGGCCCGTGTACGCGCTGAGCACCGACCGCTCCAGCGCCCACTCGAAGCCCTCCCGGGCGATCTCCACCGCGAGCACCCGCTCCTGGCCGGCGCTGCGCCCCCAGTCGCTGCGGTGCATCATCCACAGGAAGGACGGCTTGATCCACGTCATCCGCTCCCGCGAGAACGCCTCCGGGAACCGCCCCTCGGCCGCCGCCGGCTCGGCGATCTCCGGCCGGAACGCCTGGTAGACGGTCAGGGTGTCGGCGGTGTGGGCGGCCCGGATCTGGCGCAGCGGGACCGGGGGAGGCAGCGGGACGGGGGGAGGGGTTGCGGTGCTCGGCATGGCGGCATCGTCCAGGGCCGCGCCCGGCGGGCGCCACGGGTTTTCGCCGGGCGAGGCGGGAGGGGCTGGAGGGACGGTGCCGTAGGCTCTCGGGCAAATCGCTGCGCCGAAGCCGCGCGGGAGCCATGAGCGGGGCGGAGTACGAGAGCAGATGAGCACGGCATCGAGTACCGCGTCGTCCAGTGCCGGGACCGCCGCGGCGCCGAGGGCACCCGAGGTCACGGAGCGGGCGCCCGGGGGGTTCGGGGCGCTGGCGCGCCGGTTCGCGCCCGCCCTGGGCGCGTACGCGGTGGTCAAGGCGATCGGCCTGGCCGTCTTCATCGGGCTGCTCGTGCACACCGGGGACTACCTCAGGAAGGCCCCGGGCCGCGGCGGCGGCGCCCGCCCCTGGGACGTGCTCGGCACCTGGGACGGCATCTGGTACCAGCGCATCGCCGCGAACGGCTACAACCCGCAGCTGATCCCGCTGCACGGCTTCCCGCAGGCCACGTTCTACGAGAACTCCTCCGCCTTCTTCCCGCTCTACCCCTGGCTGATGAGGCTGGTCGGCGCCGTCACGGGCCTGGGCCCGTACGGCTCCGGGATCGTCGTCTCGGTGCTCGCCTCGCTGGTCGCGGCGGCCGGGATCTTCGCCGTGGCCGAGCGGCTGGGGGGCTTTCGCGCCGGGGTGATCGCCGCCGTGGTCTGGGGGCTGTTCCCCGGCTCGGGCGTGGAGTGGGCCGTCTACTCCGACTCGCTGTTCGTCGCCCTCTCCGCCTGGGCCTGCTACTGCGTGATGACCCGCAGCTGGCTCACCGCCGGCGCGCTGACCCTGGTGGCGGGCCTCAACCGCCCGACCGCCGCCGCGCTGATCGCCGCCGTCTCGATCTCCGCCCTGGTGGCGCTGGTCCGCCGCAGGGACGGGGTGGCCCGCCCGCTGACCGCGATGCTGATCACCCCCTGGGGCCTGATCGGCTACATCGCCTGGGTCGGCTGGCGGATGGGCGACTGGGGCGGCTACTTCAAGCTCCAGCGCGGAGCCTGGAACCGCTACTTCGACGGCGGTGCCTCCACCCTGCGCACCGTCATGGACGTGGTCACCGGCCACTGGACGTTCTGGCAGTCCAACCCGGCCCCGGACCTCATCGCCATCGCCCTGCTGATGGCCCTGCCGGGCCTGCTGGTGCTGCTGCGGCAGGCCCGCCCGCCGCTGGTGCTGTGGGTCTACACCGGGCTCACCATCGCCACGGCCCTGAGCAGCAATCAGATCTTCGACAACATCTCCCGCTACCTGCTGCCCGCCTTCCCGCTGTTCATCGGCCTGGCGGTGGCCCTGCGCAGGGTGCGGACCTCGACCCTGGTCGGGCTGTTCGCGATGCCCGTCCTGGCGGCCGGCTGGTACGCGGGGTACGCGCTCTTCGAGCTGGGCATCCCGTAGGCCCGGCGGCCGCGGTGGAGCCACGCGGATTGGTTCGCAACGGGATCATCCGCTCCCGGACGGGCCGTTGCTAACCTCGACCGCATGACGACGACCCCGCCGGCGCCCCGCACCCGTGACCTCTCCGGACTGCTGGACCACGCCAGCCACGTCCTGGCGACCAGGATGGCGGCGGCCTTCGCCGAGCTGGGGATCACCCCCCGCGAGTACAGCGTGCTCTTCCACGCCCAGCAGGCCGAGCACACCCAGATCCAGCTGGCCGAGCTGACGGACGTCGACAAGACCACCATGGTCGTCACCGTCGACGAACTGGAGAAGGCCGGCCTCGCCGAGCGCCACCCCTCCACGGCCGACCGCCGGGCCCGGATCGTCTCCGTGACGGAGGCCGGCGCCCACGCCGTCGAGCGCGGCACCGCCATCGCCGACCGCGTCCACCGGGACCTGCTGGACTCCCTGCCCAGCTCCGAGCGCGAGGTCTTCGTCACCGCACTGGCCCGCCTGGTGGAGGGCCACCTCGCCGAACCGGTCGGGAGCGACCGCCCCGTCCGCCGCGCCCGCCGTCCCCGCGGCACCTGACCACCGGCCAACTGCCGCGCGGCGCGGGACCGTTACGGCCAGACCAGGCAGTACAGCTGGTGCCCGGCGTCGTGCAGCCGGTTCGCGAAGTCCTGCCACTCGTGCAGCATCGTGTAGATGACGAAGGCGTCGCGCGGCCCGCGCCGGTCCGGGACGGTGGACCAGATGAAGGCCGCCGCGCCGAGCTCGGTCTCGTCCGCCTTGCGCAGCGGCTCGACCACGTTGTGCGGGAGCTGGACGACGGCGTAGTCGGGGTGCAGGACGACGAGCTCGAGCGGCGGCACCTGGTGCAGCGGTACGCCCTGGATGCCGGTGAGCACCATCGCGCTCATCGTCTCCGGCTTGATCTTGGTCGACAGGTGCCCGTTGGGCGAGCCGCTGGTCTCCATCAGGTCCCCGAGCCGGCCGAGCGCGCCGAGCTCGCCCGCGTCCAGGCCCAGCCCGCCCGGGCCGAGCGCGGTGGGCACTCTCGCGGCGGTCGCGCGGTCCGGTGCGCCGAAGTACTTGTACGTCACCCCCACGCGTCCCTCACCCCGCCTCTCGCCGCCGCGACGGCCACGTCCCGTACCCGCTCCCGTACCCCCGCGTGCGGCTTCGGTCGGACGGCGGGGGCCACCCGCAGCCTCGTCGTAGCCGTCCTGCGCCTCGGACACTCGGACCATCCTCACCGGAATTCGCCGGAATCGACAGACCCCCGCACGCCCGGCGTCCCTCCGGACGTGCTCCTTACCCGTCATGCGCCGCCGTACCCATTCGCGGTACGCGGCAGTCCTTCCACACCCCTGCCACTCACCGGCGCGCTCACGCGCCCGGTGTGCAAGGACAACCTACCGACAACAGTGCCCGGATCATCGTTCCAGATGATCGGGTCCGACATGCAGAGGGCAAGGACACGATTTGAGACCATGTCCTTTGTGAGCTACCCCTATGAAGCCCCCCAGTCCCAGTCGCTGTTCGACCGCGCCTCGGTCGTGACGCCCGGCGGCGTCAACTCCCCGGTGCGCGCCTTCCGCGCGGTCGGCGGCACGCCGCGCTTCATGGTCTCGGGCACCGGTCCCTACCTCACCGACGCCGACGGCCGCGAATACGTCGACCTGGTCTGCTCCTGGGGCCCGATGATCCTCGGCCACGCGCACCCCGCCGTGATCGACGCCGTCCAGCAGGCGGTGACCCACGGCACCTCCTTCGGCACGCCCGGCCGGGGCGAGGTCGAACTGGCCGAGGAGATCGTCTCCCGGGTCGCCCCGGTCGAGCAGGTCCGCCTGGTCTCCTCCGGTACGGAGGCCACCATGTCGGCGATCCGGTTGGCCCGCGGCTTCACCGGCCGGGCGAAGGTGGTCAAGTTCGCCGGCTGTTACCACGGTCACGTGGACGCGCTGCTGGCCGCCGCCGGTTCCGGCGTCGCCACCTTCGGCCTGCCGGACACGCCCGGCGTCACCGGCGCCCAGGCCGGCGACACCATCGTGCTCCCGTACAACGACCTGGCCGCCGTCGAGGCCGCCTTCGCCGCGCACCCCGGCGAGATCGCCTGCGTCATCACCGAGGCGTCGCCCGGCAACATGGGCGTCGTCCCGCCGCTGCCCGGCTTCAACGGGGGCCTGGCCCGCCTCTGCCGCGAGAACGGCGCGCTGTTCGTCTCCGACGAGGTGATGACCGGCTTCCGCGTCTCCAAGGCCGGCTGGTACGGCCTGGAGGCCGCGAACGAGGGCTGGGCGCCTGACCTGCTGACCTTCGGCAAGGTCATGGGCGGCGGCTTCCCCGCGGCGGCCTTCGGCGGCCGCGCCGACGTGATGGCCCACCTCGCCCCGGCCGGCCCGGTCTACCAGGCGGGCACCCTCTCCGGGAACCCGATCGCCACCGCGGCGGGCCTGGCCCAGCTGCGCGGCTGCACCGACGAGGTGTACGCGACGGTCGACAAGGTCTCCGCCGAGATCTCCGGCCTGGTGTCCGAGGCGCTCGCCAAGGAGGGCGTGGCCCACCGGCTGCAGACCGCCGGGAACATGTTCTCGGTCTTCTTCACCGAGGCGCCGGTCACCAACTACGACGAGGCGAAGACCCAGGAGGCGTACCGTTTCACCGCCTTCTTCCACGCCATGCTGGCCGAGGGCGTCTACCTGCCGCCGTCCGCCTTCGAGTCCTGGTTCGTCTCGGCGTCCCACGACGAGCGGGCGATCGAGCGGATCGCCGCCGCCCTTCCGGCCGCCGCCCGCGCCGCTGCCGCCGCCACCGCCTGACCGAGACCTTCAGGAGTACCGAGAAGTGAGCGCCAAGGAGATCACCGTCGTCCACGTGATGCGACACGGTGAGGTGCACAACCCGGAGGGCGTCCTGTACGGGCGCATGCCCGGCTACCACCTGTCCGAGCTGGGCCGGCTGATGGCCGACCGGGTCGCCGAGGACCTGGCCGGGCGGGACATCACCCACGTGGTGGCCTCCCCGCTGGAGCGCGCCCAGGAGACCGCCGAGCCGATCGGCAAGGCGCACGGCCTGGAGGTCGCCGTCGACGAGCGGCTGATCGAGGCGGAGAACATCTTCGAGGGCAAGACCTTCGGCGTCGGTGACGGCTCGCTGCGCAACCCCGGCTACTGGAAGTACCTGACCAACCCGTTCAAGCCGTCCTGGGGCGAGCCCTACCTCGACCAGGTCGTGCGGATGATGGGCGCGCTGGGCGCCGCCCGGGACGCCGCGCGCGGGCACGAGGCGGTCTGCGTCAGCCACCAGCTGCCGATCTGGATCCTGCGCTCCTTCGTCGAGCGCCGCCGGCTCTGGCACGACCCGCGCAAGCGGCAGTGCTCGCTGGCCTCGCTGACCAGCTTCACCTTCGAGGGCGACAAGATCGTCTCCGTCGGCTACCGCGAGCCGGCCCGCGACCTGCTGCCCGCCCACCTGATCGGCAAGGGCAAGAAGGGCGACAAGCCGGTGGGCAAGAGCTTCGGCGCCTGAACGCGACCGAACGCGCCCGCACGTGGCCGCACGCGAGCGAGCTCGGCTGAGTGCGGCCGAGCGCCGCGCCAGGCCCGCGTAAACGGCGGGTAAGTATGGCCTCGGGCCGCCCGGTGACCCCCGGGCGGCCCGATTGCGTCGCAGGTCAGACGGGGTGCGGCGCGCAGGGCGGGACCCCGGCGAACGGTGCCCGGCCTCCATGCGAAACTTTTCACATGTCTGCCATGACGCGCCCCCGTCCCCGTGTCGCCGCAGCCGCCGCCGCCACTGCCGCCGCCGCTGCGCTCGCCCTCACCGGATGCTCCTCCTCGGGCTCCTCGGGCAACGGCGCGGACCAGGTGGGCTTCGTCTCCGTCAAGGACACCAACATCTCCAAGGCCGAGCCCGGCCACCGCGTGGAGGCCCCCGACATCTCCGGCGAGACGCTCGACGGAGGCCAGGTGAAGCTCTCCGACTACCGGGGCAAGGTCGTGGTGCTCAACGTCTGGGGCTCCTGGTGCGGCCCCTGCCGCGGCGAGGCGGACGACCTGCAGCGCGTCTGGACCAAGTACAAGGACCAGGGCGTGCAGTTCCTGGGCATCAACACCCGGGACTCGGAGAAGACCAACGCCGTCCGCTTCGAGCAGGAGAAGGGCGTCACCTACCCGAGCATCTTCGACCCGGCCGGCAGCCAGCTGCTCAAGTTCCCCAAGGGCAGCCTGAGCATGCAGTCCATCCCGACCACCCTGATCATCGACCGGGACGGCAAGCTGGCCGCCCGCGCCGTCGGCGGCACGGTGGACGACGCGCTGGAGTCGATCCTCCAGCCGGTGGTCGCGGAGCCCGCGAAGTGAGCGCCGAAGCCGCCGCACTCCACCCCGCCGCACTCCACCTGGCCGACACCTTCACCACCGTCCAGAGCGGGGCGCTGCTGGCCGCCGCGCCGATCGCGGTCGCGGCCGGACTGCTCTCCTTCTTCTCGCCCTGCGTCCTGCCGCTGGTGCCCGGCTACCTCTCGTACGTCACCGGCTTCTCCGCCGCCGACCTCGCCGACGCCCGCGGCGCCCGCCGCGGCCGGATGCTGGCCGGCGCGGCCCTGTTCGTCCTCGGCTTCACCGCGGTCTTCGTCTCCGGCGGCGCGCTGTTCGGCCAGTTCGGCGACACCCTCCAGGAGCACAAGCGGGTCATCTCGATCGTGCTCGGCACGGCGACCGTCGTCATGGGCCTGGCCTTCATGGGCCTCGTCCCCGGCCTGAGCATGCGCGAGGTCCGCTCGCACCGCCGCCCGGCCATCGGCCTGCTGGGAGCCCCCCTGCTGGGCGTGGTCTTCGGCGTCGGCTGGACGCCCTGCATCGGCCCGACCATGTCCGCCGTCCAGGGCCTGGCCCTGAACCAGGCCGATGCGGCACGCGGCGCACTGCTGATGACCTTCTACTGCCTGGGCCTGGGACTACCGTTCATCGTGGCCGCGCTGGCCTTCCGCCGGGCGCTGGGCGCCTTCGGCTGGGTCAAGCGGCACTACCCGCTCGTCATGCGGATCGGCGGCGGCATGCTCGTCCTGGTCGGCCTGCTGCTCGTCACCGGGCAGTGGGACGCGATGGTGAGCGACCTGCAGTCCTGGACCGCCGACTTCCAGATCGGAATCTGAGCGTGAGCAAGACCACGACCGAGGCCGAGCTGCCGCCGGCGCCGGACGACACCGAGGCCGAGCGGCTCAGCACCGCGCCGGTCGATTCGGACGGCCCCACCGGCATAGGGGTGATCGGCTGGGCGCGCTGGATGTGGCGTCAGCTGACCTCCATGCGGGTCGCGCTGATCCTGCTGTTCCTGCTGTCGCTGGCCGCGATCCCCGGCTCGCTGCTGCCGCAGAACGGCCAGGGCAGCCAGGCCGCGCTCAAGGTCGTCGCCTGGAAGGCGCAGCACACCACCGTCGCGCCGATCTACGAGAAGCTCCAGCTGTTCGACGTCTACAGCTCGGTGTGGTTCTCCGCGATCTACATCCTGCTGTTCGTCTCGCTGGCCGGCTGCATCGTGCCGCGCACCTGGCAGTTCGTCGGCGTGCTGCGCTCCCGCCCCCCGGCGGCGCCGCGCAACCTGACCCGGATGCCGGTGTACGCGGCCTGGCGCACCGAGGCCGAGGCGGAGGCGGTCAACGCCGCCGCGCACCGGCTGCTGCGCAGGCGCGGCTTCCGGGCGCACCTGTCGGGCGACTCGGTGGCGGCCGAGAAGGGGTACCTGCGCGAGGTCGGCAACCTGCTGTTCCACCTGTCGCTGTTCGCCCTGCTCGGCGGTTTCGCCTGGGCGAGCCTGGCCTCCGGCACGGCCGGCAAGCTGATGATCGAGGGCGAGGGCTACGCCAACACGATCACCCAGATCGACGACTTCAGCGGCACCCCGTTCTACACCTCCGACGACCTCGACCCCTTCTACCTGAAGCTGGACGCCTTCACCGCCCGCTTCCAGTCCAGCGGTTCGCAGATCGGCGCGGCCCGGCAGTTCACCGCGAACGTCGAGTACTCCACCGGCAGCGACCCGACGCAGACCAAGCAGGGCAAGATCGAGGTCAACCACCCGCTGGAGATCGGCGGCAGCAAGGTCTTCCTGATCGGCCACGGCTTCGCGCCCGTGGTGACCGTCAAGAACGCCAAGGGCGAGGTCGTCTACCACGGCGCCACGCCGTTCCTGCCGCAGGACGCCAACCAGACGTCCACCGGCGTCGTGAAGGTCTCCGACTACGGCGTCGGCCCGGACGGCAAGAAGGTCCAGCTCGGGTTCACCGGCAACTTCCTGCCGACCGCCCCGGCCAGCTTCGAGAACACCGGCCCGATCTCGCTCTTCCCGGACGACGCCGCCCCGATGCTGGTGCTCAACGCCTGGGCGGGCGACCTCGGCAACGACGCGGGCCGGCCGCAGAACATCTACCAGCTGGAAACCCGCAAGATGACCCAGCTGATGCAGGACGGCCAGCCCGCGAGGGTCCGGCTCAAGCCCGGCCAGGGCTGGGACCTCCCGGACGGCTACGGCACGCTCACCTTCGACGGCTACAAGCGCTTCGTCAGCCTCAACATCTCGCACCGCCCGGGCAACGAGGTCGCCCTGACCGGCGCGGTCCTGGCGATCCTCGGCCTGATCGGCTCGCTGTTCATCCAGCGCCGCCGGATCTGGGTGCGGGCCCTCGCCCTGCCGGGCGGCGGCACCCAGGTGGAGCTGGCGGGCCTCAGCCGCAGCGAGTCGGCCAAGATCGCCGAGGAGCTGGCCGAACTCGCGGTGGACCTCCAGGACGACGCCCCCGCCACGGACGACGCCTCCGCCGCGGACGGCTCTGACAACACTGACGACTCCGACGACTCTGACGACTCGGAAGACCCCGGCCCCGACCCCGGAGCTGTGGACGCACCCTCGGAACCTGCCCCCGCCGACCTGAACTCCAAGGAGTAGACGGTGCAACTCGCCTCGGTCGACCCACAGCTGGCCGATCTTTCCAACAAGCTGATCTATTCGGCCATGGTGGTCTACACCCTCGCCATGTTCGCCCACATGATCGAGTGGACGTTCGGCAGCAAGGGCGCCATCGCCGTCCGGTCGAACGCGGCGGCGGCCAGCCTCTCCGAGACCGTCGCCACGGCCTCGACGAAGGCCGCCAAGAAGGTCACCGTCACGGTGGCCGGTACCGGCGGCCGGACCACCACGCTCACCCGTACCGCCGTGGCCGGCGAGGGCGCGACGGTGGTCACCAGCGGCCGCGGCGCGGACGAGGTGGACGGCCCCGGCGCGGCCGGCACCAGCGAGCGGGCCGACCTCGCCGGCCGCATCGCCGTCTCCCTCAGCGTGCTGGCCCTGCTGCTGCACGGCGGCGGCATCGTCGCCCGCGGCCTGTCGGTCTCCCGCTGGCCGTGGGGGAACATGTACGAGTTCTCCTGCGCCTTCGCCTTCGCGATGACGGCCTCCTACCTGGCGCTGCTGGCCTGGAAGAAGAACGTGCGCTGGCTGGGCCTGCCCGTCGTGCTCGCCGCGCTGCTGACCCTGGGCATCGCGACCTCGCTGCTGTACACCGAGTCCGACCAGCTCGTCCCGGCGCTGCACTCGCCGTGGCTGGCGATCCACGTCTCCACCGCGATCTTCTGCGGCGGCGCCTTCTACGCGGCGTTCATCGCCACCCTGCTCTACCTCGGCAAGGACTCCTTCGAGAGGCGCACTGCCGCCGGTCTGACCACCGGCCCGCTGGGCACCTCGGCCTCGATCTGGCGCCGCCTGCCGGCCGCGTCCACCTTCGACAAGCTGTCCTACCGGATCAACGCCCTGGTGTTCCCGCTGTGGACGTTCACCATCATCGCGGGCGCGGTCTGGGCCGAGGCGGCCTGGGGCAAGTACTGGGAGTGGGACCCGAAGGAGACCTGGTCGTTCATCACCTGGGTCGCCTACGCCGCCTACCTGCACGCCCGCGCCACGGCTGGCTGGAAGGGCCGCAAGGCGGCCTACCTGGCGCTGGCGGCCTTCGCCTGCTGGCTCTTCAACTACTACGGCGTGAACATCTTCGTCACCGGAAAGCACTCCTACGCGGGGGTCTGACCGGGGCGGCACACACCCACCGGCCCGGCTTTCCGCAGAGGTAGCCGGGCCGAGGTGCGACAGGGGTAGTTCGTGCCGGCCGCCGGCCGGTACGGGAGGGACTTGAGGAGGAGATCGCGCAATGGAGTGCGACGAGGTCATGCTGACCGTCCGAATCACCGCTCGTGAGCAACTGCTGCTCCGGCGGCTCGCCCAGGGGCACCGGAGCGACGTGTCCGAGGTGGTGGCGGACGGCCTGCTGGACGTCATCCCCACGCTCAGCTCGCCGCAGGACGCCTACCGGCTGCTCGGCGCCCTGGCGTCGCCCGCGCCGTGCGCCCTGACGGTCTGGCTGCCGGCCCCGCTGGCCGACCTGCTGGTGCCGGGGGCGGCCCGGATCGCCCAGATCACCGGGCTGCGGATCGAGTCGGCCAGCGCGATGCTGGGCGCCGCGCTGCGGCTCTGGCTGACCCAGGACCCGGTCCGGCTGGCCACCAACCTCAGCGTGATGCACGCGGGCCGCCCGGCGGCCCTGGCCGCCGCGTAGAGCCCGCTCCCCGCCTCCCGCGTCAGCCTGCCGGCGGGAGGCGGGACCCGGCTCCGACCGGCTCCACGAGCAGCAGGCTCCGGATGCTGGCCGGATGCTTCGGACGCTTCGGAGCAAAACATACATACCACCCGGTATGTGTTTCTGCGGTCAGGGCCACCCCGGCCGCGCGACCCGTCACACCCCCTCTGGACTGCGGAAATGCCGGTCGGGCGACCCCCGACCTCGGGCGGGGGCCCGTCCCCCCTGAACGGCGGGGTCGACGAGGGGGCTAGGTTAGAGACCAGCCGTGCGGTTTCGGTGATCGCCGTGCGCATGCGAGGCGCTGCACGCCGCGGTCGACGGCGCGCTGACAGCAGCCGGACGGGGTGGGGACCGCGTCCGGCAGAGCCATGAGGGGCGGGGGCCAGTGGTCAAGCAGGTACGCGCGGAACGGACCAGGAGCGCCGTGCTGGTCGCGGCGGCGAACACCTTCGCCGAGGTGGGCTTCGAGACCGCCAGCCTGGTCGGCATCAGCCGCAGGGCGGGCGTGAGCAAGGGCGCGCTCTACTTCCACTTCGTCTCCAAACAGGCCCTCGCGGACGGTGTGCGCGCCGCCGCCGGGCGGGAGATCGGCTCGGCCGCGCTGCGCGCCCTGCGCACCGAGGGCCGCCCGCTCCAGGGCCTGATCGACCTCTCGCACGAACTCGCCCGCATGCTGCGCGAGGACGTGGTGGTCCGGGCCGGCGTGCGGCTCGGCCGGTACGGGGCCGGCGACCAGGGGCTCTGCGCCGGGGCCGGGAGCACCCCGGCGGGCACCGACGCCACCTGGCGCAGCCTCACCGCCGTCGTCCACCGCCTGCTGGAGCGCGCCCACGACGCGGGGGAGCTGTGCCCCGAGGTGGACCGCCGCGCCGCTGCCGAACTGCTGACGGCCGTCGCCGCCGGACAGGTGCTGCTGTCCGGAGGCCGCCCGGAACGGCTCGGCCCGGACGGCGTGCGCCGGGTCTGGAAGGCCCTGCTGCCCGCCCTCGTCCCGGTCGAGCGCCTGGACTCCTACGACTACTGGCCGACCTGACCGACCTGACCGACCGACCTGACCGACGGTCCTGGCCGACCGACCTGACCGACCGGCCTGACCGACCGTCCTGGCCGACCGTTCTAGCCGTTCGTACGGTCGGCCACGCTCAGCCGGGCGAGCGCGTGCGGCTGGACGAGCCCGGGCAGCAGCAGCGTCCACATCGTGGTCATCCGCGGCACGAGGTCCCGCCGGTCGGTGAGCACCTGGGAGCTGAGCTGGATGCCGGTGACGGCCCCGGTGATCACCCCGGCGGCCGCCGCCGGCTCGATGCCCGGGTGGAGGTCGCCCTCGGCCGCGGCCTGCCCCAGCAGCTCGGCCACCAGGTCCATCCAGCCCTGGTAGGCCGCGCGCTGCGGCTGGGTGAAGCTGCCGTGCTCGATGGTGAGCCGGATGCTGCCGCGCACCAGCGCGTCCTCCTGGAGGGCGTGCGCGAAGGCGTACCCGAGGTCGATCAGCTTCTGTACCGGGGAGTCCGAGCGCGGCACCCAGGTGGCGATCCAGGCGCCCTGCCCCTCGATGACGGCGAGCGCCAGCTCCTCCTTGGAGCGGAAGTGGAAGTAGAGCGCGCCCTTGGTGACGCCGGCGCGCTCGAGGATCTCGGCCATCGTGGCGGCGGCGTAGCCCCGCTCGTCGAAGACCTCGGCCGCCGCCAGGAGTACCGCCTGGCGCGTCGCCAGCGCACGGGCCTGCCTGGCCATCGCAGCCTCCTGGTGGTTCTGGTGCCCTGGGGCGGGGCCGCGGTTCAGTCCGCTACGCATCCTACCGAGCCGGTTCCGCTTGTCGGGGCGGGTGGAACGCCCGGTGGGCGCCTTGTGCGTGGCGCCGGAACGCAGAGACGGCCGGTCACCGCGAAGGGTGACCGGCCGTCTCGAGGAGTGGGATCAGGCGGCCTGCTGCCAGCTGACGGGGGAGTAGTACGCCGGGCGGCGCTCCAGGCGCTGCCAGCTGGCGATCGGCTCGACCGGCGCGGCGGCCGCGGCCTGCTGCGCGACGGCCGCGCGGGCCGCCAGCACGGCGGTGAGGGCGGCCAGCTCCTCGTCGGAGAGGGAGCCGCGCACGATGCGGACGAGAGGTTCGGCGGAAGCGGTCATGGTCTGGTTTCTCCCCCGGTGGCAGTGGTGTGTGGTGGCACTCGGTACGGCACTCGGAACGGCCCGCGGCGCGAAGCGCCGTGCTACATCGGCGGGTTGCCGTGCTTGCGGCTGGGCAGGTCGGCGTGCTTGGTGCGGAGCATCGCGAGGGCGGAGGCGATCACCTGGCGGGTCTCGGCGGGGTCGATGACGTCGTCCACGAGGCCGCGCTCGGCCGCGTAGTACGGGTGCATCAGCTCGCTCTTGTACTCCTTGATCTTCTGGGCCCGCATGGCTTCCGGGTCCTCGGCGCCGTTGATCTCGCGGCGGAAGATCACGTTGGCCGCGCCCTCGGCGCCCATGACGGCGATCTCGTTGGTCGGCCACGCGTAGGAGAGGTCGGCGCCGATCGAGCGGGAGTCCATCACGATGTACGCGCCGCCGTACGCCTTGCGCAGGATCAGCGAGATCCGCGGCACCGTGGCGTTGCAGTACGCGTACAGCAGCTTGGCGCCGTGGCGGATGATGCCGCCGTGCTCCTGGTCGACGCCGGGCAGGAAGCCGGGCACGTCCAGCAGCGTGACGATCGGGATGTTGAAGGCGTCGCACATCTGGACGAAGCGCGCGGCCTTCTCGGAGGCGTTGATGTCGAGCACGCCGGCCAGCGACTGCGGCTGGTTGGCGATGATGCCGGTGACGTGGCCGTCGACGCGGGCCAGCACGCACAGCACGTTGGTGGCCCAGCGCTCGTGGACCTCGAGGAACTCGCCGTGGTCGACGATCTCCTCGATCACCTTGCGCATGTCGTACGGGCGGTTGCCGTCGGCCGGCACCAGGTCCAGCAGGCTGTCGTTGCGGCGCTCGACCGGGTCGTCGGAGACGACGGAGGGCGGCATCTCGCGGTTGTTCTGCGGCAGCAGCGACAGGAGGAAGCGGACCTCCTCGATGCAGGACTGCTCGTCGTCGTAGACGAAGTGCGAGACGCCCGAGACGCCGGCGTGCACGTCGGCGCCGCCGAGGCCGTTCTGGGTGATCTTCTCGCCGGTCACGGCCTGGACGACGTCCGGGCCGGTGATGAACATCTGCGAGGTCTCGCGGACCATGAAGACGAAGTCGGTCAGCGCGGGCGAGTAGGCGGCGCCGCCGGCGCACGGGCCGAGCATCACGGAGATCTGCGGGATGACGCCGGACGCCTTGGTGTTGCGCTGGAAGATGCCGCCGTACCCGGCGAGCGCGGTGACGCCCTCCTGGATGCGGGCGCCGGCGCCGTCGTTGAGGCTGACCAGCGGGGCACCGGCCGCGATGGCCATGTCCATGATCTTGTGGATCTTCTGCGCGTGGGCCTCGCCGAGCGCTCCGCCGAAGATGCGGAAGTCGTGGGCGTAGGTGAAGACGGTCCGGCCGTGGACGGTGCCCCAGCCGACGATCACACCGTCGGTGTGCGGCTTCTTGGCCTCCAGGCCGAAGCCCTGGGCGCGGTGGCGGCGCAGCGGCTCGACCTCGTGGAAGGAGCCCTCGTCCAGCAGCAGCTCGATGCGCTCGCGGGCGGTCAGCTTGCCCTTGGCGTGCTGGGCCTCGGTGGCCTTGTCGCTGGGGCCGCGGAGCACCTTCTCGCGCAGCGCGTGCAGCTCGGCGACCCGCCCGCGCGCGTCGGCCGCGATCTCGGGGACCTCGTCGCCGACCGGTGCCTCATGCACAACCGTCATCTCGAACCACTCCAAGGGTGAGGGAACTGTCCGACAGCCAACGAATGCTGTGCCCCCGGCTGCGAATCACTTTCTTCACTTATGACTGTACGAGGGGCCGAGGGTCGGTTTCGGCGTCGATTCCGTACAAGGTCGGGTTCGTTTAGCTGTGGCCCCTGCACAGAAGCGGGCGCGGGGGGCCGTTCGCGCTCGGTGTCCGTTCGCGTACACGGGGTTGGCGCGGAGATGATGGTCCGATGATCTGAACATGAAGGAAAGCCCAGGTCAGCGAGGTCTGACGCGATGGCCGAAAGGGGCCGCAGAGCGCAGGTGGCCGATAGCCGGGAGTAGGCGCCCGGTCGCGGGCGATGCGGGCCGAAAGCCCTCCGATCGTAGGGAAGCGCCAAAAACGCCACAGCCCACCCGGAGGCGTCCGTGTGGGCTGTTGGAGGTAGATCAGGTCAGGTCGGAGGTGGATCGGGCCGGAGGTGGATCAGGTCGGGCCGCACCTCAGGGCTTGTGGCCGTCCTCCGGCTCGTCCTTGCCGCGCAGTTCCCGCTCGCGACGGCGCAGATCCGCCTCCCACTCCTTGAGCATCTCCTCGTGGTGCCGGTCGCTCTTCTTGAGGTCCTCGAGCGAGGCCAGGAACTCGGGGTCGTCGTCCGGCGCGACCTGTCGGCCCCCGCGCGGGGCCGGGTACGGGGAGTCGCCGGCCGTGGCGGGCGCGGTGCGTGCGAAGCCGCGCTGCTTGCCCGCGATCAGCCAGGCGATCGGGCCCAGCGGCGGGAAGAGCAGGACGATGAGCACCCAGACGACCTTGGGCAGGTGCTTGACCTCGTCCTCGGGCGTGGTCAGACAGTCGACGAACGCCCACACCCAGAGGGCGAGCGGAAGGATGATGGTCAGAAGAATCCGCAGCATGGCGGCGATCTCCCCCCGAGTGAAGGCGGCGGCGGCCGGGGCACCTCGACCGGGCCCCTTGACCGAGCCAGGCTATCGGGTGGCGGATACTGACAGGCATGGCATACGACGATCTCCGCTCCTTTCTGCGGGCCCTCGACCGCGAAGGCGACCTCAAGCGCATCAAGGCGGAGGTCGACCCCCACCTGGAGATCGGCGAGATCGTCGACCGGGTGCAGAAGGCCAAGGGCCCGGCCCTGCTCTTCGAGAACGTCAAGGGCTCGTCGATGCCGCTCGCGATGAACGTCTTCGGCACGGAACGCCGCCTCGCCAAGTCGCTCGGCCTCAAGGGCCCCGACGACATCTCCGAGAAGATCGCCGGTCTGCTCAAGCCCGAACTGCCCCAGGGCTTCACCGGTTTCCGCGACGCCTTCGGCAAGCTGGCCTCCATGACCCACGTGCCGCCGCGCAACGTGAAGGACGCGCCCGTGCAGGAGGTCGTCCTCACCGGTGACGACGTCAACCTCGACGAGCTGCCCGCCCTGTTCACCTGGCCGATGGACGGCGGCTCCTTCTTCAACCTGGGCCTCACCCACACCAAGCACCCCGACACCGGCATCCGCAACCTGGGCCTCTACCGCCTCCAGCGCCACGACCGCCGCACCATCGGCATGCACTGGCAGATCCACAAGGACAGCCGCAACCACTACGCCGTCGCCCAGAAGCGCGGCGAGCGCCTCCCCGTCGCCATCGCCTTCGGCTGCCCGCCCGCCGTCACCTACGCCGCCACCGCGCCGCTGCCCGGGGACATCGACGAGTACCTCTTCGCCGGCTTCATCGCGGGCGAGCGCGTGCGGATGGTCGACTGCAAGACCGTCCCGCTCCAGGTCCCGGCAGACGCCGAGGTCGTGATCGAGGGCTGGCTCGAGCCCGGCGAGATGCTCCCCGAGGGCCCCTTCGGCGACCACACCGGCTTCTACACCCCGCAGGAGCCCTTCCCCGCACTGAAGATCGACTGCGTGACGATGCGTCGCCGCCCGATCCTCCAGTCCATCGTCGTCGGCCGCCCGCCCACGGAGGACGGCCCGCTGGGCAAGTTCACCGAGCGCTTCTTCCTGCCGCTGCTCAAGATCATCATCCCGGACATCGTCGACTACGACCTGCCCGAGGCCGGCGGCTTCCACAACTGCGTGATCGTCTCGATCGACAAGAAGTACCCCAAGCACGCCCAGAAGACGATGCACGCCATCTGGGGCGCGCACATGATGTCGCTGACCAAGCTGATCATCGTGGTCGACTCCGACTGCGACGTGCACGACTACCAGGAAGTCGCCTGGCGGGCCTTCGGCAACGTCGACTACAGCCGCGACCTGACGGTCGTCGAAGGGCCGGTCGACCACCTCGACCACGCCTCGTACCAGCAGTTCTGGGGCGGCAAGGCGGGCATCGACGCCACGCGCAAGCTCCCGGAGGAGGGGTACACCCGGGACGGGGGCTGGCCGGAGATGGTGTCCTCGGACCCGGCCACGGCTGAGCTGGTGTCGCGTCGTTGGAAGGAATACGGGCTCTGATGAGTACGGCTGCTGTTGAGACCCCCGGGCGTACGAAAGCCTTCCTGCGCCTGGTGATGATCGAGCACTCGGTCTTCGCCCTGCCCTTCGCCTACATCGCGGCGCTGACGGCGATGTTCATGGCCGACAAGCGGGTGCACTGGGGCGAGTTGTTCATCGTCACCGTGTGCATGGTCGGGCTGCGCACCTTCGCCATGGCCGCCAACCGGATCATCGACCGTGAGCTCGACGCCCGGAACCCGAGGACGGCGGGGCGCGAACTCGTCACGGGCGCGGTCTCGTTGAAGACCGCGTACGTCGGCTCGGCGGTCGCGCTGGTGGTGTTCCTCGGCGCGGCGGCGATGCTCAACCCGCTGTGCCTGGTGCTCGCGCCGGTCGCGGTCGTGCCGATGGTCGTCTACCCGTACGGGAAGCGGTTCACCAACTTCCCGCAGGCGATCCTCGGGCTCGCGCAGTCGATAGGGCCGGTGGGCGCCTGGCTCGCGGTGACGGGCAGTTGGTCCTGGGACGCGGTCGTGCTGGGCGCGGCGGTCGGCATCTGGATCGGCGGCTTCGACCTGATCTACGCCTGCCAGGACGTCGAGTCCGACCGGGAACACGGCGTGCTGTCGGTGCCCGCGCGGTTCGGGGTGCCGGCGGCGATCTGGGGCGCGCGGGTCTGCCACGTCCTTACCACGCTGCTGTTGGGCTGGTTCGCGGTGCTGACCCACGCCGGGGTGGCATTCTGGCTCGGGCTGGCGGTCGTGGCGGGCGCATTCTGCTACGAGCACACCATCGTCAGGCCGAACGACCTTTCGAAGCTCAACCGGGCGTTCTTCCAGACGAACAGTTTTGTCGGGGTCTCGCTGTTCTTCTTCGCTTTGGTGGACCTGGTCGTTCGCGGCCTCGGAATCTGAGGTTTACAGCGTCACAGTTTGTAGCGACTTGCTGGCCGACAGTGCTTATCGTCGATCCCAACAACGGTTTCGTTGAAGGGAACTGGGCTCATGGCGAAGGTCTTCGACCCGACGGAAGCGGCGCGCAAGTACTACGGCGAGGAGTTGAGGCGGCTCCGCGAAGCGGCGGGGCTGACCCAGGAGGGGCTGGGCAAGCTGGTGTTCTGCACCGGCGCCTACATCTGCCAGATGGAGGCGGCGGTGCGGAAGCCGCAGAAGGACATGTCGGGGTACCTGGACAAGGCGCTCGACACGGATGGGCACTTCCAGCGGCTGTACGAGATGGTGCGTAAGTCGTCGCTGTACGAGGACTACTTCATCGATGTCGTCGAACTCCAGTCGATGGCGACGACGATCAGTGAGTTCTCGCCGCTCCTGGTGCCGGGGCTCCTGCAAACGGCGGACTACGCCCGTGCCTTGTTCGAGTCGTCCAAGCCGCTTCACAGTTCGGCGGAGATCGAGCAGTCGGTGGCCCTTCGAGTGGGTCGGTCCGAACTGCTCGACAGGACGAAGGCCCCGCAGTACTGGGCGGTCCTGGACGAGGCGGTCGTTCGTCGGCCGGTCGGAGGGGCGAAGGTGATGTGCCGCCAGCTGCGGCATCTGGCCAAGCTGATCCGTGACCGAAAGGTGATCATCCAGATTGTGCCGTTCATGGAGGGGGCGCATGCCTTGATGAACGGGTCGATCTGCCTCATGACGTTCGACGGCGCGCCGCCGACCGCCTACATCGAAGGCCCGAACACGGGTGCCCTGGTGGATGAACCGGCGCTGGTTGCGAAGTGCTCGCTGGACTACGATCTCGTCAGGGCCGCCGCGCTGTCGCCGGAGGCGACCCTGGCCCTGGTCGAATCGGCGGCGGAGGATTACGCGAATGCACCGAGAGCAGTGGCGTAAGAGCAGCTACAGCAGTGGCAACAACGACAACTGCATTGAGGTCGACGACCTTTGCCTCGGCTCGGTGCGTGACTCGAAGGACCCTGAGGGGCCGCGTCTTCGCTTCACTCCCGACGCCTGGCAGTCGTTCGTCACGGCCGTTGCCGGGGGAGAGTTCCCGGGTGTCTGAGCAGTGGCGTAAGAGTACCTACAGCGGCGGCAGCGACAACAACAACTGTGTTGAGGTCGACGACGCTCGGCCCGGCTCGGTCCGCGACTCCAAGGACCCCGAGGGGCCGCGTCTTCGCTTCTCTCCCGACGCCTGGCAGTCCTTCGTCACCGCCGTCCGCGACGGCGAGTTCGGTACCGCCTGACGATGCCTTACCCCGACTGGCGAAACGACCGGATCGGCACCGCGCTGCGCGGTGAGAACCCGACCGTCCTGCGGCGGCTGTCCGCCGGCTTCGCCGTCATCGGCGACGTTCAGTTCCTGCCCGGCTATTCGGTCCTCCTGACCGAACAGCCGGGCGCCGAACGTCTCACCGACCTTCCGCGCCCGCGCCGCCTCGCGTACCTCGCCGACCTCGACCGGCTCGCCGAGGCCGTCGAACTCGCCTGCCGGGCCGCCGACCCCGCGTTCCGCCGGGTCAACATCGAGATCCTGGGCAACAAGGACCCGTTCCTCCACGCCCACATCTGGCCCCGCTACGCCTGGGAGCCCACCCACCTCGTCCAGCGCCCCGTCTGGGACCACCCCCGCGAGAACTGGTCCGACCCCCACCACGCCCTCGGCCCCGCCCACGACCCACTCCGCGCCGCCATCACCGCCGAACTCGACGCCCTGGCCGCAGCCACATGAACTAGATGTACATCTGCTACATTTATGTCATGAGTGAACCTGTCGTTGAATCCATGGCCGAGGTGCGAAGCCACCTTGCGGACGTCATTGACCGGGCTCGTAGGGACGAGACTCCGACGATCATCACGCGGCGAGGCCGGCAGGAGGCCGTCGTGATCGACATCGAGGAGTACCGGCGCCTCAGTCGACTCGCCGATGAGGCCGAGGATGCCTGGCTCAGCAGTCTTGCCAAGGAAGCCGAGGCCGAAGGCCGTGAGGGCTCCGTCTCGCTCGAAGAGATGGCCGCGATTCTGCGCGCTCACCAGGGGTGACGAGTGGGCCACGTCACTCGCTTCACGCCTCATGGTCAGCGGGATCTGCTGAAGGTGCCCCGCACGGAAGCGCTGCGGATCATGTACCGCCTCACAGAGTTCCAGCGTGCGCTGGACAACGATGACACGACGCCGTTCGACATCAAGCCACTCCAGGGTCATCCGGGCCACTGGCGACTCAGGGTTGGTGACTATCGCGTGGTGTACACGATTGAGGACGGGCAGCTGGTCGTCTGGGTGGTCGCCGTGGGCAACCGCCGCGAGATCTACCGCAGGTACTGATGGGCGTGAAGCCATCACCGCCGAACTCGACGCCCTGGCATAGCCTTTACCACCTCTCCCACCTCAAGGAGTTGTGATGCAGGTAGCCGTGGTCACCTTCGACGGGTTCAACGAGCTCGACAGCTTCGTCGCCTCCGCCATCATCAACCGCTGCCGCAAGGACGGCCTGGAAGCCTTCATCACGACGCCCACCCCGGTCGTCACCTCGATGAACGGCGTCGAGGTGACCGGGCAGCGCACCCTCGACTTCCTCCCCGAAGCCGACGTCGTGCTGATCGGCAGCGGGGTGAAGACCCGCGACGTGGTCGCCGACGACCACCTGATCTCCCGACTGCCGCTCGACCCCTCGCGTCAGCTGGTCGGAGCGCAGTGCTCGGGCGCCCTGGTACTCGCCCGCCTCGGACTGCTGGACGACATGCCCGCCTGCACGGACATGACGAGCCGCCCTTTTGTCGAAGCACGCGGCGTCACCGTCCTGGACGCGCCGTTCCACGCCGAGGGCAACATCGCCACGGCGGGCGGCTGCCTCGCCTCCCAGTACCTCGCCGCCTGGGTCATCACCCGAACCGTCGGCGAGGAGGCCGCCCGCAGCGCCCTCGACTACGTCGCCCCGGTCGGCGAGAAGGAAGCCACCGTCGCACGCGCCCTGCACGCCATCCGCGCAGCCGCCGCCATCAGCTGACATCGAAGGCGACGTTCACGGAGCCGTCCCAGTCCGGCGCCTCCGTGAACGTGAGGCTCCCGTCCCCCGCCTCGACGACCCGCACCACGATCCCGCCGCGCTCCTCACCGGGAAACGCCAGCGCGAAGTGCGGATCCATCGCCATCAGAAACTCCCACCCCTCGCGCTGGCCCGCATCAAGCGCATCGACATGCCGCCCCACAGCCCCCCACTGCCCACCCGCGTCGACAGTGACATCGATCTCGATGTCGTACGCCCCGAGGCACGTCAAACGATTGGCCCACCACTCGAGCCGAGCCCGCCCCACGAACCGATCCATGATCCCAACTCTGCCCGAGAGCGGTGCGGCCCCCGACACCAACCCAACCTCACGGGCCAACACGGCACCTGCGGGCCGGTTCGAGCCGCCACCACCGGCCCGGACATTCGCCCACCCCACCCGCGCAGGAAGTCGGCCCGGCCGACTTCCTGTGCAGGTTAGGGCAGTGGAGTTTCGGGGTCCTCGGGGCGGGCCTTGCGCCACGGTGTTCCGTCGAGGTCGATGACCGGGCCGGGTTCGCCGTCGGCGGGCACCAGCCGCAGGCCGACCCACTCGCCTGCGGCGGGTTCGGGGGCGCCCAGCGCGGTGAGCACCGACCGGTCCCCGAGGTGGCCGGCGGCCACCAGGATGCCTTCGCGGCGGAGCACGGGCAGAGCCTCGCGCAGGCGCCGCAGGGGATCCGGTGTGCGGCACACGGTGGCCAGGTCGCCCCGGGTCAGCCGCTTGCCCTGCGCGCGCCGGAACAGTTCGGTCAGGCGCTGAGCCCCGGTGCGCTGCCCGAGGACGGCCTCCCGGTCGTCTTCGGAGAGTTGCCGCAGGACCCCGGTGCGGAGGTTCCCGTCCAGCCGGATCCAGCGGATCGCCTCGCGGCCCTGGCGGGTGAGCGCGGACCTGCCGCCCCGGTTGACTGATTGCCTCAGGTACTCGGGCCGGACCCGGACGACGCCGTAGCTGTACTTTCCAGTGCGCTCGTTCGCTTGGGCGACGACACAGAGCTCCCCCACGAGCTCGGGCCAGAAGGCCCAGGTGCCGCCGAGTGTCCACCTCAGGTCGAACTCGATCCCGTTCAGGGCGAGGTCGAGGTGTGCGGTGCCCTCCGTCAGCCCGAACTCCCCTTGCATCAGCCGCTCGACGGTCGAGCTGAAGACCAGCTTCTCGGCCGCACTCAACTGGGCCAGCTCGTAGCGGCCGGTCCGGCCGCCGTCCAGCAGGTACTCGCCGGCGCTCTCGATCACTCCGGCCATTCGTGCGCCCGTCGGGTCCCGTCGGGTCAGTTCCCGGACCAGTTCTTCGAGTTCCGGGTCTTCGGCGTTCGGAGTCTCGAAGGCGGGCTCGGCGCCGTCCGCCTCGTCGGGTGCCGAGGTCTCCGGTTCCTGGTCCCAGGCGGATGCGGTCACCCAGTCGCGCAGCCACGCGGTTTCGGCCCGGGCGGCCTGTGCCTCGGCCAGGGCCTCGTCACTGCTCGCGGAGATGTACTGGATCCGTTCGAGGATCTCGCCGAGCACGTCGTCCCCGGTCACCGCTCCGCCGTCGCCTCCCGGGGCCAGCGCGGCGAGCAACCGCCTGGTCGCAGCCACCTCGGCCGCCAGGTGCAGGTTCTCCTGCTGCTTCTTCTGCAGTTCCGTCCGCAGGCGCTTGATCTCGGCGTTCGCCTGGTCGCCCTTCGGTTCCGGGTCCGTCCCGCCTCGGCTGCCGGCCATCTCCTCGCGGGCGAGGGCGTAGAACTCCCGCACCCGCTCCCGGGCGGCCTGCCGGTCGCCCCGGGTCGCGTGAACGCAGACATCGGCCACCGCCTCCGCCAGGCGCGGCTTCGCGTGCAGGTTCGTCCCGCGCAGCAGCCGGTGCAGCGTCTGTTCCGCGGGCGGGTCCGCCGGCTCGTCGCGCATGGCCTCGACGAGCCGGACGCGGAGTTCCGCCACGTTCAGGCCGGCGCTGTCGCGCAGGTCGCGCAGGTGGTGGACGAGCAGGTCCATCGAGGGGCAGGCCCCGAGCGGGGGGGCCTGGCGGCGCCCGCTGCGAATCCGCTCCGATGCCACCAACCCTCCAAGATCTCTCAGCAGTACAAGCATTTTATCTGAGAGAACGTGGGAGAACGGCGAACCGCCCACCCCCTCGTGCAACGGTTGGGGCCGAGTCCTACGAAAGGTGCAGCATGACCCAACGCCGCACGCTGATCGACCTGGTGGCCTTCCTCGCCGTGCTGGCGACCGGGATCATCCTGGTCGCACTGGAGGCCCCGGGGACGACGGTCGTCATGGTGGCCGGCGCGCTCTCCACCCTCTACGCCGCGTGGACGGTGGGCAGCCGACGGCAGCACGATGCCGACAAGCCGGAACTACGCAAGTAGTGCCACTACTTGCGTAGTTTCCGCCTCAGCCCTGGGAAACGACGCGATCCCGGACGTACACCAGGCCCGGGCCGCCGAAGAAGGTGTCCTCGCGCAGCGGCCGGAAGCCGAGGCGGCGGGCGACGGCGACGGAGCCGGTGTTGGCGGCGCGGATGAGGGCGATGAGGCGCGGCAGGTCGAGTGACTCGTCGGCCCAGGCGAGGAGGGCCTGCGCCGCCTCGGTGGCGTAGCCGTGGCCCCAGTGCTCGGCGGCCAGGGTCCAGCCGGCCTCGGGCTCCCCGAACGGCTCGTACCAGGTGATCCCGCAGCGGCCCACCGCCTCGCCGGTCGCTCGCGACTCGACCGCGAACAGCCCGTACCCGCGCTGCGCCCAGGACTCCTCGATCGCGCGCAGCCGGGCGGTGGCGGTCTCGGCCGTGTAGTCGCCGACGAACTCGTTGACCCGCGCGTCGGCGTGCAGCCGTACCCACCAGTCCGTGTCGGCGACGGTCAGCGGCCGCAATCGCAGTCGCTCGGTGAGAAGTTGCACAGTGTCGTCCTGTCCTCGGTTCGATCTCGACAGCGGTAATACGATCACCGACATGATCACTCGTAGGGAAGACGGTTTCGAGATCGACACCGACCTCGACCGGATCGACATCGACCTCGTCCACCACTGGCTCTCCACCGACGCGTACTGGGCCCTCGGCCGCAGCCGGGAGACGGTCGACCGGGCCGCCCGGGCCTCGCTGAACTTCGGGGTGTACGCGCCGGACGGGCAGCAGGTCGGGTACGCGCGGGTGGTCACCGACTTCGCGACCTTCGCCTGGCTCTGCGACGTCTACGTCCACCCCGGGCAGCGCGGCAAGGGCCTCGGCACCTGGGTGGCCACGGCCGTGCGCGACCACCTCGCCCCGTACGAGCTGCGGCGCATCCTCCTCGTCACCCAGGACGCGCACGGCGTGTACGAGAAGGCGGGCTTCGCGCCGTACCCGACGCCGGAGCGGGTCATGGTCCTCTGAGCGGGAGGCGCGCGCCGACACGGGCGAGCGTTCGATTGCTGTGCGTGAACGATGCACAGATGATGTGACGCACCGTCAGAACGAACCGTGTACGGAAAGGGCTCTGCCCATGCCACCCTCCCTCACCCCCGCTGTCCTCGCCGAGCTCCGCCGGCCCCGGCCCTACCCGGCGGTGTCGATCCTGATGCCCACCCACCGCCGGGAGCCGGACAACGCGCAGGACCCGATCCGGCTGCGCAACCTGGTCGCCGAGGCGAAGGAGAGGCTCCAGGCGGACCCCGAGGTCTCCCGCGCCGACCGGATCGACGTGGTGGCGCAGCTCGACCGGGCGCTCACCGAGGTCGACCTCGTGCACTGCGAGGACGGCCTGGCGATCTTCGCCGCCCCCGGGGAGCACCAGGTGTGGACCTTCGACCGTCCGGCCCCCGCCCGGGTGGTGCTGTCCGACACCTTCCTCACCCGGAACCTGGTGGCCGCCCACACCGCCCAGCCCCCGTCCTGGGTGCTCGCGGTCGCCGCCGACCGGGTGGTGCTGTGGGGCGCCGACCGCGAGCGGGCCGTCGAGGACGACGACCACGGCTTCCCGCTGGAGCGCGTCTTCGACAACCCCGACCCCGAGCGGATGGAACGCACCGGCGGCACCCCCAGCACCTTCCGCGAGGAGGGCACCCGGACCTTCCTGCGCCAGGCCGACACCGAGATGGGCAAGGTCCTCGCCGCCGACCCCCGCCCGCTGTACGTCGTCGGCGAGGCCCCCGCGCTCGCCCTCCTGGACGCCGTCGGCACCATCGCCGAGAAGGCCACCGCCCAGATCCCGCACGGCGGCCTCGCCGGCGCCGACGTCGAAACCGTCCACCGGGTCGTCGCCCCCGCCGTCCGCGCCCGCGCGGAACAGCAGATCGCCGACACCCTCGCCCGCCTCGACAAGGCCCGGGGCCGCCACGAGTTCGCCGCCGGCCTGGACGAGGTCTGGCAGGCCGCGGGCGGCGGCCGGGTCGGCCTGCTCGCGGTCGAGGAGAACTACCGCCGCACCGTCCGCGACGACGGCGAACACCTCGTCGACGCGGAGGCCGACGAGCCGGGCGCGCGCGAGGACATCGTCGACGAGGTCATCGAGCGGGGCCTCGACACGCACGCGGAGATCGTCTTCGTCCCGGACGACACCCTCGCCGACTCCGGGCGGATCGCCGCCGTCCTGCGGTACTGACCTCCTCCGGTTCCGCCTGCCGGAGCACTGGCTCCGGCAGGCGGAACTCGGCGGCTGGGCTGGGGGTTTGGCGGCCTTTGGTGGTTTCGGGAGAATCGAGGCCACGAAGGGGAGGGCACATGTCCGGTAGCGACGAGGACGACCGGTGGATGGACCTGGCGGACGCGGTCGACCAGCTGAGACTGCAGATCGCCACAGCCCAGCGCCGCATGGAGGAGAACCCGGACCGGGGCGTCCGGTTCGAGATGGGGGAGATCACCCTCGAACTCGGCCTCGAACTCACCCGCACCAAAGGGGTGGACGGCGGGCTCAAGTGGAGCGTCGTCAGCCTCGGGGGCAAGAAGGAGAACGGGGCGAAGAGCACCCACAAGCTGACGGTGAAGCTCAACCCGCACAAGCCCGGCGGCGGCGCCATCGACATCAGCGACGAGGAGTAGGGGCCGGGGGCGTTGGAGTTCGATCGCCGGGTGCAGATCCGGACGGACGGGGGGAAGCGCTTCGGATCGGGGTACCTGGTCGCGCCGACGAGGGAAGCCGTCGACCCTAAGTCATTCCTGCTCGGATGGCCACGGCGTCGGCACCGAGCCCTCGCGAAGCGGCCGAAGCTCTAAAACCTCGCGCGGCAAAGGGAATTATCCGGTGGGCCGTGCCGTTCACCCGGAGCCCCCCAAGCCGCCGACCCTGGGAGCATCGTGCCCGAAACCATGCACGCCACCACCTCCACCCTCCTCCCCAACCTTCCGGCTCTGAGCGCGCAGGCCGAGCGACTCATCGAGCTGGGAGTGCACGAAGTGGCCGGGCTCTCCGCCGCCGAACTCCGGGCCTTCGCCGAGGCCAACGCCAGCGCCGAGGGTGCGCTGCTCGCCGTGCACCCTGACCGAGCCCCGGCCTCCGCCCTCGCTCCTCTCCTCAGCTCCGGTGGCAAGCCGGGCTTCGTCGTCGTCGACATGCCCGATGTCGACCTCTTCGCCCCCATCGACACGATCACCCTCCCTTCCACCCCCCTCTACCTCCTCACCGACGTCGACCGTGGCGACCACATGGCCAACTGGAGCCCCGACGAAGCGCTTCCCGCCCTCACCGCCGATTCCCGTACCCCGCTGCTGCTCACCGAGGGCATCCACTGGGCCCTGCAACAGCCTGCCGCCCTGGAGCGCAACCACTGCTACATGACCATCGGCTCCCGCCTCCGCAAGGCCAACGGCGCCCTGGACGCCCGAACCCCCGCGCTCTGGTTCAGCAACGGCACCGGCCGCGACGGTCGTGAGCGCCGTAACGCGCCGAAGGTCGGCTGGTGCTGGGCGGGCAACCGGCACACCTGGCTGAGCTTCGCCTCCGCGACCGACCGCCGGGGCCAGGCCGCCGCCGCCCTGTAGCGAGCCGTAGCCGAACGGGGCGTCAACTGCCCAAGCGCAGTTGACGCCCCGCCCCACCCGGTCAGACAAGGGCCGCGACGAGCAGCGCGAAGGCCGCGACGAGGACGGCGACGCGGCCGTAGTGGTACCGGTCCCAGCGGTCGCTCTGCTCCCGCCAGTCCGCAGGGCGGTTCTCGGGGGTCCAGGTCTTGCTGCGGTTGTTGATCGGGACGAGCAGCGCGACCGACATGACCACGCTGAGGACCAGCAGCCCGCCGGAGGCGACGGCCAGGCCCGTACCGACGTGGTCCCGTCCGGCGACGGCGCAGATCGCGACGAGGACGAGCGAGCCGATGTACCAGAACGGCATCACCGCGCCGAGCATCCGGCCGCCGTGGGCGCGGCCGAGCTGGTAGCTGTCGTCGGGCAGGGCGCGGAGGATCGGGTTGATGACGAAGGCGACGGCGAACTCCACCCCCACCAGCATGCCGACGACCACCGTGGTGAAGACCTCGAGTGCGTTGAGCATGGTGACCCCCTGGGTCGTATCTAGCGCTGCTAGCTGACGATGCAACGCTAGTACTACTGCCGCTCCCTTGTCTAGCGATGCTAGAATCGAATCATGTCGGTACAGGAACGCAAGGAGCGCGACCGGGCGGTTCGCGAGCGGCTCATCGTGGCCACGGCCCGCGAACTCGCCGAGCGGCAGGGCTGGGACGCGGTCACCACCCGCCGGCTCGCCGAGCGCATCGAGTACAGCCAGCCCGTCCTCTACAGCCACTTCCGGGGCAAGCGCGAGATCATCGGCGCCGTCGCCCTCGAAGGCGCGGCCGAGATGGCCCTGGCGCTGCGGGGCGCGTCGGCCGCGGCGGACGGCCCCCGCGGGCGGGTCGCCGCACTCGCCCGCGCCTACCTCGACTTCGCCGAGCGCAACCCGGCGGTCTACGACGCCATGTTCCAGCTCGACGGCGGACTGGCCTTCGCGCAGGAGGACACCCCGGAGCCGCTGAAGGACGCCTTCGCCGCGCTGCTGGAGAGCCTCGGCGAGGTCGCCGGGGAGGGTGTCCATCCGGGGCTGTTCACCGAGACGTTCTGGGCGGCCCTGCACGGACTGGCCACCCTGACCAGGGCGGGACGGCTTCCCCGGGAGGACGCCGAGCAGCGGGTGGAGCTGCTGGTGGACCGGCTCGCCGTGGTCAGTGCGCCTGGCCGCTGAGCGTGGGCGGCTGCCAGTCGTACGTCGGCGCCGAGCGGTTGAGCAGGAAGCGGGCCGGGAGGAGGCCCGCCAGGGCGAGGGCGGTGTCGCGGGCGAGGACGGCGGCGGGGGAGCGGAGGGCGACGAGGGCGCCGATGCGGTGGGACCCGGCGACGATGCCGGTGGTGCGGGGGAGGCGTGCGGCGGTGTAGGCGGCGAGGTCGCCGCCCTGGGTGAGGGTGGCGGCCAGGACGAGGGCGTCCTCGACGGCCTGGCAGGCGCCCTGGCCCTGGAAGGGGGCCATCGCGTGGGCGGCGTCGCCGAGGAGGGCGACGCGGCCCCGGTGGTGGGCGGGCAGCGGGTCGGTGAGGGCCCAGACGTCGTGGCGCAGGATCCGCGCCGGGTCGCCGGCGTGCAGCAGTTCGGGCAGCGGGGCGCACCAGTCGCCGTACAGGCGCAGCAGTTCGGCGTGCTCGTCGGCCGCTCGGGTTCCGGCGGGGGCGAGGGCGGCGCCGTAGACGTACACCCGGTCGCCGGCGAGCGGGACGATTCCGGCGAGGCGGCCGCGGCCCCAGATCTCGCCCGCCGCCGAGGGGCGCCTGCCGGGGGTGTCGATGACGGTGCGCCAGGTCGTGAAGCCGGAGTAGCGCGGTCCGGGGTGCTGGGGGAAGAGCGCGGCGCGGGTCGCGGAGCGGATGCCGTCGGCGGCGACGACCAGGTCGGCGGTGACCTCGCCCTCCTCGGTGCGGACGACGGCCGGGTGGCCCTCGTCACCCGGTGTGACGAGCGTGGCGGGGGAGCCCGTACGGACGGTTCCGGTGGGCAGCGCGTTGACGAGGGCGTCGATGACGTCGGCCCGAGCGACGGCGGCGATCGGGTCGCCGAAGTGCTTCTCGACGGCGGAGGTGTCGGTCCGGGCGAGCCAGCGGCCGGAGGGTCGGCGGACGCCGAGGGCGGGGTGGGGCGTGGCGAGGGCGCGCAGGCGGGCGCCCACGCCGAGGCGGTCGAGCGCGCGCAGGGCGTTGGGGGCGAGGGCGAGGCCGGCGCCGACGGGCTCGAGGGAGGCGGCGCGTTCGTGGACGGTCACCGGGATGCCCTGCCGGTGGAGGGCCAGGGCGGCGGTGAGGCCGCCGATTCCGCCGCCGATGACGATTGCGCGATCGATCTTCCCGTGACTCATGGGACGAGCTCCTCACTACACCTGTAGTTCCTGCTGTCGTCACGGTACTACACCTGTAGTTCCCTCTCGCCCCGACCCGTGGCACTACCGCAGTAGTGGCACTACTGCGGTAGTGCCACTACTTCCGTCGTGCTCCTGCCCGAGAAGCGAGTTGGGTTCGGCCCGGCGGACCGGCCATGATCGGACGCATGACACCGTCGCTCAAGGCCCCGCGCCAGACCCCGCGTCCGACCCTGATCGCCGACGCCGCCATCGCCCTGATCGCGGAACGCGGCCTGCGCGGGCTCACCCACCGCGCGGTGGACGAGTCGGTCGGCCTGCCCGCCGGTTCGACGTCCAACCGCGCCCGGACCAGGGTCGCGCTGCTCGAACTCGCCCTGACCCGGATCGCCGAGCTGGAGTCGGTCGGCTTCGGCGTGCCGACCATGGTCGAGGGTTCGCCTCGCGACCTGCTCACCCAGGGCGTGGCCGACGGCCTGCACCAGGCCATGAACGACGGACGCGCCCTCGCCGTCGCGCGCATCGAACTCGCCCTGGAGGCCGCCCGCCGGCCCGAACTGCGGGAGGTCTACGACCGGCTGGGCGCGCGCTTCCTCGACCTCGCGACCTTCCTCCTCACCCGCTGCGGCTCGCCCGAGCCCGAGGAGGACGCCCGCCGCCTGGTCCGCTGGTGCGACGGCATGGTCTTCAACGCGGTGGTCGGCAGCGGCCACAGCCACCCGCAGACCGCCGTCGAACTCCACGAGGAGGTGACCCGCTACCTGGACGCCCTGCTCGGCCCGGCTTCCTGAGGTCCGAATGTCCTACCGCCGGCGATGTCGAGATCCCGTCGGCGGCTCCGTCCTCCCGGGGAAGGGCGCTCCCGGGGGGTACCGGCGGGCGCCGCAGCGGAGTGCGGAGAGGACATGATCGCCATGCAGGAGCTCGTCCAGCGGACCATCGACCACCTGGTGGAGTCCGGCGCCGAGCTGGGCGTCCAGGTCGCGGTGTACCGGCACGGTGAGCTGGTGGCGGACGCGGTCGCGGGCGCCGCGGACCCGGAGGGCGGCCGTCCCGTCACCCCGGACGTCCCGTTCTTCAGTGCCTCCACGGGCAAGGGCGTGACGGCGACGGTGGTGCACGTCCTCGCGGAGCGCGGCGCCCTCGACTACGACACGCCGATCGCCGAGCTCTGGCCCGAGTTCGGCGCCCACGGCAAGGGCGGGGCGACGATCCGCCACGCGCTCACCCACTCCCTCGGCGTCCCGGCGGTGCCCTCCGACCTGACGGTGAAGGACCTCTCCGACTGGGACGGGATGTGCGTCCTGATCGCCGGTACCGAGCCCTGGTGGGAGCCCGGCACCAGGACGGGTTACCACGCGGTGACCTGGGGCTTCGTCATGGGCGAGATCGTCCGCCGGGCCACCGGCAAGCCGATCTCGCAGGTGCTGGAGGAGGAGGTCGCAACGCCGCTGGGCATCGCCGACGAGCTGTACTTCGGCGTCCCGGAGGCCGAACTCGGCCGCCTCGCCCGGCTGGAGGACGCGCCCGGTTCCGCCGAGATGCTGGCGGCGATGCCCGACCTGCCGCTGTTCAAGGCCACCCCGCCCGCCGTCACCCCCAGCGCCGGCTACGGCAACGACCCCCTGGTGCTCACCTCGGACATCCCCTCGGGCGGCACGATGTCCGCCCGTGCGGTGGCGCGGATGTACGCCGCGCTGCTGGGCGAGGTGGACGGCGTGCGGCTGATCTCGCCGGAGCGGCTGCGCGAGGTCACGGCCCTGGCCACGGCCGACGTCGACCAGATGATCGGCTTCCCCGCCCCGCGCGCCCTCGGCTACAACCTCGGCCGCCCGGGCGCCGACCCGCAGCAGACGCTGAGCGTCTTCGGCGTGCCCGGCATGGGCGGCAGCGCGGCCTACGCCGACACCGCGACCGGCTTCTCCTTCGCCGTGACGAAGAACCGTTTCTTCCCCGGCCCGTCCGCCGCCGTCGACCGGATCAGCGAACTGGTCGCGGAGGCCGCCGCGAACTGAGGCCCCGAACGGAGGCCCCGAACTCCGCCGGAACCCCTGCCGGAACCCCCGCTGGAACCCCCGCCGGAAAGCTCCCGAAAAACTCCGCCGAAAAATTCTCCGCCAGAGTGTCGATCCAGCACCCGCCCGTTCGACGCAGGGGTGAGAGGCGGGGAGAGGCCCCGCCCGTCCGACCGAGGAGTCACCATGCCCCGCTACCTCACGCTGATCCGCATCGACGAGCAGGCCCGCGAGAACTGGGAGCCGGACCCGGGCTTCGAGCAGCGGATGGGCGCGCTGTTCCAGGAGATCACCCAGGCCGGCGTGATGCTGGAGACCGCCGGGCTCACCCCGAGCTCCCAGGGCACCCGGGTGAGCTGGGCCGACGGGAAGGTCGGCTACACCGACGGGCCGTTCACCGAGACCAAGGAGGTCGTCGGCGGCTACGCGATCCTGCAGTGCAAGGACACCGCCGAGGCGCTGGAGTGGACCCGCCGCTTCCTGCAGACCCACCCGGCGGGCTGGCAGGTGGAGGCGGAGGTCCGGCAGATCGAGGAGATGCCCGAGCCGCCGAAGTAGGACAGCGGAAGCAGGACCCGTGTCGGCGTTTGCCGCCCGCCGTCGTGGCTGCTCTGATGAGTGGTCGTGACGCACAGGAGCACCAGGGCGGCCGTGGACGCCGTGTTCCGGATCGAGTCCGCGCGGATCATCGCCGCGGTCACCCGGATCGTCCGCGACGTCGGCATCGCCGAGGAGCTGGTCCAGGACGCCCTGGTCTCGGCCCTGGAGCAGTGGCCGTCAGCCGGAGTGCCCGACAACCCGGGCGCCTGGCTGACGGCCGCCGCCAAGCACCGGGCGATCGACCTGGTCCGCCGCCGGGAGGTCTACGCCCGCAAACTCGCCGAGGTGGGGCGGTCCCTGGAGGACGCCGCACCGCCGGAGGAGCCCGACGGACCGGAGGACATCGGCGACGACCTGCTCCGGCTGATCTTCACCGCCTGCCACCCGGTGCTCTCCGCCCCCGCCCGGATCGCGCTCACCCTGCGGCTGCTCGGCGGGCTCACCACCCCCGAGATCGCCCGCGCCTTCCTGGTGCCGGAGGCCACCGTGGCGCAGCGGATCGTCCGCGCGAAGCGCACGCTCGCCGAAGCGGGCGTCCCGTTCGAGGTGCCGTACGGGCAGGACCGGGCGCAGCGGCTGTCCTCCGTGCTGGAGGTCGTCTACCTGGTCTTCAACGAGGGCTACTCGGCCACCGCCGGGGACGACCTGCTGCGCCCGCAGCTGTGCGAGGACGCGCTGCGCCTGGCCCGGCAGCTGGCCGCGCTGATGCCCCAGGAGCCGGAGGTGCACGGGCTGGCCGCGCTGCTGGAGTTCCAGGCGTCGCGCACCGGCACCCGGACGGGCCGGGACGGTCGGCCGGTGCTGCTGGCGGAGCAGAACCGCTTCCGGTGGGACGGGCGGCTGATCCGGCGCGGCTTCGACGCGCTCCAGCGGGCGGGCACCGGGCCGTACTCGGTGCAGGCCGCGATCGCCGCCTGCCACGCCAAGGCGCGCCGGTACGAGGACACCGACTGGGCGACCATCGCCGCGCTGTACGAGCGGCTGCTGGCGCTGACCCCGTCCCCGGTGGTGGCGCTGAACCGGGCGGTGGCCGTCTCGATGGCCCGGGGCCCGGAGGCGGCGCTGGAGCTGGTGGACGAGCTGGCGGCGGGCCCGGCGCTGCGCGGCTACCACCTGCTGCCGAGCGTGCGGGGTGATCTGCTGCTGCGCCTCGGCCGCCCCGCCGAGGCCCGGGCGGAGTTCGAGCGCGCGGCGGAGCTGACGCTGAACGAACGCGAGCGCGAGCTGCTGCGCGAGCGGGCCGAGGGGCTCTGACACCTGGCAGGCTGGCCGGCATGATGATCAGTGAATCCTGGCGGGACGACGAGGTGCTGGCGATCGGTCCCGAGCTGACGGACGCCGAGCTCGACGAACTGTTCGCCGCGTCCTGGCCCGGCCACCGGCCGACCTCCTTCGCCCCGGTGCTGGCCCGCAGCCTGGCCTGGGTCGCGGCTCGGCGGGGAGGCAGCCTGGTCGGCTTCGTCAACGTCGCCGGGGACGGCGGCCGGCACGCCTTCATCCTCGACACCACCGTCCACCCGGACGAGCGCCGCCGGGGCCTGGGCGTTCGGCTGGTGCGCGCGGCGGCCGAGGAGGCGAAGGCCCGGGGCGCCGAGTGGCTGCACGTGGACTACGAGCCGCACCTGGAGTCCTTCTACGCACGCTGCGGCTTCCGTCCGACCGCCGCGGGCCTCATGCGCCTCTGACCGGAGCCGGCCGCGTGCGCAGGAAGTCGGCGTCGTCGACTTCCTGTGCACGACACGGCACGACACGGCACGCCACAGCGCCCCACAGCACGCCACAGCGTTCAGCAGGCGACCGGCGAGGCGATGGCCGGGCGGACCCTGGTGAGCATCAGGTCGAGGAACTGCTCCGGGTGCCGGAAGCCGGCGAAGTGGCTGGCGTCGCGGATCAGGGCGAAGTCCTTGACCGGCGCGGTCACGTCGTCGAAGAGGCGGCGCGCGGACTCGGGCGGGGTGAGCACGTCGCCGTCGCCCTGGAAGACGAAGAACGGGATCTGGAACTCCGTCCCCTCGGCCCACTCGTCGACGCTCCGGGCCTGGAGCTGGAGCCCGAGCGAGAAGTGCATGGCCTTCATGGACGACCGCAGTCCGCGCAGCGTGTGCAGGGGCGAGAACCAGAGCGAGCGCACGACGACCGTCTTCATGGTGTCGTACGAGAGCGGGTCCGTGGTCAGGAACAGCTTGTTGAGCTCGTCGATCTGTTCGACGGTCGGGCCCTCCGGGCGGGCGCCCGCCTCCAGGACGGTGGCCAGCTGCTTCTTCTTCCCCGCCGCCCGCAGCCGCCGCACCAGCGCGTCGTACGCCGTGCGTTCCCGGCCGCCGGCGATGACGTTCTGGTCGGTGCCGACGTAGGCGCTGTACAGCTCGGGGTGGCTGCGGGCGAGCCGCAGGCCGAGGATGCTGCCGAAGGAGTTGGCGACGATCAGGAGCCGGTCGACGCCGAGGCGCTCGCGGACGTGGCGGGTGACCTCCAGGGCGTCGCGCTGGAGCTGGTCGAGGGTCAACTCGCCTTGGCCTTCGGGGGCGTTGGCGAAGGTGAACCCGGCGCCGCGCATGTCCCAGCGGACGATCGTGAAGTGCCGCTCCCAGCTGCGCGTGCGGGGGAGGTGGATCAGGTTGGAGGCGCCGGGCCCGCCGTGGATCTCCAGGATCACCGGGTTGCGGAGGTCCTCGCCGCGGATGGAGACCCAGGTGTCGAGGCCGTTGATCCGGACGAAGCCCGACTCGTCGATCCCGTTCGGCGTGCTGATGCGCAGCTGCGCGGCGAGGCGGGTGCGCTTGAGCTGCCGGTAGCCGAGCAGGCCGGCGACGGGCGCGGCGAGGGTGGCGGCGGTGAGGGCGGAGATGGTGGCGAGCATGGTGTATCCCCCAAACTGTTTAGTGCATCAGCAGTTCCGATGTGTTTAAGGTATACACAGTTCCGGGTCGCGTCAACGGGCGCCGCCGGAAGCAGAGGGAAGCAGAAGAGGGAAGGGGAGCCGGAGATGGCCAAGGAGAAGCCGCGTGACCTGCGCGCGGGCATCGCGCTGCTGTGGGGCGAGCAGGGCCGGCCGACCCGGGGCCCCAAGCCGAGCCTCACCCCGCAGCGGATCGCCGCGAGCGCGGTGGCGATCGCCGACGCCGAGGGGCTGGAGGCGGTCTCGATGGGCAAGGTGGGCGCGGAACTCGGGGTGTCCGCGATGGCGCTCTACCGCTACGTGCCGGGCAAGGCCGAACTCGTCGAGCTGATGGTCGAGGACGTGCTCGCCGAGGTGCCCGACCTGGCGGCGGCCGGCGAGGGCTGGCGGGAGCGGATCACCGCCTGGGCCCGCGCCTCCGAGGGCGTCAACCGCGCCCACCCCTGGCTGCTGGCGGCGACCGCCATGCGCCGTCAGCTCATGGGCCCCCGGCAGATCGGCTGGCTGGAGGCCGCGCTCGCCGCCCTGGAGCCCACGGGCCTGAGCGCGGTCGAGCGGCACCGGGTCTTCCTGCTGGTCGCCGGGCTCGTCCGGACGATCGCGCAGCAGCGGATGGACTTCGACGAGGAGCACAGCCGCGAGTGGGACCGCCTTGCCGGTGAGGTGCTCGAGCGCAACGCCGACCGCTTCCCGAGCTTCACCCGGGCCGTCGCGGGCGGCGCCTTCGGGCCGGACCCGGTGGATCCGCTGGAGTTCGGCCTCGGGTGCATCCTGGACGGGGTCCAGCGGCTCATCGACGAGGGCTGAGCCCGACCCCGCCGAGGTCGAGGCCCGCTGCCCGCTGCTCTACTGCCTCACCATCGGCCACCACTTCCTCCCCGCCGACCACCACGGCTTCACCCGCGCCGAAGTCCTCGCCCGCGCCGCCGAGTTGATCCTCGAACCGCTCCCCGGGGGCAGGCCCTAGAAACGGTCGGCGTTCTCCCGCGCCCAGTCACGGAAGGTGCGCGCCGGGCGGCCGGTGACGGCCGGGACGGCCTCGCTGACGGCCTCCGGATCGCCGATGCGCGCCCCGAGGAAGTCGAGGGCGCCGTCGACGATCCCGGCCGGCCAGCCGCTCGCCAGCATCCGCTCCCGGGCCGCCCCGCGCGGGATCTCCTCCCACCGGGCGGGCAACCCCGTGGCCTCGGCGATGATCCGGACCTGCTCGGCCTGGGTGATCGCCTCCGGCCCGGTGAGGTAGTGGCGGGCGCCGTCGTGCCCGTCCTCGGTCAGCGCGCGGACGGCCACCGCCGCGATGTCCCGCTCGTCCACCGGGCACAGCGCGGCCTCCCCGCCGAAGCCCCGGACGACGCCGCCCGAGCGGATCTCCTCCGCCCAGCGCAGCGCGTTCGCCGCGAAGCCGTGCGGCCGCAGCGCGGTGTGCGCGACCCCGCTGCGCGCGAGCAGCGCCTCCACCTCCCCGTCCGGACGCCCGGGGGACTGCGGCCCCGCCCCGGGAACGTCCCGGACGGCCGCCGAGGAGAGGAAGACCACCCGCCCGACCTCCGCGGCCAGCGCCTCCACCGCCTCCCGCGCACCGGCGATCGGCAGCGGCCACACCAGGAAGGCCGCGTCGGCCCCGCGCGCCGCCTCCCGCAGGGTCTCCGGGCGGCGCAGGTCGCCCTGGACGAACCCCGCCCGCCGCGCCCGCTCGCCGTCCCTGGTCAGGGCCCGCACCCGGACCCCGGCGGCCGCCAGCTGCGCCACCACCTGGCTCCCGACCACCCCGGAGGCACCCGTCACCAGGACGGTCGACACATCGTCACTTCGCTTCGTCGTCATGCCCCGACCGTAGGCGGGCGCCGCCGGGCGGCCCATGCGTACGGATCTCGCCTTCCTGCGCGATCGTCTACGGTCGTCCACGTGAACGGGGACATGAGCGGGGACACGGGCAGGGACACGGCTGTGGACGTGCTGAGCGACGTGATCGCGACCCTGCGGACGGGCGAGCCGCGCTCGGCGCGGGTCGCCTGGCGGGCACCGTGGGGGCAGCGCTTCCCGGGGGCGCCGGGCGCGGGCTTCCAGGTGATCCTGCGCGGCCGGTGCTGGCTGCTGCCGCAGACCGGTGAGCCGCTCCAACTGTCCACCGGGGACGTGCTGTTCCTCGCCCGCGGCACCGGGCACTCCCTCGCCGACGCCCCCGGTACGCCGGTCGCCGAGCCGCGCTGCGAGGAGCCGGGCGAGCCGATGCGGCCGGAGCTCCCCTCGGACACCGTCACCCTCTGCGGCGCCTACCAGCTCGACCCGCTGCACGCCCACCCGCTGCTGGCCGACGTCCCGGACGTGCTGCACCTGCCGGCCGCCGACGGGCGGCACCCGGAACTGCGGGCGGCCGTCGGGATCCTCGCCGGCGAGCTGGAGAACCCCCGCCCGGGCGCGGCGGCCGTCGTCCCGGCGCTGCTCGACATGCTGCTGCTGTTCATCCTGCGCGCCTGGTCGCAGCAGGGCCTCGCCGACGGGACGGGCGAGGGCTGGGCCTCCGCGCTCGCCGATCCCGCGCTCGCCCGCGCCCTCCAGGCCGTCCACGCCGAACCGGGCCGCGCCTGGACGGTCGAGGCGCTCGCCGCCGAGGCCCGCCTCTCCCGCGCCGCCTTCGCCCGCCGGTTCACCGCGACCGTCGGACGGACGCCGCTCGCGTACGTCACCTGGTGGCGCATGGCCCTGGCCGCCCGACTGCTGCGCGAATCCGAACTCCCGCTGGGCGCCCTGGCCTCCCGGGTGGGCTACGCCTCGGAGTTCGCCTTCTCGCACGCCTTCAAGCGCCAGCACGGCGTGGCCCCCGGCAGGTACCGCAGCGCGCTGCGGTGACGGGCGGCGCTCAGTGCGGCAGCCGGGGTGCGTCCGGATGGTAGGCGCGCTGGCGTTCGAGCGGGGCGGCGTGGAAGTCCCCGGCGCCGTTGAGGACTTCGCCCCGGCCGACGCGCAGCCCGTGCGCGCGGCCGTAGCCCTTCAGCACACCGCCGCGCCGGTCGGGGTCGGGGTGGGTGTGGGCGTCGCCGGCGGCCAGTTCGACGTCGCGCACGGAGATCGGCCCCAGCACCTGCGCGCCGTCGCCGATGCGGCAACTGCCGGTCAGCTCCGCGCCGTTGGAGACCCTGGTGCGGTCGCCGACGTGGATCCGGTCGGCACCCTGGGCCGTGATCCGGGCGCCGCCCTCGCCGATCAGCGCGCCGCGGCCGACGGCGATCCGCCCGCCGCCGCTCGCGACGAGCCGGGCGCCGCCGTACAGGACGCTCCCGGGCCCGAGTTCGCACCGGCTGCGCTCGTCGCACTCGATCGTCGCGCCCGGGTACAGCACGGTGTCCGGGCCCAGGCGGGCCCAGCGCGACACCAGCACCGAGAACGGGTCGAGCACGGAGACCTCGTGCCGCACGAGCGCCATCGTCTCGGCGGGCGTGAGGAATCCGCGCTCACGCCGTACGTCGTCCAGCCGCTGCCAGAACCTGTCATCCACCATGATCGTCGGATCATATCCACGCCGTCCGGCCCGGCCCGAGCGTCTGACGAGCCGGATAACCCGGTGCGCGAGCGTGCCGGCGGTGCCAGAATTCCCAGCCGCTACGCCCGAACCCCCGCGAGGAGACCCGTGATCGGCAAGCTGCAGTGCCTGGTGATCGACTGTTCCGAGCCGGCCGCGCTCGCCCGCTTCTACGCCGCCCTGCTCGGCGGAGAGGTGGACCGCCCAGACGCCCGCTGGACGCTCCACCCGTCCTGGTCCACCCTTCACCTGGACGGCGGCACGGTGCTCTGCTTCCAGCAGGTCGCCGACCACCGGCCCCCGCGGTGGCCCTCCGCCGAGCATCCCCAGCAGGCCCACCTCGACGTCGACGTGGCCGACCTCGACGAGGCCGAGCGCCAGGTGCTCGCCCTCGGCGCCGTCCGCCTGCACGACGCGGGCGGCTGGCGGGTCTACGCGGACCCCGCCGGGCACCCGTTCTGCCTGGTCCGGGGCTAGGGTCTGTCCGTGCCGAGGGGCCGCCCGAAGGCGGCCCCTCCCGCTGCCACGGGCGCTCAGCCCCGCAGCACCTCCATCTCGACCTCCTGCCGCGTCGCGTCCCCGGGCACCGGCAGCCGCAGGCCGGTCACGGCGAAGCCCGCCTTGACGTACGAAGCCTCGGCGCGGGCGTTGTCCTCGTGGACGAACAGCCGCACCCGCCGGATCTCCGGATCGCTCAGCGACCAGGCCCACTCCGAGGCCGCCCGCACGAGCTCCTGGAGCAGCCCGGCGCCCCGCGCCTCGGGCCGGACGAAGACCCCGACGAGGTGGATCTGCGGGATCTCGATCACGTCGCCCCCGAGGGCGCCGTCCCCGCCGGGCAGCTCGACGAGCGCCGTGATGGTGCCGAGCCAGCGCCCGTCCTCGGCCTCGGCGACGAACTGCCGGGCGGAGGTGGCGCCTGCGGAGGCGTTGGCGGCGCGGGTCTGCCAGAACTCGTCGGGCCTGGCGGCCGCCTGCTCGTGGGTCTCGAGGAAGGCGACGGCCGCGGCCGGGTCGAGCAGCGCGTCCAGCCGCATCTGCTTGACCTGTTCCCAGTCCCCGGCCCGGATCTCTCTGATGATGGTGCTCATCGCATGATGATTCCATCGGCCCAGGTGAGGGCCGCAAGTGGGTTTCCGCAGGCCCGAGCCGGGCGGCCTACGAGATCCGCCGGATCTGCCGCACCGCGAGCAGTACCAGCAGCGCCGTCAGGGCCAGGAAGATCCCCGACTCGATCGCCTGGAAGGTCCAGAACCGGTCCGAGGGCTGGTACTCCAGCACGTTGGTGTAGGGCCCGTTGCCCATGCCGTGCTCGGCCATGTTCCTGCCGCAGTCGGCGGCCGCCTGGCTCCCGGGCGGCGGGCAGCCGATGACGCCGTCGTTGAGCACGGTCGCCCCGGTGCCGTCGCGCACAGTCTGGCTGAACACCCAGTCCCCGGACAGCCGGTTGGGGAGCAGCCCGCTGTCCGCCGCGTACGTCACCGTCTTCGCCGGCAGGAGGCTCGGCCGCACCACGGTCTCGACCAGGACGCGCACCACGGCGAACGCGGCCAGTGAGATGCCCATGGCCGGCAGCACCCTGCGGGTGGCCGTGCCCACGTACACGCCCAGGGCCACCGCGAACAGCGTGTAGGCGACCGGCGTGGCACCCTGCACGTCGAAGAGCATGTAGCTGAGCCGCCCCGGCCCGGCGGTCGCCAGAGGCTCGATCCACCAGGCCACGCCGAGTGCGTAGACCACCGCCAGCAGGACCGAAACGCCGCCCACCAGGGCGAACTTGGAGAGTGCCCACTGCCGCCGGCTGATCCCCTGGGTCCACACCATCCGGTGCGTGCCGTTCTCCACCTCGCGGGCGACCATCGGCGCGCCGAGGAAGAGGCCGACCAGCGCGGGCAGCAGCAGGAGCAGGATGGCCGCGTAGAGCAGCCCGCCGTACTTGTTGTCGAAGCGCTGGGCGAGCCGTTCGCAGCTGCCGCTGTCCTGCGTCATGGTGGCGTGGCCGAGCTTGCCGAGGCAGTCGGCGAGCCCGAGGTCGTGGAAGGTGCCGCGCATCGCGAGGCCCGTGGGCACCATCACCGCGGCCAGCGCGGCCAGGGTGACGAGCATCCACAGGAGCTGCTTGCGGTGCTGGCGCCAGATCAGCCAGGTCATGCGGTCACCTCCGCGGAGAGCGGGTTGCGGGTGTCGCCCGCGCCCAGGTAGGCGAGGACGAGGTCTTCGAGGGTGATCGGGTGGACGGACCAGACGCTCTCGTCCACCGGGCCGTCGGTGCGCACCAGCAGCGTGGACTGCCGGTCGGTGTGCCCGGCCTGGATCACCGAGGCCACGCCCGGCACCGGCCCGGGGCCCACCCGGGGGCCGACCAGCGTGCAGTGCTCGGCCAGCAACTCATCGGCTGCGCCCACGAGTTGGACGTGCGAGCGGTTCAGCAGCATCAGGTGGTCGCAGACCCGCTCCAGGTCGGCGAGCAGGTGCGAGGAGAGCAGCACGGTCGTGCCGAACTCGGCGACGGCGCCCATCAGTTCCTGCATGAAGGCGTGCCGCGCCAGCGGGTCGAGCGCCGCCACCGGCTCGTCCAGGAGTAGCAGCCGGGGCTGCTTGGCGAGGGCCAGCGCCAGCGCCACCTGGGCGCGCTGGCCTCCGGAGAGCTTGCCCACCGGCCGGTCGAGCGGGATGTCGAGCCGGCTGAGCCGGTCCCGCGCGGTGGCGGGCTCCCAGCGCCGGTTGAGCTTGCCGCCCATGGTGATCAGGTCCTCGCCGCTGAACTCCCGGTAGAGCGGGGTGTCCTGGGCGACGAAGCCGATGTCGGCCATCACCTCGGCGCCGCCCCGGGGGTCCTGTCCGAACACCCGCACCTGCCCGGCGTCCGGCTGCAGCAGCCCGACCGCCAGGTGCAGCAGGGTGGACTTGCCGGCGCCGTTCGGGCCGACCAGCGCGGCGATGCAGCCGGCCGGGAGGTCGAATGAACAGCCCTCCAGTGCCCAGGACTTGCCGTACCGCTTTCCCAATCCTTGCGCCTGCAAGGCGATTTCCGTCATGTCTTCCCCCAATTGAGCGTGGCTCGCATCGTGGTGTCGATCAGCGCGGCGATGTCCTCGTGCGCGAGCCCGGCCGCCTCGGCCTTGTGCAGCCAGACGACCAGGTCCTCGCGCAGCTCGGCCTGGTTGGCCAGTGCGGGCCCGGCCAGGGTGCCGACCAGGAAGGTCCCCACCCCCGGCCGGCCCTCGGCCAGCCCCTCCAACTCCAGCTCCCGGTAAGCCTTCAGGACGGTGTTGGGGTTGATCGCCAAGGTCCGCGCCACGTCGCGCACCTTCGGCAGCTGGTCGCCGGGCTCGGCCAGCCCGACCCGCAGCGCCTGCTTCACCTGCAGCACGAGCTGCATGTAGGTGGCCACCCGTGAGCGGCCGTCGAGGACGAACTCGATCACAACCTGTTCTCCTGTCTTACGACAGTAAGACAGCATGGGCGCAGATAGGTCAAGTAGTCAACCGGAATGCGTTGTTGACGAACCGTGTACCGGAGTGGCGATCAGCCGAGGACGAGCCGGTCGCCCAGCCGCAGCCGCCCCGGCGCCGCCACCTCGGCGAGCACGTCCAGCCGCCCGTCGTGGGCGTGCACGATCGCCTTGAGGATCTCCGGGGCGTGCGGCAGCCCCGGCTGCGGCGCGGCGGTCATCGAACAGCGCTCGCTGGAGCGGACGAACGCCAGCCGGGCGCTGTCCGGCGCCTCGCCGTGCGCCTCGCGGCCGAACCATTCGTCCTCGACGAACGGCGGCGTGCCCGGCGGGGTGCGCAGCACGATGTTCGGCCGGAACCGCCGCTCGTCCACGGCCGTGAACGGGACGGCCTCGCGCAGCCAGTCCAGGGTGGCGGTGGTGAGCAGGCTGACCGGCAGGTCGTCGAAGTGCGAAACGCCGTCCTCGCGGGCGAGTTCGACGTCCGGGCGCTGGAGGTAGGCGCGCAGGAAGGCGGCCGGGTCGCCGACCCGGCGGCCGAGCGGGTCGAACAGTTCGGGCCCGTCGATCCGGTGGCCGAGTCGGGCGGACAGTCGCAGCAGGCCGTCCATCCGGCGGAACCGCCGGGGAGTGCTCTTGCCCGAGCCGAGCCGGCCGGCCGCGTCGCGGACGGCGTAGAGACGGTCGCCGGCCAGGCCGCGCACGTCCACCTCGACGGAGTCGAGCCGCTCGCCGCCGGTGGATTTCACGGGGTAGCGCCAGAGTCGCTCGATCACTCCGATGATCTCAGCCATGGCCGGAAAGCCTAGCGGCGGCTCCCGGGGATGGTCTAGACCAAGTGCGGGGCCTGCAACGGCTCGCGCGATCCGGACGAACAGCCCCCGCGCGATCCGATCGAACGGCCAGCGCGATCCGTGAGAACGGGCTCAGCCCAGGCGCGCCACCGCCCGTACGGGAGCGCCGTCCGCCGCCACCAGCCGCAGCGGGAACAGCGAGACCTCCACGGGCCGCCCGGCCTCCTGCGCCTCCAGCAGCGGCCGCAGGTCCGTCAGGTTCTCGGCGATCACCCCGCCGCCGCTCGCCCCCAGCAGCACCCGGTGCGCGGCCAGCGTCGGCTCCTCGCCGGCGGGGCGGTCGCGCTCGTCGTGCTCGTCCGTCAGGTCGGCGAGCAGCGCGGCCACCGCCGGGTCCTCCGGGCCCGGGTCCGGTGTGGGGTCGACGCTCAGCGCGTCCACCCCGACCGTCCGCACCCCGGCGGCCACGATCGCCTCGGCGGCGGCCGCGCTCAGGCTCGGGTGGGCGAGGTACGCGTCGGTGCCCCAGTGCCGGGCCCAGCCGGTGGCCAGCAGCAGCACGCTGCCCTCCCCGCAGCGCTCCAGCGCGGGCGCCAGCGACTCGGGGGTGACGACCGCCCGGGGCTCCAGCCCCCGCAGGTCCGCCACCACGGCCGGCCCGGTGAACCGCTCCAGCGGAAGCCCGTCCAGCGTGGGCCAGGTGACGTCCACGTGGTACGGCGCGTCCACGTGCGTCCCGGACTGCGAGCCCAGGTGCAGGGCCAGCACGTTCACCCCGGCCGTGGCGGTGGTGAGCGCGGGTGCCAGCACCACGGCCGGATCGCCGGGGTAGACCGGCATCGCGGTGGTCACCTGATGGGTGAGGTCGACGAGAGTCGCTGCCATGCCCCCCATGCTCCCAGGAGCGGCGCCCGCGCGGGCCCGGTCGGCGATGCCGGGCACGAACCCTCAGGTCAGGCCGGGATAGAAAGGGCGCATGGGAACAGCGAAACGTCAGCCGTGGGTGGTCGGGGTCTCGGGAGCGTCGGGGACGCCGTACGCGGCGTCGGTGATCCGGGCGCTGCTCTCCGCCGGGGAGGCGGTGGACCTGATCGTCAGCCGCGCCGCCCGGCTCACCATCCTCGACGAGACGGGCATCTCCTTCCGCGACGCCCACTGGCGCACCGACCTCGCCGCCTGGCTGGGCACCGAGGAGGCCGCCCTCGACGACGTCCGCTACTGGCCCGCCGGGGACTTCGCCGCCGGCCCCTCCAGCGGCTCGTACCCCGCCAAGGGCATGCTCGTCGTCCCCGCGACCACCGGCGCCGTCGCCGGCATCGCCCTCGGCCTCAGCAAGGACCTGCTCCAGCGCGTGGCCAGCGTCACCCTCAAGGAACGCCGCCCACTGGTCGTGTGCGTGCGCGAGACACCACTCAACGGGGTGACGTTGAAGCACCTGGTGGAGCTGGACGCACAGGGCGCCGTCGTGCTCCCCGCCTCGCCCGGTTTCTACGCCGGTGGCTCCACCGTCCGGGAGCTGGTCGACTTCGTCGCCGGACGGGTCCTGGACGCCGCCCGAGTGCCGCATTCCCTGTACCTGCGCTGGGAAGGCGAGTTGGGGGCGGCGGCCCGAAAAGCGGGCGGCGGCGAGGGCGCACGGGCTGAGGGGGAGTAAGGAGACCGAGGGCGGGAGAGTATCTTCTCTGCGATATCCGGGTCGGTCAGCGCACAGCGCCTTTGAATCCGGATAATGATCTGTGGGTCTGGTGAGGTTCGGAAGGACGCGGACGGTATATGGACACGGTGGACAGACAGCTCATCCAGGCGCTCCGGGAGAACGGCCGCGCGTCCTACGCCGAGCTGGGCCGACTGGTCGGCCTCTCCGGGCCGAGCGTCACGGACCGCATCAACCGCCTGGAGCAGGCCGGTGTGATCACCGGCTACCGGGCGACGGTCAACCCGGCCTCGCTCGGCTTCGGCGTGACGGCCCTGATCGGCCTTCAACTCACGGACGCCGCCGACCACGAGGACGTGGCGTTCCGGCTGAAGGACCTCAACGAGGTCGAGGACTGCTGGTTCATCGCCGGCGACGACTCCTACATGCTCAAGGTCCGGGTGGCCGACGTGGCTGGCCTGGAGTCGGTGGTCAAGCGGATCTCGGGCACGAAGGGCGTGGCCCGCACCCGCACCACCGTCGTACTCTCCACGAAGTGGGAGAACCGCGTGAGTGAGCTGCCCCCGGTAGGAGAGTGACGACGATGGCCCTGGTCGGTCTGGAAGAACTGCGCGCCGCCCGGCAGCGGATCGCGGGCGTGGTGGTCCGCACCCCGCTGGTCCCCGCCCCCTGGGCGGCGGACGGCGAGCGGCGGCTCTGGCTCAAGCCGGAGAACCTCCAGCCGACCGGGGCCTTCAAGACCCGGGGCGCGTACAACCGGCTGGCGGCGCTGACCGCCGAGGAGCGTGTCCGGGGCGTGGTCGCCCAGTCGAGCGGCAACCACGCCCAGGCGGTGGCCTACGCGGCGCAGCTGCTCGGGATCAAGGCCGTGATCGTGATGCCGGACACCTCTCCGGCCGTCAAGGTCGAGGCGACCCGCTCCTTCGGCGCCGAGGTGATCCTGGTCTCCCCGAGCGAGCGGGACGCCCTGCCCGGCGAACTGGCCGAGCGCCACGGGTTCGTCTGGGTGCCCCCGTACGACGATCCGTTCATCATCGCCGGCCAGGGCACGGTCGGCCTGGAGATCGCCGAGGACGCCCCCGCCGAGCTGGACACCGTCCTGGTGCCGGTCAGCGGCGGCGGCCTGATCAGCGGCACGGCGGCCGCCCTCAAGCTCACCCGCCCCGGCATCCGGGTGATCGGCGTGGAGCCCGAGCTGGCCGCCGACGCCCAGGCCAGCCTGCGCTCCGGCCGCCGGGTCCAGTGGCCGGTCGCCGACACCTACCGCACCATCGCGGACGGGCTGCGCACCCCCTCGGTCGGCGAGCTGCCCTTCGAGCACCTCACCGCCTACGTGGACGACGTGGTCACCGTCACCGAGGACGAGATCCGCGCCACCGTCGCCCTGTTGGCCCGCCGCGGCCGCCTGGTCGCCGAGCCCTCCGGCGCGGTCGCCCCGGCGGCGTACTTCCACCGGGCCGCCGAGACCGGCGGGCAGGCGGTGGCGGCCGTGGTCAGCGGCGGCAACATCGACCCCGCACTGCTCGCGGAGCTGCTGTCGGCAAAGGCGTGAGCGCATAGGCGTAACCTCGTCTCCGGCAAGGAATCGAAAGTCGGAGGAGGCGGGGCACCGCATGGACGCAGGGCTCAAGCGCGAGCTGGAGGCGAAGGTCTACGCGGGTGAGCGGCTGACCCGCGAGGACGGGATCGCGCTCTACGAGAGCGACGACCTGGCCTGGCTGGGCGGCCTGGCCCACCACGTGCGGACGCGGAAGAACGGCGACGTCGTCCACTTCAACGTCAACCGCCACCTCAACATGACCAACGTGTGCAACGCGTCCTGCGCGTACTGCTCGTTCCAGCGCAAGCCGGGCGAGAAGGACGCCTACACGATGCGCATCGAGGAGGCCGTGCGCCTGGCCAAGGCCATGGAGAGCGAGTCCCTCACCGAGCTGCACATCGTCAACGGCCTGCACCCGACCCTGCCCTGGCGGTACTACCCGCGCTCCCTGCGCGAGCTCAAGGCCGCCCTGCCGAACGTCTCCCTCAAGGCGTTCACGGCCACGGAGATCCACTGGTTCGAGAAGATCAGCGGCCTGCCCGCCGACGAGATCCTCGACGAGCTGATCGACGCCGGCCTGGAGTCGCTGACCGGCGGCGGCGCGGAGATCTTCGACTGGGAGGTCCGCCAGCACATCGTCGACCACGACACCCACTGGGAGGACTGGTCGCGCATCCACCGCCTGGCGCACTCCAAGGGCCTCAAGACGCCGTCCACCATGCTGTACGGCCACATCGAGGAGCCCCGCCACCGGGTGGACCACGTGCTGCGGCTGCGTGAGCTGCAGGACGAGACCGGCGGCTTCCAGGTCTTCATCCCGCTGCGCTACCAGCACGACTTCCACGACTCCAAGGACGGCGTCGTGCGCAACAGGCTGATGGCCCGCACGGAGATGGCCACCGGTGCCGAGGCGCTGAAGACCTTCGCCGTCTCCCGCCTGCTGTTCGACAACGTCCCGCACGTCAAGGTCTTCTGGGTGATGCACGGCGTCACCACCGCGCAGCTGGCGCTCAGCCACGGCGCGGACGACATGGACGGCTCGGTGGTCGAGTACAAGATCACCCACGACGCGGACAACTTCGGCACCCCGAACAAGCTCGGCCGCGACGACCTGCTCGGCCTGATCCGCGACGCCGGCTTCCGCCCGGTCGAGCGCAACACCCGCTACGAGATCATCCGCGAGTACGAGGGCCCGGACCTGGCGCGCCGCGAAACCCCGCAGGCCATGCGCCTCTGACCCCTCCTCGGCGCACCCCGTCACCCGGCTCGGCCCAGGTGACGGGGTGACGGTCTTCACTGCCTTCGCACGCCGTCCGGGTTTACCAACGGGTACGCCGTTTGGCAGGATCGAGACATGTCCGGTTCCCATCGCGCCACCACGTACCCGCTGTACGACCCGGCGCACGAGCCGGTGTACGAGGTGCCGCAGCAGGAGCACTACTCCTACGGCGAGCACCGGACGTACGGCCAGGATTACGGGCAGGGCTACGAGCAGGGCTACGACCAGACCTACCGGCAGCCGTACCAGCAGTCGTTCCAGCAGGCCCCTGACGGGTACTTCGAGGCGTACGACCAGCCCTTCCAGGAGTACCCGGCGCAGGAGCAGTACGCGCCCTACGAGACGTACGAACAGCCGTACGAGCCCGAGCCGGTGTACGCCTACGAGCCGGAACCCGAGCCCGAGGCCGCCCCCCTCGCCCCCGGACCTTCGACCGAACCGGCCGCCCCCGCGCCCACCGGCTCCCGCGCCGCCGCCCGGGGCCACCGCCGCAAGGCGAAGAAGAAGCGCGGCGGCAAGGCCGTGATGGCGGGCACCGCCCTGCTGGTCGCGGCCGCCGCCGGCTGGTACACCGTCGGCCAGGACGAGGCCCGCCCCGGCCTCGCCGCCGCCGACGGCCCCGCCCCGGACTCCGAGAGCCGCGCCGACCAGCCCACCCCCGCGCCCGCCGCCGTCCAGGCCGCCGACGCCCGGCAGACCCAGCCCGCGGCCGCCGGCCGCAGCCAGACCCGGGCGGACGCCTCGGTGGCCGCGATACCCGGCCTCGGCCCGACCTTCACCGCGAAGATCCCGGCCGGGACGAACCAGGTGCTGGTCGCCACCGGCCAGGACAAGAACACCGACAAGAACTCCGTCACCCTCTGGACCCGCACCCCCGAGGGCCGCTGGCTGGCCGGGGAGACCTGGCAGGGCCACAACGGCAAGAACGGCTGGACGGCCGACCACAACCAGGGCGACCTGCGCAGCCCGATCGGCGTCTTCTCCCTCACCGACGCGGGCGGCCGCCTGGACAACCCGGGCGGCAAGGTCCCGTACGACAAGGACCCGAGCTTCGTGGTCTCCGGCACGGGCTTCTTCGGCGACCAGCTGGCCGGCTCCTTCGACTACGTCGTCGCGATCAACTACAACCGGGTGGCCGGCAGCTCCCCGCTCGACATGCGCCGCCCGATGGGGGCCGGCAAGGGCGGCGGCATCTGGCTGCACGTCGACCACGACGGCCCGACCCACGGCTGCGTCTCGATACCCGAGGACAAGATGGTCCAGCTGATCCGCACCCTGGACCCCGCCGCGCACCCCGTCATAGTGATGGGCGACACAGCCTCACTGGCCGCCTGACCTCGGCGGACACCCCCGCCGAAGGGCCGCCGACCCGTCTGGGACAAGGCCCCTTGTGGGTCTCCTACAGTTCGCAGCCGATGATCCTGTGCCGGTCACGCCCAGCTGACCAGCGGGTAACCCGGTTCCATGGCAGCATGAGCGGTTCTCGCATTGTGGCACTCGGGCACTACCAGCCCCCCAAGGTCCTCACCAACGACGACCTGGCGGTGCTCGTCGACACCGATGACGAGTGGATCCGCACCCGGGTCGGCATCCGGACCCGGCACGTCGCCGAGGCCGAGACCCTGGTGGACCTCGCCACCGAGGCCGCGCAGAAGGCGCTCGCCCGCAGCGGCCGCACGGCGGACGAGATCGACCTCGTCGTCGTCGCCACCTGCACCGCGGTCGAGCGCAGCCCCAACACCGCCGCCGCCGTCGCCGCCCGCCTGGGCGTGCGAGCGCCCGCCGCGTACGACATCAACACCGTCTGCTCGGGCTTCTCCTACGCGCTGGCCACCGCCGACCACGCGATCCGCGCGGGCGCGGCCCGCCGCGCGCTGGTGATCGGTGCCGAGCGGATGACCGACACCCTCGACTGGACGGACCGCTCCACCTGCGTGATCTTCGGCGACGGCGCCGGGGCCGCGGTGGTCGAGGCCCAGGAGGAGGGCGCCGAGCCCGGCATCGGGCCGGTCGTCTGGGGCTCCGAGCCGGAGAAGGGCGACGCCGTGGTGATCACGGGCTGGAACCCGGTGATCAGCCAGCAGGGCCAGAGCGTCTTCCGCTGGGCCACCACCCAGCTCGCCCCGCTCGCCCGTCAGGCGTGCGAACGGGCCGGGATCGACCCCTCCGAGCTGAAGGGCTTCGTCCCGCACCAGGCGAACCTGCGCATCATCGACGCGATCGCCGCCAAGCTGGGCCTGGCCGACGCCGTGGTCGCCCGCGACGTCGTCGACTCCGGCAACACCTCGGCCGCCTCCATCCCGCTCGCCTTCTCCAAGCTGGTCGAACGCGGCGAACTCTCCCCGGGCGACCCGGTGCTCCTCTTCGGTTTCGGCGGCGGCCTCGCCTACGCGGGCCAGGTCGTGCGCTGCCCGTGACTCGCCCGCTCGCCTCCGGGCGCTCCTGACCCGACCCCGACGGTCGTCGCTCCCTCGCTCCTCCCTTTCGGGGTCGGCGCGCCCTTCGGCTCGGGGCGGGGGCGGCAGTAACCGCACATACCGGTGGGCGGCACCCCGTGTGAAGGGTGCCGCCCACCGGCATGTCTGGCGCGCCTGCGGCACGTCGGCGGACCTCCCCCGAGGACACGGCCGCCGTCCGTCGTCCCCGGACAGGAGGCCGGGGCTGCGCGCGGAGCGGATGGGGTGGTGGAGGGGTGGGTCTACTTGGGCGCCTTCTTGCCGGTGACGCCCAGGTACACCAGGGGAGCGAGGTTGGGCTTGAGGTCCTTGACCTTGACGCCCCAGGAGGTGAAAGCCTTCTGGTGCTCGGCCGCCGAGGCGAGCAGCGAGACCAGGGCCCCGGCGACGGCGTTCGGGTCGAGCGACTTGTCGGCCTGACCCTTCGCCTGGAGTTCCTTGACGGCTTCCGCGAGCGGCTTGGCGACCGCGTTGAGGACGGTCATGCGGATCTTGAAGAACCGCTTGTCCCCTTCCGCGGCACCGAGCGTGACCACTCGGAGAATGGCGTCGTTCTTGCGCCAGAAGGCGAGGAATCCGTCGACCAGTTCTTCCGAAGTGGTCGGGCCGGACTTCCCTGCCCAGGACTTTCCGGCCACCAGCTCTTTGAGGGTGTCGGCGTCCTTGGCCATTTCCTCGGCGATTTCGAGGACTGCGCCCTCGACATCCGGGAAGTACTGGTAGAAGGTCGCGGGGGAGGTACCCGCCATACGGGCGACGTCGATGACCTTGACGTCCCGATAGGGCGACGTGCTGAGCATCTCGCGGAGGCAGTCGAGCAGCTTCTGCCGCGTCTCCTGTCCGCGTCGCCCGGCGACGCGACCGTCGACGGTGCGAACTTGTCCTGTCATGCCGTCAGCTTACCGTGGCACGATCTTGGCGCGATTCGGTGATGCGACTATTACTCCGCACGGGGGTTGCCATAACGATCCGGGCCTCTCGGACGGTTATTCACCGCACTCGGAGGGCCGGTTGTAGCCCCCCCGTGTGCCTTTGACCCCACAGCGTGACGGCGAGTCCGCTGAGGGGTGGTCGAGTGACAGAGCGTGACGACTTTTGCCGTGAACTGCCACGGTTTCGTGCGGACTGTCCGGGCGCCGGGGTGCAAGCGACTTACGGAGCGGGCGTCAGAATCCGGCCTTTCCGTCATCGCTGACCAGGGAACCGTTCCCCGGGGCTCCTGGGCGGGGGAGGTTGGAGTTGCGCGCGGCGGCAATGGAGAATCGGGTCCGGCACCACGCGGTAGGTGCGGGACGACGGGGAGGTGGCAGCGGAGTGGACCAGCTGACGGCGCACGATCCGAGGCGGATCGGGCCCTTCGAGGTGCTGGGGCGGCTGGGCGCGGGCGGGATGGGGCTGGTCTACCTGGCGCGCTCCGCCTCGGGGCGCAGGGTGGCCATCAAGACCGTCCGGGGGGAGCTGGCGGAGGACGAGCTCTTCCGGGTCCGCTTCGCCCGGGAGATCGCGGCGGCCAAGACGGTCGGCGGTTTCTACACCGCGGCCGTGGTGGACGCCGACGCGGACGCCCGCGTGCCCTGGCTGGCCACCGCCTACATCCCCGCGCCCTCCCTGGAGGACCTGGTCGAGGAGTGCGGCCCGCTGCCGGTGGACGCCACCCGCTGGCTGATCGCCGGCATCGCCGAGGCCCTCCAGTCGATCCACGCGGCCGGGCTGGTCCACCGCGACCTCAAGCCCTCCAACGTCCTGGTGGTCGAGGACGGCCCGAAGGTGATCGACTTCGGCATCGCCGCCGGCGTCTCCAGCACCCGGCTGACCATGACCAACGTCGCGGTCGGCACGCCCGCCTACATGTCGCCCGAGCAGGCCAGGGACAGCCGCAACGTCCGGGGCGCCAGCGACGTCTTCTCGCTCGGCTCGCTGATGGTCTTCTGCGCCACCGGCCACCCGCCGTACCGGGGCTCCAACCCGGTGGAGACGGTGTTCCAGCTGCTGCGCGAGGAGCCCGACTTCTCCGGCATGCCGCACGAGCTGATGGACCTCGTGCGCGCCTGCATGCGGCAGTCGCCCGAGCACCGGCCCACCCCGGCGCAGATCCAGGCCGAGCTGGCCCCGCACCTGTTCTCCCGGGACGACGCCGCCGGCGAGGCCGGGGACTGGCTGCCCGCCAACGCGCTGGCCCTGATCGAGACCAAGCGCCGCCCGCAGCGCCCGGTGCCCGAGCCGCAGCCGCCGCACCCGGCGCCGCACGCCCCTCCGTACGTCCCGCCGCAGCCCGAGCCGGACCACCGGCCGCGCCCGCACGGCGGCGGTCGGCACGCGGGCCAGGGGGAGGGGCACGGGCCGGTGCACACGCCCGGCCCGATGACCGAGGACGGCATCCCGACCTCGAAGATCCCCTCCCCGGGCCGCCGGCCGGCGCCCGCGGGAGCCGGCGAGGTGCAGCTGTCCGGCGTCAACGTACGGATAGGCCCCGGTCCGCGCGCCGAGCACGAGCAGACCGGCCCGGACAGCGCCCCGGCCGAGACGGACTGGGTCCGCCACCCGACCCAGGCCCCCGCGCCCGCCCCCGTGCCCACGCCGCCGCCCGCCCCGGCGGCCCGCTGGCGCCCCTGGCGGTTCCGGATGTCCAACGACGTCTGGGGCACCCCGGTGGTCGCGGGCGGCACGCTCTTCGTCTCCAGCTTCGAGGTGCACGCGCTGGACATCGCCTCCGGCGAGCGCCGCTACAAGACCAGGGACGTCGCCTGGGCGCTCGCGGTGGACTCCGGCCGGGTGCACGCCGCCGACGGCCCGCACCTGTTCACGGTGGACGTCGCGGACGGCGCCGAGCGCTGGCGCAGCTCGCTGGACGGCTGGGTGTACTCCCTCTCCGCCGCCGACGGCGTGCTCTGCTGCGGCGTGCGCGGCGGCGGCGTCCAGCTGCGCTCGGCCGTGACCGGCGCCGAGCTGTGGCGGGCCGACGACGCCCAGCAGGACTACGAGAACCCGCAGGCCGGCCCCGTCCTGGTGGCGGGCGCCGCGTACTACCACGGCGCGGGGCGGCTGCGCTGTGTGGACCCGCGCGGCGCGGGCCTGCGCTGGTCCGTCGCGGTCGGCGAGGACGTGCCCTCGCACCCCGTCGAGCGCGGCGGCGTGCTGTACGTGACGGCCGGCACCCGGGTGTACGCCCTGGACGCGGCCACCGGCGCCGAGCGCTGGCGCTTCGAGGCCCCGGTGGTGATGTTCACCCCGCCCGCGCTGGACGCGGACACCGTCTACGTCGCCGACTACCTGGGCACCGTGTACGCGCTGGACGCGGTCACCGGCCGGGAACGCTGGCGGGCGCTCACCGGCAGCCGCCAGGGCGCCGAGCCGGTGGTGGTCGGCGACGGCATGGTGCTGGTGGGCAGCGGCGAGGTGCTGTACGCCTTCGAGGCGGCCGGCGGCCGCGAGCGCTGGCGCTACACCGCCCGGGGCGAGATCGTCGGCGTCCCGGCGGTCGCGGACGGCCTGGTGCACCTGGGCAGCCGGGACCACTCGCTGCACACCCTGGACCTGGCGAGCGGTCAGCTGCGCTGGGAGCTGGGCACCAAGGGCGAGCTGACGGGCTCCCCGGTGGCGGTCGGCGGGCGGGTCTTCGTCGGCTCCAAGGACCGCTGCGTGTACGCGCTGGACGCCTACTACGGCACGGCGGTGCCCGTCCGGTAGGGCGTGTCCTTCGGATCACGCCCGGCGGCGGCCGCCCGGCGTGATCCGAGAGGCACGCCCCGGGCGCTCACGCGCCGAGCGCCTCCGGGTGGTGGTGGCACCAGCCCTCCCAGGCGGAGGCGACCATGTCGGTCACGTCGTACCGGGCCCGCCAGCCCAGCTCGCGGCGGATCGCCTCGGCCGAGGCCACCACCCGGGCCGGGTCGCCGGGACGGCGCGGGGCGATCACGGGGGTGGTGTCGCGCCCGGTGACCTCGCCGATCAGGGCGAGCATCTCGCGGACGCTGACGCCCTCGCCCCGGCCGATGTTGAGCGTCAGCGCGGTCTCCCCGGGCCGGCCCTCGGCGAGCCTGCGGGCGGCCGCGACATGGGCGGAGGCCACGTCGGAGACGTGGATGTAGTCGCGCACGCAGGTGCCGTCCGGGGTCGGGTAGTCGGCGCCGAAGACCTGCGGGGCGCGGCCGGTGGTGAGGCACTCGAAGACCATCGGGACGAGGTTGAACACCCCGGTGTCCGCCAGCTCGGGCGCCCCGGCCCCGGCGACGTTGAAGTAGCGCAGCGAGGCGGTGTTGATGCCGTGTGCCCGCCCGGCGGACCGGACCAGCCACTCCCCGGCGAGCTTGGTCTCGCCGTACGGGTTCATCGGCGCGCACGGGGTCCGCTCGGTGACGAGGTCGACGTCCGGCATGCCGTAGACGGAGGCGGAGGAGGAGAAGAGGAAGCGCCGCACGCCCTCGGCCGCGCACGCCTCCAGCACGGTCTGCAGGCCGAGCATGTTCTCGCGGTAGTAGAGGAACGGCCGCTCGACGGACTCGCCGACCTGCTTCTTGGCGGCGAAGTGCAGGACGCCGTCCACCCCGTGCTCGCGGATCGCGGCGCGCACGGCGGCGCCGTCCAGCGTGGAGCCCTTGACCAGCGCGACCTCGGCGGGCAGCCGGCTCGGGTCGCCGGTGCTGAGGTCGTCCAGGACGGCGACCTTCTCGCCCGCGTCGAGCAGCTGGCGGACCACGTGCCCGCCGATGTATCCGGCACCGCCAGTGATCAGCCAAGTCATGGCCCGATCCTAGGCCCTCTCTTTCCGAAACCACCCGCCCGGGCGAGTCGGGCCGCAAATACGGACAAAGGGGTGGAATGCTGGCAAGGATTTCCGTGTCCGCAGGTTCGGCGACGATTCGGAGGCCGTCAGGTGAGCCGCAAGAAGGAACACGCCCGCCCTCTTCCCGGCGGCCCCCGGCCGACCGGTCCCAAGGCTTCGCACGGGGTCGTCCGAGGCCGGGCGACCGCCTCGGGCGCGGTGGCGCTGGCGGCCGTGCTGGCGCTGGCCGGGTGCAGCAGTTCCTCCTCGGGCTCCTCCGGCTCCTCGGGCTCGCCGTCCTCGCCTTCCGCGGGGGCCTCCAGCAAGCAGCCCTCCTCGGCCCCCGGGGCCCAGCCCGGCGGCGCCAACCAGCTGCAGGACGCGTACCAGCGGGTGATCGCGGACGTGCTGCCCTCCGTGGTGCAGATCACCACCGGCGACAGCCTCGGCTCCGGGATCGTCTACGACGACAAGGGCGACATCGTCACCAACGCCCACGTGGTCGGCACCGCGACCGCCTTCACCGTCACCCTGGCCAACAGCAGCAAGACCCTCGACGCCACCCTCGTCGCCAGCTACCCCGACTCCGACCTCGCGGTGATCAGGCTCAGCAGCCCGCCCGGCGGCCTCAAGCCCGCCGCCTTCGCCGACTCCGGCAAGGTCCAGCTCGGCCAGATCACCCTCGCCATGGGCAGCCCGCTGGGGCTCTCCAGCTCCGTCACCCAGGGCATCGTCTCGGCCACCGGCCGGACGGTCTCCGAGCCCCGGGGCGGCGGCTCGCCGGGTGCGACCATCGGCAACATGGTGCAGACCTCCGCCGCGATCAACCCGGGCAACAGCGGCGGCGCGCTCGTCAACCTGGACAGCCAGGTCATCGGCATCAACACCCTCGCCGCCACCGAGCCGCAGACCAACGGCGGGGCGGCCCCCGGCATCGGCTTCGCGATCCCGGCGTCCACCATCACGAGCATCGCCGACCAGCTGATCAAGCAGGGCAAGGTCACCAACACCGGCCGGGCCGCGCTCGGGATCGTCGCCCGCAGCAGCTTCAACCAGCAGTTCCAGCCGGCCGGCGCGGTCATCGTCTCCGTCACCCAGGGCGGGGCCGCCGCCGGGGCCGGGCTCCAGGCCGGGGACGTGATCACCAAGATCGGGGACACCCCGGTCGACTCGCTGAACGCGCTCACCACCGCGCTCGCCTCGCTCACCCCGGGCAGCAAGGTCACCGTGACCTACACCCGGGACGGCAAGGACCAGACCGCCGACGTCACCCTCGGCACGCTGGAAACCCCCTGACGCCGGTACGGCGGCCGCCCCGCATCACCGTGCAAGGGTCGCGCGGGGCCGCCGCCGTACCGGTTCCCTCTCTGCGAGCGCCTCAGCGCTTCGCGGTGCGGGTGCGCCAGGGCAGCTCGACGGTGACGGTGGTCGGGCCTCCCTCGGGGCTGTCCACCACGAACACCCCGTCCACGGCGCGGACCCGCTCGGCCAGGCCCGCCAGGCCGCTGCCCGGGTAGGGGGCCGCCCCGCCCCGGCCGTCGTCCTGGACCAGCACCATCAGCTGGTCGTCCGAGCGCCACAGCTCCACCGTGGCGGTGCGGGCGCCGGAGTGCTTGGAGACGTTGGTGAGCAGCTCACTGACGGTGAAGTAGGCGATGCCCTCGACGGCGGAGTCCGGCCGCTCGGGCTCGCCGTCCCGGGCGGGCAGGTCGACGCTCACCCTGACCCCGCCGGGCACGGTGCAGCGGGCCGCGACCGCAGACAGGGCCGCGTCCAGGCCCCGGTCGGTGAGCACCGCCGGGTGGATGCCGCGGGCGAGGTCGCGCAGCTCCTGGAGGGCGAGCTTCACCTCGCCGTGCGCGTTGTCGACCATGCGGGTCGCGGCGGCCACGTCCTCGGGGCCGTCCACCTCGCGCAGCCGCTCCTTGGCCATGCCGAGGTCCATGGCCAGCGCGACCAGCCGGGCCTGGGCGCCGTCGTGCAGGTCCCGCTCGATGCGGCGCAGGTCGGCGGCGGCGCTGTCGACCACGATGCCCCGGTCGTCCTCCAGCTCGCGCACCCGCTCGGCCAGCGCGCCCGGGAACAGCAGCGACTCGATCAGGATGCGGTCCACCGCCGCCAGGGCGCGCACCACCCAGGGCAGCAGCGGCCAGAGCGCGATCGTGGAGACCAGGGTCAGGACGAAGCTGATGATGCCCCAGGGCAGCATCAGCACGTTGTAGAGCACCGAGCGCCAGCTCAGCAGGTCGGTGAGGTGGGCGGTGGTGTAGCCGACCACCCCCGGGCGGCGCGGCTTCACCGGCTCCGGCTCCTCGATCGCCGAGCCGTACGCGTTCCGCGCCCGCAGGCGGCCCAGCCGGCCCATCGACCGCGAGCTGGACAGGCCCGCGCCCAGCAGCGGCAGGCCCACGACCGTGACGGCCGTGCCCAGGCCGACGGAGAGCAGGGTGACGGTCACGACGAAGCCGGCGACGCCCAGGGGCAGGTTGGAGAGCAGGTAGCCGGCCTGGCGCCACATCCGCGATCCGTACAGGGGTGGGCGCTCCATGCGGGCGTCCTGCTCCTTGATGGCGTTCACGGCGCGGCGGTGCACGGACTCCATAGCGGGTCCACCGTCCCTCACTGTCGGGCCGGCGTACGGGCCGGGGCTTGTCAGCTTTCCGACCAAGCTTCCCGAACCGGGGGTGGGGAGTGCCATGGGGGTGATACATCTTCCCGGGCGGGGGTTATCCCCACCCCGCGTTTCGGGCAGCCGGGGTGTCCACCGGGCGTCTTGCGGAGCGGGCAGGGTTCGGGTGGATCCGAGCCGTCCCCTTAGACTCACGCATTGGCCGTGGTCACAACGGTGCGAGCAAGCGCCGCAGGAGCCGCCCGAGGGCGGGTCTGCGGCCGAGGTGGAGGGCGAGGGCATGGAGGGGCAGCACGCGGCTGCCGCCGCGGCGGACCCCGCGGTCGGCAGCGGCTACTTCGACGCGTACGCCGCGACGGGCCTGCTGGCCGTCGTCGGGGTGCTGTTCGTCGCCGTGGCGTTCACCGCCAACCGCCTGCTGCGGCCGGTCGTGTACTCGCCCGAGAAGCTGCTCGCCTACGAGTGCGGCGTGGACCCGGTGGGGGAGGACTGGGCACACACCCAGATCCGCTACTACGTGTACGCGTTCCTGTACGTGATCTTCGCGGTCGACGCGATCTACCTGTTCCCGTGGGCCACGGTCTTCGCCGCGGCCGGGTACGGCGCCGGGACGCTGGTCGAGATGTTCCTCTTCATCGGCTTCCTCGCGGTCGGCCTGCTCTACGCCTGGAAGAAGGGCGTTCTGGAATGGACGTGACCCGCTCCGATCAGCACGGGCACCAGCACGACCACGGGCACGGCACCCAGGGCGGTTCTGTGCCGCTGGGCCTGCCCGACCCGTCGCAGCCCGGCCCCGGGGCCGTCGAGCGGCGCTCGCTCGGCCCGCTGGCCCGGCTCGCGCCGGACCCGGTCAAGGTGGTGCTCAACTGGGGCCGCCGCTACAGCCTCTGGTGCTTCAACTTCGGCCTGGCCTGCTGCGCGATCGAGTTCATCGCGGCGTCCATGGCCAAGCACGACTTCATCCGGATGGGTGTCATCCCGTTCGCGCCCGGCCCGCGGCAGGCGGACCTGATGATCGTCTCCGGCACCGTCACCGACAAGATGGCGCCCGCCGTCAAGCGCCTCTACGAGCAGATGCCCGAGCCGAAGTACGTCATCTCCTTCGGCGCCTGCTCCAACTCCGGCGGCCCGTACTGGGACTCCTACTCGGTGACCAAGGGCGTCGACCAGATCATCCCGGTCGACGTGTACGTGCCCGGCTGCCCGCCCCGGCCGGAGGCGCTGCTCCAGGGCATCCTCAAGCTGCAGGAGAAGATCGCCGCCGAGTCCCTGCCCGGCCGCTACACCGCTCCCGCGTCGGCGCTGCGCCGACCGCTGGTCGCGGGGCCCACGGCCGAGGGACCCACTGCCGATGGAGGAGTGTCGTGAGCACGGCGGAGCAGTACGCGGCGTCGGTCGGCGAATGGGCGACCGGCGCCGAGGCGTACGGGCTGGTCACCGTCGACGTGCCGGCCGAGCACTGGATCGAGGCGCTCACCAGCGCCAGGGACGCGCTGGGCCTGGCCTTCTTCGACTGGCTGAGCGCCGTCGACGAACTGGCCGAGGGATTCTCCGTCGTCGCCCACCTGGCCGCCGTCGAGGCGCCGGGCGTCCGGCACCTCGCGCTGCGCACCCGGGTGCCCCGGGAGGCTTCCGCGCTGCCGACCGCCGTCGGCGTGTACGCGGGCGCGGCCTGGCACGAGCGCGAGACGCACGAGATGTTCGGCATCGACTTCCCCGGGCATCCGTACCTGGCCACCCTGCTGCTGCCGGACGGCTTCGAGGGGCACCCGCTGCGCAAGGAGTTCGTGCTCGCGGCCCGCGTCGCCAAGGACTGGCCGGGGGCCAAGGAGCCGGGCGAGTCCGACCACGGCGGCGGGCCGGCGCGGCGCAAGATGCAGCCGCCCGGTGTGCCGGACCCGAACGAGTGGGGGCCGCTCAAGGGCACCCTGCCGCCCGTCGCCGAGCGGCCCGCGCGCGGCGCGCGGGCAGCGGGCGCGGCGGCGCGCACGCCCCGGGCGGCGGCTGCGGCCGCCGGTGCCGAGGGCGCTCCCGAGGTGCGGGCGGACCGGCCCCGGCGGACGCGGTCGGTGTCGGAGGGGTCGGCGAGCCAGGCCGCGGAGACGACGGACGCGACGGACGCGACGGAGAGCGCACCGCCCGTACGGGCCGACCGGCCCCGGCGGACGCGGTCCGTCTCGGACGGGTCGGTCAGCCGGCCGGCGGCTCCCGAGGGCGAGCAGCCCGAGCGGCAGGCCCCGCCGCGGACCCGGTCCTCCGACGCGCCCTGGCACCACGCGGTGCCCGCGCACGAGGAGAAGCCCGCGGGTGAGGGACCGGGCGAGGAACCGGGCGAGAGGACGCCGGGCGAGGAGAAGCCGGGCGAGAAGACCGACCAGGACGGAGACGGCGCGTGAACCTGCTCGACACCCTGCTGCGCTGCGTCGCCACCCTCGTCGTCTTCCTGGTGTTCCCGCTGGTCATCGGCCAGACCGAGCACAAGGTCATGGCGCACATGCAGGGCCGGCTCGGCCCGATGTACGCCGGTGGCTTCCACGGCTGGGCGCAGCTCGTCGCCGACGGCGTGAAGTTCGCGCAGAAGGAGGACATCGTCCCCTCCGGGGCGGACCGCCGGATCTTCCAGCTGGCGCCCGCCGTCTCGCTGCTGCCGTACCTGTTCGTGCTGCTGGCGATCCCGGTCGGCCCGAACGGCTTCGTCGGGCAGGCGATCGACGCCGGGCTGTTCTTCGTCCTGGCCGTGATGGGCGTCGGCGTGATCGGCAAGCTGATGGCCGGCTGGGCCTCGGCGAACAAGTTCTCGCTGCTCGGGGGCCTGCGCACGGCCGCGCAGCTGATGTCGTACGAGCTGCCGATGGTGCTCGCGGCGGCCTCGGTGGCGATGGCGGCCGGCACGCTCTCGCTGCCCGGGATCGTGGACTCCTGGCAGTGGTACTGGCTGCCCTGGCAGGTCATCGGCGCGTTCGTGTTCTTCACGGCCGGCCTGGCCGAGCTGCAGCGCCCGCCGTTCGACATGCCGATCGCCGACTCGGAGATCATCTTCGGCGCGTACACCGAGTACACCGGGCTGCGCTTCGCACTGTTCCTGCTGTCCGAGTACGTCGGCATCCTGGTCGTCTCGGCCCTGACGGCGGTGCTGTTCCTGGGCGGCTGGCACGGGCCGATGGCCGACCAGCTCGGCTGGCTCTGGATGCTCCTCAAGACCTTCGCGCTGGCCTTCGTGGTCATCTGGCTGCGGGTCACCTACCCGCGTCTGCGCGAGGACCAGCTGATGCGCTTCGCGTGGGCCGTGCTCGTCCCGCTCGCCCTCGTCCAGCTGGCCCTCACCGGCATCATCAAGGTGGCGATCGCATGAGTTTCCCCGGTGTCGGCCTCGCCAAGGGCCTGGCCGTGACGCTGCGGACGATGACGAAGAAGAGCGTCACCGCGCAGTACCCCGACGTGCAGCCGGTGCTGCCGCCGCGTTCGCGCGGCGTCATCGCGCTGCTGGAGGAGAACTGCACGGTCTGCATGCTCTGCGCGCGCGAGTGCCCGGACTGGTGCATCTACATCGACTCCCACAAGGAGACGCTGCCGGCCGCCGAGCCGAACGCCCGGGCCCGTACCCGCAACGTGCTCGACCGGTTCGCCATCGACTTCTCGCTCTGCATGTACTGCGGGATCTGCATCGAGGTGTGCCCCTTCGACGCGCTGTTCTGGTCGCCGGAGTTCGAGTACGCGGAGACGGACATCCTGGAGCTGACCCACGAACGGGACAGGCTCCGCGAGTGGATGTGGACCGTCCCGGCGCCGCCGGCGCTGGACCCGGCGGCCGAGGAGCCCAAGGAGATCGCCACCGCCCGCAAGGCGGCGGACAAGCTGGCGGCCGCGGCCGCCGCCACGGACGAGGCGGGTGACGAGGCATGAGTACCGCCGCCACGCTTCTCGCGGCGACCGGCTCGCTGGAGCCGGCCGCCCGTTCGTTCCTGTCCCCGACCGGGCAGGAGATCGTCTTCCTGCTGGTCGGCATCGCCGTGGTCGGCTCGGCCGTGGTCTCCGTGACCACCAAGCAGCTGGTGCACGCCGCGCTGTGGCTGGTCGCCGCGCTCGGCGGGTTGGCGGTGGAGTTCCTGCTGCTGACGGCCGAGTTCATCGCCTGGGTGCAGGTGCTGATCTACCTCGGCTCGGTGGTCGTGCTGGTGCTGTTCGGGCTGATGCTCACCAAGGCGCCGATCGGGCGCTCGCCGGACGCCGACTCCGGGAACCGCTGGGTGGCCCTGGTCGTGGCGCTGGCCTCGGCCGGGACGCTGGTGACGCTGGTCGTCGACGCCTTCCGCACGTCCTGGATCGACCTCGGCGCGGGCGGCGGCTCGGCCTCCGTCACCGGGGCCAGCCTGTTCCGGCACTGGGTGCTGCCCTTCGAGGCGCTGTCCGTGCTGCTGCTGGCCGCGCTGGTCGGCGCGATCGTGCTGTCGCGCGGGGCCGGTGCGCGGGTGCCGCCGCCCCGGGCGGCCAGGTTGCGCGCCGGGCGTCCGGTGGGCTCCAACGGGACGGTCGCCGCGACCGCTCCGAAGCCGGCCGAGCCCTCGGCGCCGGTGACGCCCTCGGCAGCCGTGACGCCCGTGACGCCCGCGACGGAGGAGAGCTGATGCACCTCGCCTACCCCGCCGTCCTCTCCGCGCTGCTGTTCAGCGTCGGCGTGTACGGCGTGCTCGCCCGGCGCAACGCCGTCCTGGTGCTGATGTCCGTCGAGCTGATGCTCAACGCCGTCAACCTCAACCTGGTCGCCTTCGACGCCTGGTTGCGCGACTCGCTGCACGCCGGGCAGGCGCTCACCCTGTTCACCATCACCGTCGCCGCCGCCGAGATCGGGCTGGGGCTCGCCATCGTCCTGCTGCTCTTCCGGGCCCGGGGCACCGCGGACATCGACCGGGCCACCGCGCTCGGCGACCCGGCCGAGGCGCTGCCCGTCGAGGAGCCGACGCCCGTCGGCCCCGCGCCGGCCGGAGCCGAGGCGCTGAAGGGCCAGGCCACCGCATGAACCTCGCCCTGCCCGCCCTCGTCCCCGCGCTGCCCGCGCTGGGCGCCGCCGCCACGCTGGCCGTCGGCCGCAAGGCGCCCGGACTGGCCCGGCCGCTGGCCGTCGTGCCCGTCGCCGTCTCGGCCGTGCTCGCGCTGGTCGTCGCCCTGCAGCTCGGCTCCGGCCAGACACTGGACGCCGCCACCCGGCTCACCCCGACCGGCGGACCGGACATCTCGCTCGCCCTCCACCTGGACGGCTTCACCTCGCTGATCTCGGTGCTGGTCGGCCTGGTCGCCACCTGTGTGCAGGTCTACTCGACCGCCTACCTGAAGAAGGACCCGCGCTACCCCTCGTACGCGGCGCTGGTCTCGCTCTTCACCGCCGCCATGTTCCTGGTGGTCTACTCGGGCGACCTGATCGTGCTGCTGGTCGGCTGGGAGGTCATGGGCGTCTGCTCGTACTTCCTGATCGGCCACCACTGGGAGGGCGCCGACGCCCGCTCGGCCTCGCTCAAGGCGTTCCTGGTCACCAAGCTCGGCGACGTGCCGTTCCTGTTCGGGATCTTCCTGCTCGCATCCGACGCCGGGAGCTTCCGGATCTCCGAGGTGCTGGCCGCCGCGGGCGAGGGGCGGCTCGGCCACCCGACGCTCACCGCGCTGCTGCTGCTCGCCGGGGTCGCCGGAAAGAGCGCGCAGTTCCCGCTGCACACCTGGCTCCCCGACGCGATGGCCGGCCCGACGCCGGTCTCCGCGCTGATCCACGCCGCCACCATGGTCGCGGCCGGCATCTACCTGGTCGCCCGGCTGATGCCGGTGTTCCTCCAGTCGGGCGCGGCGCTGGTCGTGCTCGCCGTGATGGCTGCCGTGACGATGATCGGCTCGGCGCTGTGCGCGCTCGCCCAGGACGACCTCAAGCGGGTGCTCGCCTACTCCACCGTCGGCCAGCTCGGCTACATGGCCGGGGCGCTGGCCGCCGGGGACCGCGAGGCCGCCGTCTTCCACCTCGTCAGCCACGGCGCCTTCAAGGCGCTGCTGTTCCTGGCCGCCGGTGTGGTGATCCACGCCGCGCACACCAACTCGCTCTCCGCGATGTCCCGCATCCCGGGCCTGCGCAAGCGGGTGCCGGACGCCCACCTGCTGATGGGCGTCGCCCTGGCGGCCCTGGCCGGGCTGCCGCCGCTGTCCGGCTTCTTCAGCAAGGAGGCGGTGCTGACCGCCGCCGAGCACGCCGCCCACGGCGACGCGCTGACCAACGGTGTCGGCCCGGCCTCGGCCGTGCCGCACGCCGCCGGGTGGATCGTGCTGATCTCGGCCGCCCTCACCGCCCTGCTCACCGCCGCGTACGCGGCCCGGCTGTTCCTGCTGGCCTTCCACAGCCCGAGTGCGGCCCTCCCGGCAGCGCCCGTCGTCGCGGCGGACCACGAGGCCGGCGCGCCGTACTCGCCCGAGCCGGACGAGGCCGATCCGGCCACCGCCGAGCCGCACGCCATGCGCTGGCCGCTGTGGGTGCTGGCCGTGCCCACCGTCGCCTTCGGCATGATCGGCGGCGCCTGGGACTGGCTGCCCTCGCTGCTGGACGGCGGCTCGCTTCGGCCCACCGGCGTCACCGGGGTCACCGGCACCGGGCTCGCCCTGGTCGGTGCCCTCGCCGCGTACGGCGCCTGGCGCGCGGCCACCGCCCGGCTGGGCACCGGCCGACCGGCCGCCGTCGGGCGGGTGCCCGAGCAGGGCACGGCCCCGGCCGCCGAGGTGATCGTCGCCGACCCCGGGCGCACCCTGCTGGGCCCGCTGTTCGGCCCCGCCCGGCACGGCTTCGGCGTCGACCGGCTCTACCACGCGCTGTTCGTGCGCCCCGTCCTCGCGGCGGCCGGGCTGGTCCGCTTCCTGGACCGCGAGGTCGTCGAGGGCTACGTGCAGGGCAGCGGGATCGGCGCCAACCTGCTCGGCCGGGCCGTCCGGCTCGCGCAGACCGGCAACGCGCAGACCTACCTCAGCGCCCTGCTCGCCGGCGTCGTCCTGCTGGCCGTCCTGGTGGCGGTGTAACCGGTGCGCTATCTCCCCCTCCCCTTCCCTCCCCTCACTGGGAGCCCCCGATGAACGCGGTCCTCATCGCCCTCCTGGTGCTGCCGCTGCTCGGCGCCGCGCTCACCCTGGCCCCGGTGTTCGGGCCGGACCGGGCCGTGGCCGACCGGCGGGCGCTGCGGCTGAACACCGTCGTCACCGGCGCGGTGTTCCTGCTCGCCCTCGCCCTCGCCGCCGGCTTCGACCACGACGAGCCGGCCCGGATGCAGGCCACCACCGACGTGTCCTGGATCCCGGCCCTGCACGTGCGGTTCCACCTCGGCGTGGACGGCGTCTCGCTGCCGCTGATCGTGCTGACCGCACTGCTGACCCTCCTCTGCGCGCTCTACTCGGAGAAGCGGCTGCCGAACGGCGAGGGAAGGCCCTCCGCCCAGGCGTTCGTCGGGCTGTTCCTCCTCCTCGAGGTCGGCATGCTCGCCACCTTCGCGGTGCTGGACCTCCTGCTCTTCTTCGCGGCCTTCGAGATCGTGCTGATCCCGATGTACTTCCTGATCGCCCGCTGGGGTAGCGGCGCCAAGGTGCCCGCCGCCAACCGCTTCATCCTGTACACGCTGCTCGGCTCGGCCGTGATGCTGCTCGGCTTCCTGCTGATCGGCGGCAAGGCCGGCACCTTCGACATGCAGGCCCTGGCCGCCGCGCACGGCAACGGCCTGAGCCACACCACCCAGGTGATCGCCGCGCTGGCGATCCTGGTCGGGCTCGCCGTCAAGGCCCCCGCCTGGCCGCTGCACAGCTGGCTCCCCGACGCGCACACCGCCGCCCCGACGGTGGGCTCGGTGCTGCTCGCCGGCGTGATGCTCAAGATGGGTACGTACGGCCTCGTGCGCGTCCTCCTCCCGGTCGTGCCGGACGGCGCCACCACGCTCGCCCCCTACCTGGGGGCCTTCGCGGCGGTCGGCATCGTCTACGGTTCGCTGGCCTGCCTGGCACTCGCGCGCCCCGGCGCCAAGGGCGACCTCAAGCGCCTGATCGCCTACTCCTCGGTCGGCCACATGGGCTTCGTCCTGCTGGGCATCGCCTCCCTCACCCCGGTGGGCGTCAACGGCGCGCTGTTCGCCAACATCGCCCACGGTCTGATCACCGGTCTGCTGTTCTTCCTCGTCGGCGCGCTCAAGGACCGCTACGGCACGGCGGACCTCGACACCCTCTCCGGCGCGACCGGGGCCGCGCTGTACGGCCGCGCACCGAGGATCGGCGCCCTGCTCGCCTTCGCCGCCGTGGCCAGCCTGGGCCTGCCCGGCCTGGCCGGCTTCTGGGGCGAGCTGCTCGCCATGCTCGGCGCGTTCGACCCGGCGGCCGGCCTCTCGCGCCCCGCCTTCGTCACGTACATGGTCCTGGCCGGTATCGGCACCCTCCTCACCGCCGCCTATCTGCTGATCATGGTCAAGCGCGTCTGCATGGGGGACCCGAAGCAGCCCGCGCCCGTGGCCGAGGTGGCCGACCTGCGCGCGTACGAGGCCGTCAGCTGGACGCCGCTGGCCGCGCTCACCCTGCTCGCCGGCCTCTGGCCCGCCCTCCTGCTCGGACTCTCCGACCCCGCCGTCAAGCACCTCCTCGGGGGTGGCTGACCGTGCTCGCAGCCCAGACCGCCGCACTCGGACCTCACTCCACGGGGCAGCACACTGTGACCTCCCTCGCCGTAGCCAATCCGGGCAGCCTGATCCAGTCCGTCGACTGGGTGGCGATCGCGCCGCCGCTGATCGCCGCCGTGGCCGCCGTCGCCGTGCTGGTCACGGACCTCTTCCTGCCCGAGCGGCACAAGAAGTGGCTCGGCCGCCTCACCGCCGCCGGACTCGCCCTCGCCCTCATCGCACTCCTCCCCCTCACCGGAAAGTCACCCCGAGCGACCTTCTGCGTGCAGAACGTAGCAGGGGGGTCCGACAACGGTGGTTGCTCCTACGTCGCCGACCACTTCGCCCTGGTGTTCCAGCTGCTCGCCCTCGGCGGCGCGCTGATCGCGGCCCTGCTGTCCATGCACACCGTGGACGAGACTCCATCGACCAGCGGCTCCGCCGCGGGGCTGCCGCGCGGCGAGTACTGGTTCCTGCTGCTCTCCAGCGCCACCGGCGCCGCCCTGCTGCCCGCCTCCCGGGACCTCGCCACCATGGTGGTCGCCCTGGAGGTCGCCTCCCTGCCCGCCTTCGCGCTGGTCGCGCTGCGCCGCGACGGCCGGGGCGCGGAGGCCGCCCTCAAGTTCTTCGTCTCCTCGGTCACCGCGACGGCCGTGATGCTGCTCGGCATCGGCTTCGTCTACGCGGCGAGCGGCAGCCTGCACCTGGGCGCCGTCGCCCAGGGCCTGGAGCACGCCCCCGCCCAGCTCAAGCCGCTGGCCGAGGCGGGCGCCGTGCTGACCCTGGTCGGCTTCGCCTTCAAGGTCGCCGCCGTCCCCTTCCACTTCTGGGTGCCCGACACCTACACCGGCGCCCCGCTGCCGGTGGCCGGGTACCTGTCGGTGGTCGGCAAGGCGGCGGGCCTGTCCGGCCTCGCGCTCGCCACCACCGTCGCCTTCCGCCCGTACGCCCACACCTGGGGCCTGGCGCTGGCCGTGCTCGCGGCGGTCACCATGACCGTCGGCAACGTCGGCGCGCTGCGCCAGCGCTTCGACACCCGCTACAGCGCGGTGCGGCTGCTCGCCTGGTCCTCCGTCGGCCAGGCCGGGTACCTGCTGGTGCCGCTGGCCGCCGCCGGCTACGCGCCCACGGGCACCGACCCGCTCGGCGCCACCGCCGCGTACGCGCTGATCTACGGCGTCGTGAACCTCGGCGCCTTCGGGGTGGTCGCGGCCGTCGGCCGCCGGCCCGGGGTCGGCGTGGACGACTTCCGGGGCCTGTTCGCCCGCAACCGCTGGACGGCGCTGGCGCTCGCGTTCTTCCTGCTCTGCCTGGCCGGGCTGCCGCCGGGCCTGATCGGGCTCTTCGGCAAGGTCGTGGTCTTCCGCGCCGCCGTCGACGCCGGACTGGGCTGGCTGGCGGTCGTGATGGCCGTCAACGTGGTCGTCGCGCTGTACTACTACCTCCTCTGGACGGCCCGGCTGTTCGCCCCGGTGGCGGAGGGCGCGGACAGCGGCGAGGCTGTCGGGGGCGCGGACGGGCAGCGCCGGCTGCCGGTCGGTCTGACCGCCGCGCTGGGGCTCACCGCCTCGGCCGCCGTGGTGCTGTCGGTGGCTCCGCAGCTGGTCCTCCAGGTGACCGGGGGCTCGCTGTTCTGAGCCTCCGTCGGCCCGCCGGGTGAGGCTCCGGTGGAGGTGCCGTGCCGGTGTCGCGTCGGTCACAAGGGAACAAGGCCCCTGATCCCGCCCGTTGTCAGGGCATGAGGGACGAGGCGGAAAGGGCTTCCCCACCGGCACCATTGGAGGGCCTGACGTGCACAGCCGGCACAACGGACTGAGGACCGCCGTACTGATCGGTGGCCTCTCCGCGCTGATCCTGGTGATCGGCGGCTTCTTCGGCCGGACCGGCTTGGTGATCGCCCTGGTGGTCGCCCTCGGCACCAACGCCTACGCGTACTGGAACAGCGACAAGCTCGCGCTGCGGGCCATGCGGGCCCGGCCCGTGAGCGAGTTCGAGGCGCCGCAGCTGTACCGGATCGTGCGCGAGCTCTCCACCTCGGCCCGCCAGCCCATGCCCCGGCTCTACATCTCCCCGACCCCGGCCCCCAACGCCTTCGCCACCGGCCGCAACCCGCGCAACGCGGCGGTCTGCTGCACCGAGGGCATCCTGCGGATCCTGGACGAGCGCGAGCTGCGCGGCGTGCTCGGGCACGAGCTGAGCCACGTCTACAACCGGGACATCCTGATCTCCTCCGTCGCCGGGGCGCTCGCCTCCGTGGTGATGTTCCTGGTGAACTTCGCCTGGCTGATCCCGTTCGGCCGCGACGAGGACGACGACGGCCCCGGCCTGTTCGGGATGCTCGCGATCATGATCCTCGGGCCGATCGCCGCCGGGCTCATCCAGATGGCCGTCAGCCGCTCCCGCGAGTACCAGGCCGACGCGGACGGCGCCCGCATCACCGGCGACCCGCTCGCCCTCGCCGCCGCCCTGCGCAAGCTCGACGCCGGCACCCGCCAACTCCCGCTGCCGCCCGAGCCCCAGCTGCAGACGGCGAGCCACATGATGATCGCCAGCCCCTTCCGCCCCGGCGAGGCCGGCGCCCGGCTCTTCTCCACCCACCCGCCGATGGACGAGCGCATCGCCCGCCTGGAGCGCATGGCGGGGTACGGGCGCTAAATGTGCCCTGTGACGGCGTCGAGGGCGAGCCGGAGGCGGTGGACGCCCTCCGCCACCTGGGCGGGGCTCTCGGCGGCCGCGTAGCTGAGGCGCAGGTGCGGCGCCGGGGGCTCGGCCGGGTGGTACGGGCGGCCGGGGGACACCTGGACGCCCGCGCGCAGGGCCGCCGCCGCGAGGGCGCCGTCGTCGACGCCGTCCGGGAGGCGCAGCCACAGGTGGTACCCGCCCGGGCTGTGGGCGGCGGTGACCCCGGGCAGCTCGCGCCGCAGCGCCGCGAGGGCGGCGGTGCGCCGGTCGCGCAGTTCCGCGCCGAGGGTGCGCAGGTGGCGGGCCCAGCCCGGGTCGGCGACGAGTTCCAGCGTCGCCTCCTGGAGGGGCCTGGGCACGAAGAAGCTGTCCACCACCTGCGTCGCCCGCAGCCGGGCGAGGGCCGGGCCGCGCGCGGTGAGGGCGCCCACCCGCAGGTTGGGGGAGGCGGCCTTGGTGAGCGAGCGCAGGTGCACCACGACCCCGTCCGGGTCCTCCGCCGCGAGCGGGCGCGGCAGCGCGGGGGCGTCCGCGTGGATGAGCAGCCGGGCGAAGTCGTCCTCGATCACGAACGCCCCGGCCGCCCGGGCGATCCCGAGCACCTCCGCCCGCCGGGCGGGGGAGAGCACCGCGCCGGTGGGGTTCTGGAAGAGCGGCTGGCAGACGAAGACCCGCGCCCGGGTGGCGTCGAAGGCGTCGGCGAGCAGGTCGGTGCGGACCCCGTCCGCGTCGACGGGCACGGGTACGGGCCGCAGCCCGGCCGCCCGGATCACGGCGAGGATGCCCGCGTACGTCGGCGACTCCACGAGGACGGCGGCGCCGGGCGCGGCGAGGGAGCGCAGGGCGACGGTGAGGCCGCTCTGCCCACCGGAGGTGATCAGGACGTCCCCGGTGCCGATCGGCCCGCCGTGCCCGCCGATGTCGCGGGCGAACCAGCCGCGCAGGTCGGTGAGGCCGTCGGTGGGCGGCCGGTCCCAGGCGCCGGGGCGGCGGCCGGCGCGGGCGAGGGCGGCGGCGAGGAGGCGTTCGGGCAGCAGGGAGGCGTGCGGGTAGCCGCTGTTGAGGTCGACGACGTCCGGCGGCGGCACCTGGAGGGTGGCGAACACCGGGGCGGCGAACAGGTCGCGCGGGCCGGAGTCGGCGCTGAGCGCGATCTCCTGCCAGGAGAGGTCCCCGCTGCGGGCCGGGGGAGCGGGCGTACGGGCGGAGCCGCCCGCGAAGGGCGCCGCCCGGAACACCCCGGCGCCGGGGCGGGAGACGACGAGTCCCTCGGCGACCAGCACGGCCATCGCCCGGGAGACGGTCACCGGGCTGACCTGGTGGCGCTCGACCAGCGCCCGGCTCGAGGGCAGCTTGCGTCCCTCGGGATAGCGCTCCACCTCCCGGCGCAGCCTGTCGGCGAGTTCGGCCACACTGCTACGCTCGTTCATGACGGCACAAGATAGCGCTACCCGGCCCGCGGCGATAGCACCGCGGCCCCGCAAGGTCTCCCGCACCCTCTCGCACAGCGCCGCCGGCACCGCCCTCGCGGCCCTCGGCGTGGCCTGCTTCTCGCTCAGCTTCCCCGCCACCGCCTGGTCCCTGACCGGCTTCGGCCCCTGGACGTCCACCGGGCTGCGCGGCGCCCTGGCGGGCCTGCTCGGCGCGCTCTACCTGGCGGCCGTCCGCGCCCCGCTGCCGCAGCGGCGCCACCGCGCGGGCCTGCTGGTGGTCTCGGCCGGCTGCGTGCTGGGCTTCCCGCTGCTGACCACCCTCGCCCTGCGCACCTCCTCGACGGCCCACTCGGCGGTGGTGATCGGCGTCCTGCCCCTGGCCACGGCGGTGGTGGCGGCGCTGCGCACGGGCCGCAGGCCCTCCCGGGCCTTCTGGGCGGCGGCGCTGGCCGGGGCGGGGGCGGTGCTGCTCTTCACGCTGCTCCAGAGCCACGGCCGCCCGAGCCTCGCGGACCTCTACCTGTTCGTCGGGCTGCTGGTCTGCGCCGCCGGGTACGCGGAGGGCGGGCGGCTGTCGCGGGACCTGCCGGGGGCGCAGGTGATCGCCTGGGCGGCGGTGGCCGCGCTGCCGGTGACGGTGCCGGTCGCGGCGCTGGGGCTGGCCGCGGAGCCGGTGCACCTCGGGGTGAAGGCGCTGGCCGGGCTGGCGTACGTGGCGGCGGTCTCGCAGTTCGGCGGCTTCGTGCTCTGGTACCGGGGGATGGCCGCGATCGGGGTGCCGAGGGCGAGCCAACTCCAGCTCGCACAGCCGCTGTTGACGCTGGTCTGGTCGGTGCTGCTGCTGGGCGAGACGCTGCCCGCGGCGGCGCCGGTGACGGCGGTGGTGGTGCTGGTGTGCATCGCCGTCACCCAGCGCTCCAAGGCTTGAGTCCGGGTGCGGCAGGGTCATGACGGCCCCGCGCTCGTTAGGATGAACACGCGCCCGGTCGGTCCGGGGCGGCATCCGGAGGGAGTGGGCCGTCATGGCAGACGAGAGGCACGCCCCGGCGGCAGGGGACGCGCCCGCACGTCGGCGCGGCCAGGGCGAGCTGGAGGCGCAGGTCCTGGCGGTGCTCCAGCAGGCGCCGGGCCCGGCCACCGCGGGGTGGGTCCAGGAGCGGCTGGAGGGCGATCTCGCCTACACCACGGTGATGACCATCCTCTCCCGCCTCCACGCCAAGAACGCCGTCTCCCGCAGCCGCTCCGGCCGCTCCTACCTCTGGCAGGCGTCCTCCGACGCCGCCGGGCTGGCCGCGCTGCGGATGCGCCGGATGCTCGACGGCGAGGCGGACCGGGACGCCGTCCTGGCCAGCTTCGTCACCGCGCTGCTCCCGCACGACGAGGACCTGCTGCGCGCGCTGCTCGACGCCGCGTCCGCCGAGCCGGCGGCGTCCGACAGCGAGAGCTGACACCCGTGGGCTTCTTCGTCTTCCTCCCGCTCGTTCTGCCGCTGACGGCCGTGCCGATCGCGCGGCTGACCGAGCAGCACCTGCACCCGCGCGGCGCGGCCCGGCTGCTGACGGTGATCAGCGCGGTGATGGCGGTGTGCAGCGTGCTCTGCCTCGGGCTGATCGGCGTGGTGGGCACCGCCCAGATCCCCGGCAACCCGCTGCCGGACAGCTGGTCCGACCCGGAGGTGCGGGCCGCGCTGCCGTACCACGAGACGGTCGGCACGGCCGCGATGTGGATGCTGGTCCTGGTGGGCTTCACCAGCGCCCGTACGGTCGTGCGGCACCTGCGGGTGCGCTCCCGGGCCCGGCGGGCGCTGGCCGGGCTGCCGGACGGGCCGGCGGAGGCCGGGGACCTCGCGGTGCTGCCCGACAGCAACCCCTACGCGTACGCCCTGCCGGGCTCGCCGGGGCGGGTGGTGGTCTCCACCGGGATGCTGGACGGGCTCGCCGAGGACGAGCGGGAGGCGCTGCTCGCGCACGAGCGGGCGCACCTGCGCCACCGCCACCACCGGTACCTGCTGACCACCCAACTCGCCGCCTGCGTCAACCCGTTCCTGCGGCCGCTGCAGTACGCGGTGGCGTACAGCGCGGAGCGGTGGGCGGACGAGGAGTCCGCCCAGACGGTGGGGGACCGCCGGCTCACCGCGCGGGCCGTGGCCCGGGCGGCCCTGGTCTCGCACGCGGCCCCGGCGCCCGGCTTCGCGGCCTTCGCCGCGCCGACCCCGGCCCCCGGGCCGGTGCCGCGCCGGGTCGCCGCCCTGCTCGGCCCGGTGCCGACCTCCCGCAACTGGCCGCCGGCCAAGACCCCGGCGGGCCTGGCGGCGATGGTCGCGGCGGCCGGTACGGCGGCGTCGGCGCTGTGCGCGCTCAACGCCGCCGTGGCGCTGCTGTTGGTTCTGAAGGCCGTCACCCCGCTCTAGTGCCGTGTCTTTCGCACTGGTGCCGCGTCAGAGGGTGGCCGCCAGGGCGTCGAGGGTGGCCTCGGCGGCGGCCAGGGACTCGATGGCGAGCGGCCGCAGGTGGTTCAGCGCCGGGATGTCCTCGGCCCGGGTGAGCTCGGCGGTGACCACGTGCAGGTTCTCCGCCGTGACGCCGGAGCGCTCGAAGTACGCCCGCAGGTACGGGACCTGGAAGTCCCAGTGCTCGCGCGGGGAGCCGGGCCCGTACCCGCCGCCGCGTACCGCGACCAGCACCACCCGGGTGTCCCGCAGCAGGGCCTCGTTCGTGGCCGCGTCCTGGTAGACCCCGGGGAAGGTGATCCGGTCGATCCACGCCTTCAGGCCCGTCGGGACGGTGAGGTTGTACATCGGGGCGCCGATCAACAGGACGTCGGCGGCCAGCAGTTGGGCGATCATCGGGCTGCTGAGGGCCCACTCCCGCTCCTCCTCCGGGGTCCGCGCCAGCGAGGCGATCTCCTCCAGCGGGAGCACCCCCTTGCGCTCGGTGCGACGGCCGAGCGCGTCGAAGGCGGCGCCCACCGCGGGCACCGGCTCGGCGGCCAGGTCGAGGTACCGGTGGCGCAGGGCGGCGCCGTGCCGGGCGCGCCAGGCGGAGGCGAATCGGGCGGTCAGGGCGCGGCTGACCGAGCCGTCCGGGCTGATGCTGGAGTCCAGGTGGAGCAGGGTGGTCGTCATGGGTCACCTCGGGGTAGGGCGGAACGTCATGGAGGTGACGGATGGGCCCGAGGAGAGGTGACCGATGAACGCGGACGGATTTCCGGCAGGCGCCGGGGAGGCGACGGCGGCGCGGTTCGAGGCCGAGCGCGGAGGCTGCGGGCGATCGCCCAGCGCATGCTCGGCTCCACCGGCGAGGCCGAGGACGCCGTGCAGGAGGCGTGGCTGCGGCTGGTGCGGACGGACCGGGCGGACCGGGTGGAGATCGAGAACCTGCCCGGGTGGCTGACCACGGTCGTCTCCCGGATCTGCCTGGACGTGCTGCGCGCCCGCGCCGCCCGCCGGGAGGAGCCCACCGACGAGCCCCTGCCCACCGGGGAGGGGGACGACCCCGAGCGGGAGGCGCTGCTGGTCGAGTCGGTCGGCCGGGCGCTGCTGGTGGTGCTGGATCGGCTAGGCCCGGCCGAGCGGGTCGCCTTCGTGCTGCACGACGGCTTCGCGGTGCCCTTCGAGCAGATCGCGCCGATCGTCGACCGCACCCCGGTGGCCGCCAAGAAGCTGGCCAGCCGCGCCCGGCAGCGGGTGCGGGGGACCGCCGCCCTGCCGCCCGAGCCGTTGGCCGGGCATCGGCGGGTGGTGGAGGCGTTCCTCGCGGCCGCCCGGGGCGGGGATCTCACCGAGCTGCTGGCCGTCCTGGCGCCGGACGTGGTGCGCCGGGCCGACCCGGCCGTCCTGGCGCCCGGCCGGGCCCTGGTGGTGCGCGGCGCGCGGACCGTCGCGCAGGAGACGACGGTTTTCGGCCGCCGGGCCCGGTACGGCGCGTTGGCGCTGGTGGACGGCCTGCCCGGGCTGCTGATCGCCCCGGACGGGCGGCTGCGCCTGGTGCTGCGGATGGCGGTCGCGGACGGCCGGGTGGCCGGCTACGAGGTGGTCGCCGACCCGGTGCGGCTGGCGGCGCTGGAGCTGGCCGTACTGCCCTCGTGAGCGTCCACCGCCTCCCGCAGGACGCGGAACTCCTCGGCCAGCGCGTCCAGCGTGTAGTGGGCGTTGAGCCCGCTCGGATTGGGCAGCACCCACACCTCGGTGTCGCCGATGCCCTCCGGCTGGCGCCCGATCGCGGCCTTCCGCCGGCCGAAGGCCGTCCGGTAGGCGCCGATGCCGAGCACGGCCAGGACGCGCGGGCGCAGCCGCAGCACCCGCGCGGTGAGCGCGGCGCCGCCCTCGCGCAGTTCCTCGGCGGTGAGCTCGTCCGCCTTGGCGGTGGTGCGCGGGGCGACGTTGGTGATGCCCAGGCCCAGGGCGGGCAGCTCGCCCTGCTCCTCCGGGCGGAGGAGGCGCGGGGTGAAGCCGGAGCGGTGCAGGGCGGGCCAGAAGCGGTTGCCGGGGCGGGCGAAGTGGTGGCCGGTGGCGCCGGACCACAGGCCCGGGTTGATGCCGCAGAAGAGGACCTTCAGGTTCGGGCCGGTGACGTCCGCGATGGTGGTGTCCTGGGCGGCCCGCAACTGCTCGGGAGTCGGTTTCACCCGGCCAAGTCTGCCGTCGCGGCCTGCCGTCGCGTGCGGCGGGTGCCGCGCAGCCGGCTCAGCCGCCGCAGGCCGAACACGACCACGGCCGCGTACGCCCAGCCGACGAAGACGTCCACGACGAAGTGCTCGGCGCCGTACACCAGGGTGAAGGTCATCGCGAGGGGGTAGGCGACCAGCAGTGCCCGCAGCCGGCGGCTCGCGGTCGGCCAGAAGAAGAACAGCAGCATCGCCGGGTAGGCGGAGTGCAGCGAGGGCATCGCGGCGACGTCGTTGGCGAACTGGCTGCCGTTCTCCAGCAGGGAGTCGGCCTGCGGCAGCCCGCTGACGGAGATGACCTCCCACACCACCCGGGTGAGGTGGGGCAGGTGGCCCTCCTGGGCGACCAGCCACGGCGGGTCGGCCGGGTAGAGCAGGTAGGTGGCGAAGCCGGCGAACGTCAACGTCAGGTAGCAGGCCAGGAGTTGGCGGAAGCGTTGGTGGGCGCGGCGCCACAGCACGGCGAGCAGGACGAAGACCACGAAGAAGTGCGAGAGGTAGACGGCGACGGCCGCGTAGTCGTACCAGTGCGGTGACCCCGGGGTCCAGAGCGCCTGCTGCAGCCGTACCGTCCACGTCTGACCGAAGCCGAGCCACTCGTCGGCGCGCAGCTGCGGCAGCCAGTGCGGGGCCCACGGGGTGTGGGCGCCGTAGCCGCGCAGCAGCGAGTACGCCCAGACGACGGCCATCACCGGCACCCAGTCGCGCAGCACCAGCAGGAAGCCCCGGGCGCCGTGGCCGCTGTGCACGGCGCCGGTGAGCAGCGCGCCGATCAGCCAGAGGAACAGCACGTCGTTGGCGGAGGGCAGACCCTGGCGGCCGATGAACCAGAGCAGCGCGGCCAGGTAGACCGGCCAGGCCAGCAGCCGCAGTCTCGCCGCCCCGGTGCGGGGCCGCCGGGACGGGGTCGCGGGGTGCGGTCGCCCGGCCCGCACCGGGGACGGCGGGGCCGGGCTGAGCAGCTTGGTCATGCTCAGGGAAACTAGCAACGCAAACTTGGAGCACTCTGGGTGAAACATGACCGGTTCGTAAGAAACCCCCGGACGGCCCCGGGGCGAACGTCCCGAATCGGTCGCAATCGGCTACCGGCTCCGAGGGCCGGGCCAACTGTCAGGAGACGACGGCCAGTTCGTGCGGAGTGTTGTTGAGGCGGCGGCCGCCGGTGGCGGTGACGGTGACGATGTCCTCGATCCGCACGCCGAAGCGGCCGGGCAGGTAGATCCCGGGTTCGATCGAGAAGCACATGCCGGGGACGAGCGGGCGCTCCTCGCCCTCGACCAGGTACGGCGGCTCGTGGGTGGTCAGGCCGATGCCGTGGCCGGTGCGGTGGATGAAGTACTCGCCGTAGCCGGCCTCGGTGATCACCCGGCGGGCGATCCGGTCGATCTCCTGGCAGCCGACCCCGGGGCGGACGGCCTCGAAGGCGGTCTGCTGGGCGAGCCTTACGACGTCGTGCACCCGCTGCACCTCGGCGGGGACGTCCGGGCTGACGTGGACCGTACGGGTGGTGTCGGAGCCGTAGCCGTCCTTCAGGCCGCCGAAGTCGAGCACCACCGTGTCGCCCGGCCGGATGACCCGCTCGTCGGCCTCGTGGTGCGGGTCCGCGCCGTTGGGGCCGGAGCCGACCACGGTGAAGTCGACCTGGCTGTGCCCGTACTGGATGAGCAGCGCGCCGAGGTCGGCGGCCACGTCCGTCTCCCGGCGGCCGGCGAACTCGACCTCCAGGATGCCCCGGTACGCCGCGTCGGCGGCGCCCCCGGCGGCGGCCAGGCGCTCCAGCTCCTCGACATCCTTGACGGCGCGCAGCATCGGCAGGGTCTCGGTGAGGGAGGTGAAGCCGACGCCGGGCAGCGCGGCCTGGAGGCCGAGCAGGTGCATCGCCCAGGCGTTGTCGGAGACGCCGTAGCGCCCTGCCGGGTCGAGCAGCGGGGTGACGGCGGCGTACTGGTCCTCGCCGTCCGTCCAGTCGAGCAGGCGCAGGGCCGGGGTGCCGGCCGCCTTCTCGGCGTCCGGGCGCTCCAGCTTGGGGACGACCAGGGCGGGCTCGCGCCCGGCGGTCAGGACGAGGGCGGTGAGGCGCTCGGTGATGGCGGTCGGGGTGTAGCCGCAGAGGTAGGCGAGGTCCGGGCCGGGGGCGATGACGAGGCCGGCCAGTCCGGCGGCGCTCGCCTCGGCGGTGGCCCGGGCCAGCCGGGCGGTGTAGTCCTCGGTGGTGAAGGGGCGGGGCACTGGTCTTCCTCCTCGGTCGTGGCGCGCGTGGGTCCTCCCCGGCACTCCATCACAGGCGGGGGGTGTCGCCGCGCTGATTCCGTGTCCTGGTGGCTCGGTGCTGTGCGGCGGCCGGATCGGTGGCTCAGTGCTCCGCGGCGGCAGGACCGGGCGTGCTGCTGACGGTGGCGGGCCAGGTGGCGCGGCGCAGGTTGCGGCTGAAGGTCGCGGGCAGCAGGGCGACGGCGAACAGGGCGGTGACCGCGACCAGGGTGGCGGCGGGGGAGAAGCGGTCGAGCAGCAGGCCACTGGCGAAGGAGCCGGCCGGCATGCCGGCGGTCAGCAGGGCCACGGTCGCGGCGATCACCCGGCCGCGCAGCTCGTCCGGCACCTGGCGGAAGACCAGCAGGTCGAGCATCACCCGCAGCGCCGGGGTGGCCGCGCCGACCACGAACAGCGCGGCGAAGACGGTGAACGCCCCGCCCGGCAGCAGCGGCGCCAGGGACGCCAGCGCCGACACCCACGCCGCCACCGTCAGCAGCACGCCCGGCCCGGCCGCCCGGTGCAGCCGGGCGACGAGGGTCGTCCCGGCGAGCGCCCCGACCGCCTCGCCGGCCAGCGTCAGGCCGATCCCGGCACTGCCGGCGCCCTGCTCGCGCAGCATCACGATGACGGGCAGCAGCAGCGCCGCCCCGCACAGGTTGATCAGGAACAGGACGCCCAGGGCCGCCCGCAGCAGCGGGGAGGCCGCGATGACGCGGAACCCGGCCAGGGCGCCGTCGCCGCCCTTCGCCTCCTGGGCGGGCGGGCTCGGGAAGCGCACCACCACGGCGGAGGTGAAGGAGAGCGTGGTGGCGAGCGCCGCGCCGAGGAAGGGCACCGCGTGCCCGAGCCCGAACAGGAACCCGGCCAGCGGCGGCCCGGCCAGCGCGGCCCCGCTCATCCGGGCCTCGTCCTGGGCCAGCGCCTGGCGCATCTGCTCCGGCGGGACCACCGAGCGCAGCGCCAGCAGCCGGATCGGCCCGCCGTAGGCGACGGTCGCGCCGACGGCGGCGGCGACCAGCAGCAGGTGGACGAGCGTCAGCCGGTCGAGCCACACGGCCACGGGGACGCTGGCGAGGGCCGTCAGCCGGGCGGCGTCGGTGACGATCAGCACCTTGCGGCGGTCCCGCCGGTCGGCGACCAGGCCGCCGTGGACGCCCAGCAGCAGGGCGACGGCCATCTGTACGGCGCCGAAGGCCCCGGCGGCGCTGGGGGAGTCGGTGAGCGCGAGGACCAGCAGCGGGAAGGCGGTCTCGCCGACCATCATGCCCAGGGTGCCGGACGCCTGGCCGATCCAGAGGGCCTGGAACCGCAGGTTGCGCCGCAGCGGTACGGGCTGTTCCCGCTGCTGAGCTGTTTCCCGCCGCTGAGCTGTTTCCCGCTCCGCCGTCACGTGCTCGTTCATGGTCCACCCCGTTGGTCGCGTTGACGCCCGCTGACAACATTCACGCTTCGATGAATGATGACGCCAATATGATCGATCGCGCAAGGGTGAGTGCTTACCGGGGCGTGATTGCGATCGGCGTGTCCGATCTGCGAGGGTTGGCCCGTGGCCGAGGACGGACGTGAAGTGGGCGAGACGGGCGAGACGGGCGAGACGGGCGAGACGGGTGAACAGCCGGGCGGCTGGGTCGAGCAGCGGGACGTGGCCGACGTCGCCGTGCTCAAGGCGCTGGCCGACCCCCTGCGCCTGGGCATCCTCGACGCCCTGCGCCGCGCCGACGGCGGCCCGCTGACCGCCAAGGAGCTGGCCGCCGCGCTCGGCGAGCCGCAGACCAAGCTCTACCGGCACATCAAGCAGCTGGAGAAGGCCGAACTGATCCTGGTGGCCGGCACCCGCCTGGTCTCCGGCATCGTCGAGAGCCGCTACAGCCTCGCCCAGCGCTCGATCCGCCTCGCCTCCGAGGTGTTCAGCGAGGACTCCCCGGCCCGGGACGAGGCGTACGGCGCGATGCTCGCCGCGATGGACCGCGTCCGCGACGAGTTCCGCGCCCGGGTCGCCGCCGGGCGGCTCGACTTCAGCCGCCCCCGCGACGGCTCGGACAGCTCACCCGCCATGTTCGCCGACGTCCCGCTGCGGCTCACCCCCGAGCGGCTGCGCCGACTGCGGGACCAACTCGGCGACATCTTCGACGAGTTGACGCGCGAGGGTTCGAGCGAGGCCGAGGACGCGGTCGAGGTCACCGTGTTCGCCCTGCTCTACGGTCTCCAGCCGGGCACGGAATCGTAAATCCCGGCGCGACTGTCGGTGCCGTGGGCGACGATGTCCGGCATGTCCTACGAACTCCAGGCGCTGATAGGAACGTTGGAGCTGCTCACGGTGGCGGCGGCGGAAGTCCCGGCCGCCCGGGTGGTGCCGTTGGCCCAGGGCCTGGCCCTGATCCCGCTGACCCCCGCCGTCCTCGCCGCCCTCCACGGCCCCGGCGCCGGCCGGCTCGCGGACGGCTTCGAGCTGCGCCTCGCCGCCTGGTCCAAGGCGGGCCCCATCGCCTGCGTCGAGGCCGAACACCTCGGCGGCACCGGCACCCAGCGCGCCGCCGTCTGGTCCGACGGCCGCCTCGTCCCCGGCGACTCCACCGTCTCCCGGGCCCTGCGCCTGCTCGGCGCCCGCGTCGAGCCGGGCCACGAGGACGAGTTCACCTTCGTCGGCGTCGGCTGACACCGTTCGGAGTACGTGCGGTGGCTGCGCCCGGGCGGCTGCCCCACGGTTGTGAATCAGGCGAATCCGCCTGAAACACAGTGAGAGAAAGCAGTACCCATGCGTGCCACCCGGATGGCCGTCGTGCTGACCGCAGCCCTCGTGCTGACCCCGGTCGCCACGGCGTCCGCCACCACCGCCGCCGGCGAAGCCGCGGCCGCCGCCCGTACCACCGTCTCCGCCCCGGCCGTCCCGCCGCTCCCCTCGCTCCCCTCGCTCCCGTCGCTCCCCTCTCTCCCGTCCCTCCCCGCGACGCCCTCCCTCCCGGCGACGCCCTCCCTCCCGGCCGTCCCCTCAGCGCCGTCCCTCCCCGCGGTCCCGGCCCTCCCGGCCCTCGGCGACATCGTCAAGACGATCACGGGCCTGGTCTCGTCGGTCACCTCCGCGGTCCCCGACCTCGGCGTCGTCCAACAACTCCTCGCCACCCTGCAGTCCACCCTGCAGGGACTCCTCGGCCAACTCCCCGCCCTCCCCCAACTCCCCACCACCGGCTGACCGCCCCCCCGCAACGCCAGCGGCCCCGTTCCCCGGATCACCGGGGAACGGGGCCGCTGCCGTACCGAGTCGGGCCGAACGCCGTCAGCGGTAGTTCACGTACTGGATGGCGAAGTCCAGGTCCTTGTCCTTGAGCAGGGCCTGCACGGCCTGGAGGTCGTCGCGGCTCTTGGAGCTGACGCGCAGTTCGTCACCCTGGACCTGCGCCTTGACGCCCTTCGGGCCCTCATCGCGGATGATCTTCGCGACCTTCTTGGCATCCTCCGTGGTGATGCCCTCCTTGATGTTCGCGAAGATCTTGTACTCCTTGCCGGAGAGCTGCGGCTCGGCGGCGTCCAGAGCCTTCAGCGACAGGCCGCGCTTGACGAACTTGGTCTGCAGCACGTCGAGGATGGCCCGCACGCGCTCCTCGCCGTTGGCCTTCATCTCGATCTTCTCGCCCGACCGGCTGATCTCGCCGCCCACGCCCTTGAAGTCGAACCGGGTGGCGATCTCACGGGAGGTCTGATTGATCGCGTTGTCGACCTCCTGCCACTCGACCTTCGAGACGATGTCGAAACTGGAGTCGGCCATGGGTGTTGGTCTCCTTGATGCTCTGGCTTCACTGACACGGCCCGCCCCACCGGACGTCCGCCGCCACAGCCTATCCAGCGCCACCCCGCCCCCGCCTGCGACAACCGCACCCCGCCACCCGATCCCCACCCCACCAATCGAGTGGCGAACCACCCCCCGGCATCGGGTATGGTTTACCACGTCGAACGGGGCGAACACCCCTGAAGACACCAACCCTGGCTGGTTGCCCGAGCGGCCAAAGGGAGCAGACTGTAAATCTGTCGCGCAAGCTACGCAGGTTCGAACCCTGCACCAGCCACCGGATGGAGAAACGGCCCCCGATCTGCGGAAACGCGGATCGGGGGCCGTTTCGTGTGCCCGGGGGGCGGTGGGGTGGGGTTATTGCGTATGGGTTGCAATTGCGGGAGTGGGGCAGCAGAGTGGGGGGTGTGGGGGTGGGAGTCCTTCGATCGAGCTGGTCGTCTTCCCAACCGGCGTCCGCCGGGACAGCGGCTCGGCCCACCCCCCACCAAGGATCACCCGTCAAGGGCGTGTCAAAGGGGCCCGTGGGGGCGTCAGGATCGCGTAGGGGCGCGGGAGGGGCGTGGGGGCGGGGGCGCAGGATCTGAGCAATCAGTTCACTGCGGAGGTCCCGTCCGATGTCCAGCGCCGCCAGTAGCCCGTCCGTGACCGCCCGCCCGGAGGAGCCGCCGGATGCGGGGGTGATGGGGGAGGAGCGGCACCGGCTGTCGGTGTTCGGGGGGTTGGCGGCGCTGTCGTTGGACGCGATGGCGTCGGTGGCGTACGGGCCGGAGTCGATCGTGCTGGTGCTGGCCGCGGCCGGCGCGTACGGGCTGGGGTTCACCCTGCCGGTGACGGTGGCGATCGCCGTGCTGCTCGCGGTGCTGGTGGCCTCCTACCGGCAGGTGATCGCGGCGTTCCCGGACGGCGGCGGCTCGTACGCGGTGGCCAAGGCGCACCTGGGGCGGCGGACGGCGTTGACGGCGGCGGCCTCGCTGGTGATCGACTACGTCCTGAACGTCGCGGTCTCGGTGACGGCCGGCGTGGCCGCGCTCACCTCCGCGTACCCGGGCCTGTACGGGGACCGGGTCTGGCTCTGCCTCGGCGTGCTCGCCCTGGTGACGGCGGTGAACCTGCGCGGCATCGCCGAGTCGGCCCGCTGGTTCATGGCGCCCACCGCCGTGTTCGTCCTGTCGATCCTGGCAATCATCGTCGTCGGCCTGTTCCGCGACGCCCCCGCCAGCACCGAGGCCGCCGCCGGCCACGCCTCGGTGCTCGCCGAGAACGCGACCACGGTCGGCGCGCTGCTGCTGCTCAAGGCGTTCGCGGCCGGCTGCTCCGCCCTGACCGGCGTCGAGGCGGTGGCCAACGCCGTCCCCTCCTTCCGCACCCCGCGGGTGAAGCGCGCCCAGCACACCGAGGTCGCGCTCGGCGCCCTGCTCGGCGTGATGCTGATCGGACTGGCCGTGCTGATCGGCCGCTTCCACCTCCAGCCGGTGGAGGGCGTGACCGTCCTCGCCCAGCTCGCCGACGCCTCGCTCGGCCACGGGGCCGGCTTCTACGTCGTCCAGTTCGCCACCGTCGTCCTGCTCGGCCTGGCCGCGAACACCTCTTTCGGGGGCCTGCCCGTCCTGCTGGACCTGCTCGCCCGGGACAACCACCTGCCGCACGTGTTCGCGCTGCGCGCCGACCGCCAGGTGTACCGCTACGGCGTGCTGTTCCTGGCCGCCGTCTCGGCGGCGCTGCTGGTCGGCTCCGGCGGGGACGTCAACGACCTGGTGCCGCTGTTCTCGATCGGCGTCTTCGTCGGCTTCACCATCTGCCAGGTCGGCATGGTCCGGCACTGGTACCTGCTGCGCCCGCCCGGCTGGCGGGGAAAGGCGGTGCTCAACGGCTTCGGGGCCCTGCTCACCGGCGTCGCGACCGTCGTGGTGACCGGCACCAAGTTCACCGAGGGCGCCTGGGGCATCGTCGTGGCCCTGCCGCTGCTGGTGGTGCTGTTCGAGGCCGTGCACCGCAGCTACGCCCGCATCGGCGAGCGGCTGGAGCTGGGCCGGGTGCCCGGTGCGGTGACCCGCCAGCGCAGCCTGGTCGTCGTCCCGGTGACGGCGATCACCAGGCTCACCCGGGACGGCCTGTCGGCCGCGCTCTCGCTCGGCGACGAGGTGATGGCGGTGACGGTCGTGTACGAGCCCGCGCAGGCCGAAGCGCTGCGCAGGGACTGGGAGTTGTGGCAGCCCGGCGTGCCGCTGGTGGAGATCCCGGACGGCCACCGCAGGCTGGGCCAGCCGATCGCGGACTTCGTCAACGAGCTCGGCCAGGAGCACGCGTACGACCGGCTGACCGTCCTGATCCCCGAGGTGGAGCCCGCGCACTGGTGGCAGCGGGCCCTGCAGAACCGACGCGGCGCCGTGATCGACCGCGCCCTGCGCCGCAAGACGGACGCGGTGGTCTGCCGCCTGCGGATGAGGATGTAGGGGATGTAGGGGATCTGGAAGAGGCGCCCCGCGAACGGGCCCGGGACGGCGACCTGCCGTCCCGGGCCCGTTCGCGTGCGCGGGCAGGCGGGCAGGCGGGCAGGCGGGCAGGCAGGCCAGCGGGCCGGCAGGCGGGCGGAACCGGCGGCCCCGATGATCTCGGCCGGATCACGACGGTCTCGGCCCGGTGAACCGGGCGTCAAAGTCGCGTCAACGCGACGCTGTCACCCGTATGGAGGGCGTCAGGGCCCCATAACGCGCCCAAGATGGCTGGTTTGCTGCATCTGCCGGTCGTCCGCCGGCGCCGTGTGAGGCCCGAAACCGGTACGCGGCAGTCTCCCGAACCACGCTGGTGGAGCCCATGTCCGATCTCATCTACGTCGGTGTCACGGTCGCCGTGTTCGCCGTCATCGCCCTGATCGCGCGGGGGGTGGAGAAGCTGTGAGTGCGGAGAACATCGCTGGTCTGATCGTGGCCGTCGCGCTCGTCGGCTATCTCGTCGTCGCGCTGATCTTCCCGGAGAAGTTCTGACATGGGAAACACTCTCGCGGGCTGGCTTCAGGCCCTCGCCCTGGTCGGGGCGCTGGCTCTGTGCTACCGCCCCCTTGGCGACTACATCGCCAGGGTCCTCACCACGCCCAAGCACCTCAGAGTCGAGCGTGGCATCTACAAGGTGATCGGCGTCGACGGTGACGCCGATCAGCGTTGGTCGGTGTACCTGCGCTCGGTGCTCGCCTTCTCGGCGGTGTCCGTCCTCTTCCTGTACGGCCTGATCCGCCTGCAGACCTTCCTGCTGCTGAACCTGGGCGTTCAGCAGATGGACGGCCACCAGGCGTGGAACACCGCGATCTCGTTCGTCACCAACACCAACTGGCAGTCCTACAGCGGCGAGTCCGCGATGGGCCACCTGGTGCAGATGGCGGGCCTGGCGGTGCAGAACTTCGTCTCCGCCGCCGTCGGCATCGCCGTCGTGGCCGCGCTGATCCGGGGCTTCACCCGTAACAGGACCGACCGGGTCGGCAACTTCTGGGTGGACCTGGTCCGCATCAACCTGCGACTGCTGCTGCCGCTCGCGATCGTGTTCGCGCTGGTCCTGGCCGCCAACGGCGTCATCCAGAACTTCCACGGCTTCCACGAGGTCACCGGCCTCGCCGGGGACGTGCAGAAGATCCCGGGCGGCCCGGTGGCCTCCCAGGAGGTCATCAAGGAGCTCGGCACCAACGGCGGCGGCTTCTTCAACGCCAACTCGGCGCACCCGTTCGAGAACCCGAACGGGTTCACCAACTGGCTGGAGATCTTCCTCCTCCTGGTGATCCCGTTCGCGCTGCCGCGCACCTTCGGCCGGATGGTGGGGGACAACCGCCAGGGCTACGCGATCGTCGCGGTGATGGGCCTGTTCTGGGTGGCCTCGGTCGCTCTGCTGACCTTCGCCGAGTCGCAGCACCACGGCACCGCCCTGCAGGCCGCGGGCGGCGCGATGGAGGGCAAGGAGCAGCGCTTCGGCATCGCGGCGAGCTCGCTGTTCGCCGCCTCGACGACGCTGACGTCGACCGGTGCGGTGAACTCCTTCCACGACTCGTTCACGCCGTTCGGCGGCGGGATCACGATCTTCAACATGATGCTGGGCGAGATCGCGCCCGGCGGTACGGGTTCCGGCCTGTACGGCATGCTGGTCCTGGCCATCGTCGCGGTGTTCGTCGCGGGCCTGATGGTCGGGCGCACCCCCGAGTACCTGGGCAAGAAGCTCGGCGGCCGCGAGATGAAGTTCGCCTCGCTGTACATCCTCACCACCCCGACCATCGTGCTGGTCGGCACCGGTGTGGCGATGGCCCTGCCGGGTGAGCGCGCCGGGATGCTCAACTCGGGTGCCCACGGCTTCTCCGAGGTGCTGTACGCCTTCACCTCGGCCGCCAACAACAACGGCTCGGCCTTCGGCGGTATCACCGTCAACACCGACTGGTACGACACGGCGCTCGGCCTGGCGATGGTCTTCGGCCGGTTCCTGCCGATCGTCTTCGTCCTCGCGCTGGCCGGCTCGCTCGCGCAGCAGCAGCCGGTTCCGGCCACACCGGGCACCCTGCCCACCCACAAGCCGCTGTTCGTGGGCCTGCTGTCGGGCGTGATCCTGATCGTCGTCGGCCTCACCTACTTCCCGGCCCTGGCCCTCGGGCCGCTCGCGGAAGGTCTCTCCTGATGTCCACCCCCACCCTGAACCCCGTACCGGCGGACCAGGCCGATCACGCCGCGCCGCACAGAGTGCAGAGCGGCCTCCTCGACCCGAAGCTGATCGTCGCCTCCCTGCCGGACGCGGTGAAGAAGCTCGACCCCCGGGTGATGGTCAAGAACCCGGTCATGTTCGTGGTCGAGGTCGGCTCGGTGGTCACCACCGTCTCCGCGATCGTCAACCCGTCCGTCTTCGCCTGGGCGATCACCGTCTGGCTCTGGCTGACCACCGTCTTCGCCAACCTGGCGGAGGCCGTCGCCGAGGGCCGCGGCAAGGCCCAGGCCGACACCCTGCGCAAGACCAAGACCGACAGCGTCGCCCGCCGGCTCACCAACTGGCCCGCCTCGCAGGCCGAGGAGGAGGTGCCCGGCACCGCGCTCCAGCTCGGTGACCACGTGGTGGTCGAGGCCGGGCAGGTCATCCCCGGCGACGGCGACGTCGTCGAGGGTGTCGCCAGCGTCGACGAGTCGGCGATCACCGGCGAGTCCGCGCCCGTCATCCGCGAGTCCGGCGGTGACCGCTCCGCGGTGACCGGCGGGACGAAGGTGCTGTCCGACCGGATCGTGGTGAAGATCGCCTCGGAGCCCGGCAAGTCGTTCATCGACCGGATGATCGCCCTGGTCGAGGGCGCCGCCCGGCAGAAGACGCCCAACGAGATCGCGCTCAACATCCTGCTGGCCTCGCTGACCATCGTCTTCCTGGTCGCGGTCGTCACGCTCCAGCCGATGGCCACCTTCGCGGGCGCCCCGCAGTCGATGATCGTCCTGGTCGCCCTGATCGTGGCGCTCATCCCGACCACCATCGGCGCGCTGCTCTCCGCGATCGGCATCGCCGGCATGGACCGCCTCGTCCAGCGCAACGTGCTGGCGATGTCCGGCCGCGCCGTCGAGGCCGCCGGTGACGTCAACACCCTGCTGCTCGACAAGACCGGCACCATCACCCTGGGCAACCGCCAGGCCGCCGAGTTCCTGCCCGCCCCCGGGGTGGAGCAGGGCGAGCTGGCCGGCGCCGCCCAGCTGTCCTCCCTCGCGGACGAGACCCCCGAGGGCCGCTCGATCGTCGTGCTCGCCAAGACCGAGTACGGTCTGCGGGCCCGCGCCCAGGGCGAGCTGACGCACGCCACCTGGGTGCCGTTCACCGCCCAGACCCGCATGTCGGGTGTGGACCTGGACGAGTCCGACGGCGTGCACCAGGTCCGCAAGGGAGCCGCCGGTGCGGTCTCCAACTGGGTGAAGGAGAACGGCGGCTCGGTCGGCGACGAGGTCGCCACCCTGGTCGACGGCATCTCCGCGGCCGGTGGCACCCCGCTGGTCGTGGCCATCCGGGTCGGCAGCGAGCCCGCCCGCGTCCTCGGGGTCATCCACCTCAAGGACGTGGTCAAGGAGGGCATGCGGGAGCGTTTCGACGAACTGCGCCGCATGGGCATCAAGACCATCATGATCACGGGCGACAACCCGCTGACCGCCAAGGCGATCGCGGAGGAGGCCGGCGTGGACGACTTCCTCGCCGAGGCCACGCCCGAGGACAAGATGGCCCTGATCAAGAAGGAGCAGGAGGGCGGCAAGCTGGTCGCGATGACCGGCGACGGCACCAACGACGCCCCCGCGCTGGCCCAGGCCGACGTCGGCGTCGCGATGAACACCGGGACCATGGCGGCCAAGGAGGCCGGCAACATGGTCGACCTCGACTCCAACCCGACCAAGCTCATCGAGATCGTGGAGATCGGCAAGCAGCTGCTGATCACCCGAGGCGCGCTGACCACCTTCTCGATCGCCAACGACGTGGCCAAGTACTTCGCGATCATCCCCGCGATGTTCGCCGGGGTCTACCCGGGCCTGAGCCACCTCAACATCATGGGCCTGCACAGCCCCCAGTCCGCGATCACCTCGGCGATCATCTTCAACGCCCTGGTCATCATCGGCCTCATCCCGCTCGCTCTGCGCGGCGTGAAGTACCGCCCGTCGGACGCCAGTTCGCTGCTGCGCCGCAACATCGCGGTCTACGGCTTCGGCGGCCTGGTGGTGCCGTTCGTCGGCATCAAGCTGATCGACCTGATCGTCCAGTTCATCCCCGGCCTCAGCTGACGCAGGGAAGGAGAGAAACCATGTCCAAGCCCCTGCCGACGACCGTCCGCACCCACTTCACCGCGCTGCGCGTCCTCCTGGTGCTCACCGTGATCCTCGGAATCGCGTACCCGCTTCTCGTCACCGGGATCAGCCAGGTCGCGTTCAGCGACAAGGCCAACGGGTCGATCGTGAAGTCCGACGGCAAGGAGGTCGGTTCCAGCCTCCTCGGCCAGAACTACAACCTGCCGAAGAAGGACCCCAACGACAAGAACGAGGAGGCGCAGCCGGACCCGGCGTTCTTCCAGCCCCGGCCCTCCGCCAACAGCTACGCCGGGGACAACTCCGGTGCCAGCAACCTCGGTCCGAACAGCGACGACCTGCTGAAGGCCGTCGAGGAGCGCCGCAAGTCCGTGGCCGAGTTCGACGGCGTCGACCCGGCGAGCGTGCCGGTCGACGCGCTGACCGCCTCCGGCTCCAGCCTCGACCCGCACATCTCGGTGGCCTACGCCAAGGAGCAGGTCAAGCGGGTCGCCCACGAGCGCAAGCTGCCGGAGGAGGCCGTCTCCAAGCTGGTCGAGAAGTACACCGAGGGGCGGTCCCTCGGCTTCCTCGGCGGCGAGGGCGTCAACGTCGTCCTGCTGAACAAGGCGATCAGCGAGCAGAAGTGACACCGGATCTGATGAAGTGTTAGCTGGCCGACCCGGGCCCGGAGCTTGCTCCCGGCCCGGGTCGGCCAGCCGCATGTCCGGCCGGTTCCACCGCACACCCCGACCGTCCCGCGATGACGAAAGAGCAGCGCCCATGGCCCGCGACCTCACCCCCGGCACCGGCACCCGCGGCGGCCGGCTGAGGGTGTACCTCGGTTCCGCCCCGGGGGTCGGCAAGACCTACCGGATGCTGGACGAGGCCCGGCGCAGACAGGAGCGCGGGGTCGACGTCGTGGTCGGGTACATCGAGTGCCACGGCCGCCGCCACACCGAGGCCATGCTGGAGGGCCTGGAGGTGGTTCCCCGCGTCCACCGCTCCTACCGGGACGCCGAGTTCGAGGAGATGGACCTCGACGGGCTGCTCGCCCGCCGCCCCTCCGTCGTGCTCGTGGACGAGCTGGCGCACACCAACATCCCCGGCGGCCGCCACGCCAAGCGCTGGCAGGACGTCGAGGAGATCCTCGCCGCCGGGATCGACGTCATCACCACCGTCAACATCCAGCACCTGGAATCACTGAACGACGTCGTCCAGAAGATCACCGGCATCCCCCAGCGCGAGACCGTCCCGGACGAGGTGGTCCGCCGGGCCGACCAGATCGAACTCGTCGACATGGCCCCGCAGGCGCTGCGCCGCCGGATGGCCCACGGCAACGTCTACAAGGCGGAGAAGGTGGACGCCGCGCTCTCCAACTACTTCCGCGTCGGCAACCTCACGGCCCTGCGCGAACTCGCCCTGCTCTGGGTCGCCGGCCGGGTGGACGAGGGCCTGCGCGACTACCGCGCCGCCCACCGCATCGACCGGGTCTGGGAGACCCGCGAGCGGGTCGTGGTCGCCCTGACCGGCGGCCCCGAGGGCGAGACCCTGATCCGCCGCGCCGCCCGGATCGCCGACCGGACGGCCGGCGGGGACCTCCTGGCCGTCCACGTCTCCCGCAGCGACGGCCTCGCCGGCGCCTCCTCCGGCGCGCTCGCCCAGCAGCGGCTGCTGGTCGAGACCCTCGGCGGCAGCTACCACGTGGTGGTCGGCGACGACATCCCCACCGCGCTGCTCGCCTTCGCCCGCGCCCACGACGCCACCCAGCTGGTGCTCGGCACCAGCCGCCGCGGCCGGATCAACCGCTTCCTCACCGGCCCCGGAATCGGCGAGACCACCGTGGACGCCTCCGAGGACATCGACGTCCACATGGTCACCCACGAGTTCACCGGCCGCGGCCGGCTGCCCTCCCTGGGCCGACGCCACTCCAAGCGCCGCACCGTCCTCGGCTACGCCGCCGGACTGACGCTGCCCTGGCTGCTCACCGCCGTGCTCTCCCAGGCGCACGACACCATCAACCTCACCACCGACGCCCTGATCTTCCAGCTCGGCGTGGTCATCGTCGCCCTGCTCGGCGGCGCCGTCTCCGCCCTGCTGGCCGCCTTCATCGCCTCGGTGCTGCTGAACTACTACTTCATCCCGCCCGTCCACAGCCTGACCATCGGCGAGACCAACAACATCGTCGCCCTGGTGGTCTTCGCGGCCATCGCGCTGGCCGTCTCCACCGTGGTCGACCACGCCGGCCGCCTCACCAGCCGCGCCGCCCGCGCCACCGCCGAGGCCGAGACCCTCTCCACCCTGGCCGGCAGCGTGCTGCGCGGCGCGGACGCCCTGCCCGCCCTGCTGGAGAAGTCCCGGACGGCCTTCGGCATGCAGACCGTCGCCCTGCTCTCCCGCGTGGGCGAGGTGCTCGCCCACTCCGAGGCCGAGCATCCGGACGAGGGCGACGGGCAGAACGAGACCACCGAGGTCCCGGTCGGCGCGGACGCCCTGCTCGTGCTCACCGGCCGCCGGCTGCCCGCCGCCGACCAGCGGGTGCTGACCGCCTTCGCCGCCCACGTCGGCGCCGCCCTGGAACGCGACCGGCTGGCCGTGGTCGCCGCCGAGGTGGAGCCCATCAAGGCCGCCGACCGGATGCGTACCGCCCTGCTCGCCGCCGTCAGCCACGACCTGCGCACCCCGCTCGCCGCGGCCCTCGCCTCGGTCGGCTCGCTGCGCAGCCCCGACGTCGAGTTCTCGCCCGAGGACCAGGCCGAGCTCCTCGCCACCGCCGACGAATCGCTGGTCAAACTCACCCGTCTGGTGGACAACCTGCTCGACATGAGCCGCCTCCAGGCCGGCGCCCTCACCCTGCACCTCACCGAGACCCACCTGGACGAGATCCTGCCCCGGGCCCTCGACAGCCTGCCCGACCCGTACGCCCCCATCCAGCCGCTCGACCTCGACACCGCCCCGCCGGTGCTCGCGGACCCGCCGCTGCTGGAACGCGTCCTCGCCAACGTGATCACCAACGCGCTGCGCTACAACGCCCCCGGCGCACCCGTCCTGGTCACCGCCAGCCACCACGCCGACCTGGTCGAGATCCGGGTGATCGACCGCGGCCCCGGCATCGCCCCCGAGGACCGCGACAGCGTCTTCCTGCCGTTCCAGCGCCTCGGCGACACCGACAACACCACCGGCGTCGGCCTGGGCCTCGCCCTCTCCCGGGGCCTCGCCGAGGCCATGGGCGGCAGCCTGGAGGTCGAGGACACCCCCGGCGGCGGCACCACCATGCTGCTCACCCTGCCCGCCGCCCGGCCCACCGTGCCGCCCGCCGTCCCAGGGGAGGGACCCGAAGCGTGAGTGAACGAAGTGAACGAACCGCCGAGAGGTGCGTGTCCCGCGAAGCGCCCGGCGAGCGAAGCGAGGCGGGCGCATGAGCGAGATCCTGATCGTCGACGACGAACCCGCCCTCCTACGGACCCTGCGGATCAACCTCAGCGCCCGCCGGTACGCCGTCCGCACCGCCGCCACCGGCGGTGAAGCCCTGGACCGCGCCGCGCACACCCTCCCGGACGCCGTCCTGCTCGACCTCGGCCTACCGGACCTCGACGGCATGGACGTACTGCGCGGCCTGCGCACCCGCAGCGCCATGCCGATCATCGTGCTCTCCGGCCGGGCCGACTCCGCCGACAAGGTGAGCGCCCTCGACGCCGGCGCCGACGACTACCTCACCAAGCCGTTCCAGATGGACGAACTCCTCGCCCGGCTCAGGGCGGTGCTGCGCCGCCCCCTCGGCGGCCCCCCGCCCGGCCGGCCCGTCATCGGCGCGCACACCGTCGACCTCGCCGCCACCACCGTCACCGGCCCCGAAGGCCCGGTGCGGCTCACCCCGACGGAGTGGCGCATCCTCGCCCTGCTGCTCGCCAATCCCGGCCGCCTGGTGCCCGGACGGCAGATCCTGCGGGAGGTGTGGGGCCCGGCCCAGGAGGCCCGCGGCAACTACCTGCGGGTCTACCTGGCCGGGCTGCGCCGCAAGCTGGAGCCGGACCCGGCCCGGCCGCGCCACCTGATCACCGAGCCCGGGATCGGGTACCGGTACGAGCCGTAGGGCGGCCTTCGGCCGTACGGGCCGTCAGAGGCCCGTCAAGAGCGGCTCTCCGCGCGACAGGAGAGCGTCAGGGCCGGTCAGCGGTGGTGCTGCACGGGCGTAGCGTCAGTGCTGAAGCGAGCGGGTCCTGCTCCAAGTGGGGGAAGCCTGGGTCCGCTCCGAGCCGCCGAGAGGCGGCCAGTAGGTGGGGGAGGGGCGCGCGACATCACGTCGCGCGCCCCTTTTAACTCTCGGACCAGGACGGCCCCATCGCCCGAACTCGGCCTAGCCGTCCACGCCGCCCGACTGCCGGGGCAGCGCCAGCGCCACCGTGTCCGCGAACTCCCGTACGGCGCTGGTCCGGCTGACCACCCGGCCGCTGTGCACCACCAGCCGGCTGTGCCCGCCGGAGAGCGCCCCGGCCAGGCTGTCCCCGCGCACCGCCAGCAGCTCCGCCGGGAACCCGGCGTCCACCCGCACCGGCGCCAGCCCGAGCACCGCCCGCGCCTGGTTCGCCACCGCGTCGTACGCGGCCTCCACGTCCAACTCCCGGCCCGCCGCCAGCAGATGGGCGGCCTCCAGCGGATCCGCCCGGCCGACGGGGTTGGACGGGTCGCGCAGCGCCCCGCTCCCGGCCGCCAGCGGCACCCGCGCCTCGGCCAACTCCCGCAGCAGGCCCGGGCGCAGGCCCGTCGCCGCGCCCTCCAGCCCGGTGCAGCAGGCGTTCTGCGGCAGGCAGACGACCCGGACCCCGGCGCTGGCCAGCACGGTGGACGCGCCCCGGGCCAGCGCCCCGCAGGGCCCCAGCGTCACCCTCGGCCGCAGCGGCGCCAACGCGCCGACCAGCCGGGCCAGTTGGGGTGCGTCCGCACCGGTGGTGTGCAGGTCCACCGGGCAGTCCGCCTCCCGGGCGGCCTCCAGCAGCAGCTGCACGTACCCGGCCGGGTCCGGGTCCAGCTCCGGGCAGCCGCCCGCCGCCGTGGCGCCCAGCTTGAGCGCCTCGCGCAGCTGCGCCCGCCCGTCCGCGCCGGCCCGGCCGGTGAGCAGCCGGGGCATCGCCACCGCCTGGAGGTCGGCCAGCCCGCGCAGCGCCTGCTGGGCGGTGAGCACCGCCTCCAGTCGGCGCAGCCCGTGGACGTCGCCGATGCGGACGTGGGTGCGCTGCGCGGTGGCGCCGTAGCCGAGCGAGGTGAGCGCGGCCTCGGTGACGCGGCGGGTGAGGTCGTCCGGGGTCTCCGGCGGAGGGGTGGCGAGCGCGGCGGAGAAGGCGGCGTCGTAGTGGGCGTGCGGCTCCGCGGGGGCGGGCAGCAGGAGGTAGCCCTTGAGGTCGATCCGGGCGCCGGTGGTGACGGTGGGGGCGCCGGGCAGGGCGGGCAGCGGGCCGAGGCTGCCGACCGTGCCGACGGCCTGGATGCGGTCGCCGCTGATCCGGACGTCCACCACCCGCCCGTCCATCAGCCGGGCGCCGGTGAGCAGCAGGACCGGGCCGTGCCCGAGCGGGTTGGCCGCAGGGCCGGGCCCGGAGTGCGACCCGTCCGCGGCTGCGCTGTCCATCGCGGGCTCCCTCGTCGCGCCGTACGGCCGCCCCGGTTCGGTGCGGTCGGCCTCCCGGTCAATGAGGGTCGAGCCTATGGCGGACGGGGGCGGGGCGCCGGGAGGCGGGCAATAGTCGTATCGGTCCGGGCCGTGGGTTCGCGGGGTGCTCGAACGCCAGACCTCGGATCGTCTGCCCGTTGCAAGCCGTTGGCCTGCGGTCTCGCCCCCGGATACGGATTTCACCTCTGGGCGCGGAACGTGTAATCTCTTCCTCGTTCGCCCCTATAGCTCAGTCGGTAGAGCGTCTCCATGGTAAGGAGAAGGTCTGCGGTTCGATTCCGCATGGGGGCTCTGGTGAGAAACGGTCAGCTCCGGCTGTGCCGAGGATCACTGTGGCGGTGTAGCTCAGTTGGTAGAGCAAGCGGCTCATAATCGCTGTGTCACCGGTTCAAGTCCGGTCACCGCTACCCCGCGTAGTCGGTCGGGAGATCGCACTCCCGGTCGGCTACTCTTGTCGTGTTCTTATTCGTTGTCCAAGGAAGGCACTCCCGTGGCTGCCACCGATGTCCGCCCGAAGATCACGCTGGCCTGCGTGGAGTGCAAGGAGCGGAACTACATCACCAAGAAGAACCGGCGTAACGACCCGGACCGTCTTGAGATGAAGAAGCACTGCCCCCGCTGCAACTCGCACACCGCGCACCGCGAGACCCGCTGACCCCTTCGCGGGGAATCATCGGGCCTGTGTGAAATCAGGTCTTCGACTCCGGGCCGTATCCCTCACGAGGGGTGCGGCCCGGAGTCATTTCCACATCCGTCCCCGTACCGTCCATCAGTGTTCCGAGGAGCTGTCATGGCGCTCGACCCCTCCTTCATCGGGCGTGGTTACCCGCCCACCGAGCCGTACGAGGTCGGCCGGGAGAAGATCCGCGAGTTCGCGATCGCGATCGGGGACGCCAACCCCGCGTACACCGACGCGGAGGCGGCCAAGGCGCTCGGCCACCCGGACGTGATCGCCCCCCCGACCTTCCCGTTCGTGATCGCCTTCACGGCGACCGGCCAGGTCGTGAACGACCCGGAGCTGGGCCTGGACTACAGCCGGGTGGTGCACGGCGACCAGAAGTTCGCCTACACCCGCCCGGTGCGGGCCGGTGACCGGCTCTCCGTCGAGGTCTTCATCGACAACATCAAGTCGCTGGCGGGCAACGACGTGCTCACCGTGCGCGGTGAGGTGACGGACGCCACGGGCGAGCACGTGGTGACGTCGGTCATGACGCTGGTGGCCCGGGCCGCCGACGAGACGGGGAAGTGAGCGCGATGACGATCGGCTACGACGAGGTCGAGGTCGGCACCGAGCTGCCGGCGCAGTCCTTCCCGGTGACGCGCGCCACGCTGGTGCAGTACGCGGGCGCCTCGGGGGACTTCAACCCGATCCACTGGAACGAGAAGTTCGCGCTGGAGGTCGGCCTGCCCGACGTCATCGCGCACGGCATGTTCACCATGGCCCAGGCGATCCGGGTGGTCACCGACTGGACGGGCGACCCGGCCGCGGTGCTCGAGTACGGCGTGCGCTTCACCCGGCCGGTGCCGGTGCCCAACGACGGGGTCGGCGCGGTGATCGAGGTCTCGGCCAAGGTCGCCAAGAAGCTGGACGACCACAAGGTGCAGGTCGACCTGGTCGCCACCACGGGCGGCCAGAAGGTGCTCGGGATGTCGCGGGCGGTCGTCCGCCTGTCCTGAGGCACGGACTCCAGGTCGCGACGGGGCCCGTACGGCGGCCCCGTCGCGGTCGTTGCGGCCGTCGCGACCTGGGGTCTTGCGAAGATAGTGATTGGCCACTAACTTGAAGGCCATGGCGAAGTCGAGCATGCGGATGAGTGCGGAGGAGCGGCGCGAGAGCGTCGTCCGGGCCGCGATGATCGAGTTCGCCCGCAGTGGTTACAGGGGAACGTCGACGGAGTCGATCGCCCGCCGCGTCGGGGTCTCGCAGCCGTACCTGTTCCGGCTGTTCCCCGGCAAGCAGGCGATGTTCACGGCGGCCGCCGAGCGCTGCATCGAGGAGACCTGGCAGGTCTTCGACGAGGTTTCGGCCGGGCTGACGGGCGAGGACGCGGCCCGGGCCATGTCCGACGCGTACATGGGCCTGGTCGAGGACCGCGATCGACTGATGATGCAGATGCAGCTGTACGTCTCGGTGTTCGCCGCCAGGACCGCGGGCGAGGACGAGATCGGGGCGACGGCCCGGGAGCTCTGGGAGGAGCTGTTCAACCGGGTCAAGGAGCGGATCGGCGGGGACGCGAAGAACGCCACGGAGTTCTTCGCGCACGGAATGCTGATCAACACCCTGGTGGCACTGGGCTATCCCCAGGACCACTGGGTCTGGGCCGGCTTCGAGGAAGCCGGGGGCGGTACGCCCGAAGGCGTCGAGTAGGCGGGCCGCGCGGGGGTGATCGCGCGGCCTTTTTTTCGGCCCTTCAAAGTTATTGATCGCTAACTACCTGAGAGGTTCCGGGGGTTTCACCATGACCGAGAGCAAGGAACAGGAGGCGCGGGAGGAGTCGCCCGCCCTCGGCAGGACCGGTGTCTGGACCCTGGTCATCACCAGCGTCGCCGGCTTCATGGCCAGCCTGGACAACCTGGTCGTCACCACCGCCCTGCCCTCCATCCGCGAGGAGCTCGGCGGCGGCCTCTCCGACCTGGAGTGGACGGTCAGCGCCTACACCCTGTCCTTCGCCGTGCTGCTGATGTTCGGCGCGGCCCTCGGCGACCGGTTCGGGCGGCGCAAGATCTTCCTGGCCGGCCTCACGCTCTTCACCGTCGGCTCCGCCGCCGCCGCGCTCTCGCCCGGCATCGGCGCGCTGATCGCCGCCCGCGCCGTCCAGGGCGCCGGCGCCGCGGTGTCGATGCCGCTCACCCTCACCCTGCTGACCGCGGTCGTCCCCGCCGCCAAGCGCGGCATGGCCTTCGGCATCTGGTCCGGCGTCAACGGCCTCGCCGTCGCCACCGGCCCGCTGGTCGGCGGCTCCCTGACCGAGCACTTCTCCTGGCAGTGGATCTTCTGGGTCAACGTCCCCGTCGGCCTCGTCCTGATCCCGCTCGCCGCCCTGCACCTGCGCGAGAGCCGCGGCGCCAGCCCGTCCCTGGACGTGGTCGGCACCCTGCTCGTCAGCGGCGGCATGTTCGGCGTCGTCCTCGGCCTGATCCGCGGCAACCCGGACGGCTGGACCAGCCCGCTGGTCCTGTCCTCGCTGACCGCCGGCGCGGTGCTGCTGGTCGGCTTCGTCCTGTACGAGCAGTACGGCGCCAAGCACCCGATGCTGCCGATGCGGCTCTTCCGCAGCCGGTCGTTCTCGATGGTCAACGCCTCCGGCCTGCTGATGTTCCTCGGCATGTTCGGCTCGATCTTCCTGATCAGCCAGCACCTCCAGACCGTCGGCGGCTACTCCCCGCAGGAGGCCGGCATCCGGATGCTCCCGTGGACGGGCATGCCCCTGCTGGTCTCCCCGTTCGCCGGCGCGCTGGCCGACAGGATCGGCGGCCGGCGGATCGTCTTCGCGGGCCTGGTGGTCCAGAGCCTCGGCCTGGGCCTGTACGCGCTGATCAACGACAACCTCGAGCACTTCGAGTACGGCCCGGTGGTCCCCGCCGTCGTGCTCTGCGGTGTCGGGATGTCGCTGTACTTCGCGCCGATGGCCACCCTGGTGATGGACAGCGTCCGCCCGGAGGAGCAGGGCATCGCCTCCGGCGCCAACAACGCGCTGCGCGAGGTCGGCGGGGCGCTCGGCGTGGCCGTCCTCTCCGCGGTGTTCTCCGCGCAGGGCGGGTTCGGCACCGAGAAGTCCTACGTCGACGGGATGATCCCGGCGCTGTACGTCGGCGCCGGCGTGGTGCTGCTGGGCGCGGTCTGCGCCTTCCTCCTGCCGCAGCGGCCGGCGCCCGCGCCGGCCGGGCCCAAGGCGGCGGGCGAGCCCGTGGACGCCGCGGCGGAGCCCGTGCGGATCTGAACGGATCTGAACGGATCCGGATGAATCCGGACGGATCCGGACGGCGGGCCCGGAAGGGCCGGGCGGGGGCGTGGTCCTGGGACCGCGCCCGCGCCCCCGTACGCTGGTGGGCGTGCTGGTAGAAAACGACGCCCCCCTCGCCCCGCTCACCACGCTGCGGCTCGGCGGCCCGGCCCGCCGCCTCGTCACCGCCCACACCGACGACGAGGTGATCGCCGCCGTCCGCGAGGCCGACACGGCGGGCGAGCCGCTGCTCGTCCTCGGCGGCGGCTCCAACCTGGTGATCGGCGACGCGGGCTTCCCCGGCACCGTCCTGCGGATCGCCACCACCGGCTTCGCCCTGGACGGCACCGTCCTGGAGCTGGCGGCCGGCGAGGTGTGGGCCGACGCCGTGACCGCCACCGTGCTGGAGCACGGCCTGGCCGGCATCGAGTTCCTGGCCGGCATCCCCGGCTCGGCCGGCGCCACCCCGGTGCAGAACGTCGGCGCCTACGGCCAGGAGGTGTCGCAGTCGATCACCGAGGTGGTCGCCTACGACCGCCGCTGCGGCGAGGTGGTCACCCTCACCAACGCCGAGTGCGGGTTCTCCTACCGCCACAGCCGCTTCAAGGCCGACCCGGAGCGCTACGTCGTCCTGCGGGTGCGCTTCGCGCTCCAGGACGCGGAGGGGCTCTCCACCCCCGTCGCCTACGCCGAGACGGCCCGGCACCTGGGAGTCGAGCAGGGCGAGCGCGTGGACGTCCGCACCGCCTGGAACGCCGTGCTGCTGCTGCGCGCGGGCAAGGGCATGGTGCTGGACCCGCAGGACCACGACACCTGGTCGGCCGGCTCCTTCTTCACCAACCCGGTGCTCACCGCCGCGCAGTACGAGTCCTTCCGGACCCGCCCGGGCACCGAGAACGCCCCCGCCTACCCGGCCCCGGAGGGCCGCACCAAGACCTCGGCGGCCTGGCTGATCGACCGGGCGGGCTTCGGCAAGGGCTACGGCAGCGGCCCGGCGACCCTCTCCACCAAGCACACCCTGGCGCTCACCAACCGCGGCGCGGCCACCGCCGAGGACCTGCTGGCGCTGGCCCGGGAGATCCGGGACGGCGTCCGCGAGGTCTTCGGGGTGGAGCTGGTCAACGAGCCCGTGATGGTGGGCGTCAAGCTCTAGGAGCTCTGGCCGTCTAGAGCCGACCAGAGCTCTAGACGGCCACCGGCTGGCCCACCAGCCAGGCGTCGACGTCCGCCAGGATCTCCCGGCGGACCGACTCCGGCGCGCAGGAGCCGCGCACCGACTGCCGTGCCAGCTCGGCGAGTTCGGCGTCGGAGAAGCCCAGCACCTCGCGCGCCAGCTCGTACTGCGAGGCCAGCCGGCTGCCGAAGAGCAGCGGGTCGTCCGCGCCGAGTGCCAGCGGCACCCCGGCGTCGAACAGCCGGCGCAGCGGGACGTCCTCGGGCCGCTCGTAGACGCCGAGCGAGACGTTGGAGGACGGGCAGACCTCGCAGGTGATCTGCCGGGCGGCGAGGCGCTCCATCAGCCGAGGGTCCTCGGCGGCCCGCACGCCGTGGCCGATCCGGCCGGCGCCCAGGTCGTCCAGGCAGTCCCGGACGGACTCGGGCCCGGCCAGCTCGCCGCCGTGCGGGGCCGCCAGCAGCCCGCCCTTGCGGGCGATCTCGAAGGCGCGGTCGAAGTCGCGGGCCAGGCCCCGGCGCTCGTCGTTGGAGAGGCCGAAGCCGACCACGCCCCGGTCGGTGTACCGGACAGCCAGGCGAGCCAGTGTCCTGGCGTCCATCGGGGACTTCATCCGGTTCGCGGCGACCAGCACCCGGATGCCCACCCCGGTGGCCAGGGAAGCCTGCTCCACCGCGTCGAGGATCAGCTCCAGCGCGGGGATCAGCCCGCCGAGCCGGGGTGCGTAGGAGGTCGGGTCGACCTGGATCTCCAGCCAGCGGGAGCCGTCGCGCCGCTCGTCCTCGGCCGTCTCCAGGACCAGCCGGCGGATGTCCTCCTCGTCCCGCAGGACGGAGCGGGCGGTGTCGTACAGGCGCTGGAAGCGGAACCAGCCGCGTTCGTCGGTGGCGCGCAGGCTCGGCGGTTCGCCGGAGCTGAGCGCCTCCGGCAGCCGGACCCCGTGCTTGTCGGCCAGTTCCAGCAGGGTGGCCGGGCGCATCGAGCCGGTGAAGTGCAGGTGCAGGTGGGCCTTCGGGAGGTCCCTCACGTCGTGCGGGTTCAACAGGCGTTCCATTGGCGAATACTGCCGCATCCGGCCCCCGAACGGGAACCGCCCTCTCACCGTCCCCCGAAGGGGTGAAAGAGGGCGGTTCCGCGGGTGAATCCCGCGCGTCGCTCCGACGTCGGGCGTCAGCGCTCGGGTTCAGCGCTCACCCGGACCCGGAGCTCGGCTGTCGCGGCTCAGTCGCGGGCCTCGCCCAGCAGCTTCTGCAGGCGGCTGACGCCCTCGATCAGGTCGGCGTCGCCCAGCGCGTAGGACAGGCGCAGGTAGCCGGGGGTGCCGAAAGCCTCGCCCGGGACGACCGCGACCTCGGCCTCGTCCAGGATCAGCGCGGCCAGCTCGGCGGAGGTCTGCGGGCGCTGACCGCGGATCTCCTTGCCCAGCAGGGCCTTGACCGACGGGTACGCGTAGAAGGCGCCCTCGGGCTCGGGGCAGACGACGCCCTCGATCTCGTTGAGCATCCGCACGATGGTCCGGCGGCGGCGGTCGAACGCCTCGCGCATCTCGGCGACGGCGTCCAGGTCGCCGGCGACGGCGGCCAGGGCCGCGCGCTGGGCGACGTTGGAGACGTTGGAGGTGGCGTGCGACTGCAGGTTGGTCGCGGCCTTGATCACGTCCTTGGGGCCGATCACCCAGCCCACGCGCCAGCCCGTCATCGCGTAGGTCTTGGCGACGCCGTTGACCACGACGCACTTGTCGGCCAGCTCGGGCAGCAGGGCCGGCAGCGAGGTGAAGGTCGCGTCGCCGTAGACCAGGTGCTCGTAGATCTCGTCGGTGAGCACCCACAGGCCGTGCTCCAGGGCCCAGCGGCCGATCGCCTCGGCCTCGGCCTCGGTGTACACCGCGCCGGTCGGGTTGGACGGCGAGACGAAGAGCACCACCTTGGTGTTCTCGGTGCGGGCGGCCTCCAGCTGCTCGACCGAGACCTTGTAGCCGGTGGTCTCGTCGGCGACGACCTCCACCGGGACACCGCCGGCGAGCTGGATCGACTCCGGGTAGGTGGTCCAGTACGGCGCCGGGACGATGACCTCGTCGCCCGGGTCGAGGATCGCGGCGAAGGCTTCGTAGATGGCCTGCTTGCCGCCGTTGGTGACCAGCACCTGGGAGGCGTCCACGCGGTAGCCGGAGTCGCGCAGCGTCTTGGCCGCGATCGCCTCCTTGAGCTCGGGCAGCCCGCCCGCCGGGGTGTAGCGGTGGTTCTTCGGGTCGCGGCAAGCCTCGACGGCCGCCTCGACGATGTAGTCCGGGGTCGGGAAGTCGGGCTCGCCGGCGCCGAAGCCGATCACCGGACGGCCGGCCGCCTTGAGGGCCTTGGCCTTGGCGTCCACGGCGAGGGTCGCGGACTCGGCGATCGCGCCGATCCGGGCGGAGACCCGGCGGTCGGCGGGGCGGATGGACTGGTCGGGCTGCGGGGTGGAAGCGCTCATGCCTGCATCGTCGCAGAACCCGGACGGACCGGGCATCGTGGTTCCAGTATCCGTACGGGACCGTCCGTATCCCGGTCCCAGACGATCCGTCGGTGATCGCCGGGCGACGCAGGACGATCGCCGCCGGGCCCCCGGTCGCGGAAGAAGAGGTTCGACCAAACACCCCTCGACCACGTACACTCGCTGCTCGACGGCCCGCCGAAAAAGACCGCAGCTTTCACCGTCTGTACAGACAACGTGGTCGAATGCGGTAGGTTGGTCGCCACGGCGCCGCGAGGTTCCGTAGGGCAATAGCTCAATTGGTAGAGCACCGGTCTCCAAAACCGGCGGTTGGGGGTTCGAGTCCCTCTTGCCCTGCTGTTCGATCCTCATCTCAGCCCGTTCGCTCCACAGAGCGAGCGGGCTTGATGCGGAGAGGGCACCATCAGCACCGCTTAGCCGGCCGTCCGTGCCCCTCACCGGGTGCGGGTAAGAGGTCCGGCAGGACCCGGATTCAGGTGAGGACGAGTGACGGAGACCACGGGCTCCACCGCAACGCCTGAGAGCGGCAACCCCGAGGGGGCCGACGGCGCTGCCGAGACCACGCCCGTCGACGGCGAGGAGAAGGCGCTCTCTCGCCGCGACCGCAAGCGGGCCAACCGCTCCGGCGAGAAGAAGGCCGGCAAGCGGGCCAAGAAGGGCCCGTTCGCCCGCATGGGCCTCTTCTACCGCCAGATCATCGCCGAGCTGCGCAAGGTCGTCTGGCCGAGCAAGGGCGAGCTGACCAGCTACACCGCCGTCGTGGTCACCTTCGTGGTGGTCGTGATGGCCTTCGTGGCCGGCCTCGACTACGGCTTCTCCAAGCTGAGCCTCTGGGTCTTCGGCTGATCCTGCCGCCCCACCTTCGAAACGTCTCCCGACCCGGGCCGATCCTTCGGTCCGGGTCGAGCTGTCGGCGGCGGACGTACGCGCGGCTACCGTTGACTCGGTACTGTTGAAGTCTCCGAGACCACGTCCGACGCTCCCGCGTTCGCTCGTGCGACGGGCCGGCTTCGGAGCGCGCCACCTTCACCATCTCCAGGAAAGAAGCAGCCACCGTGTCTGAGTCCCCCCTGTACGACGCCGACGAGACCGTCCGCGAGGCGGATGTCGCCGCCGAGCTGGACGCGGCCGAGCTGGCTGTCGAAGCCGAGCCCGCCGAGCAGATCGTCGACGCCGTGGACGGCGACGAGGACGAGGTCGAGGCGTTCGACGAGGCCGAGGCGGGCGAGCCGGCCGAGGAGGCCGCGCTGCACGTGGAGGGCGACGAGGACGCCGTCGAGGTCGCCGACCCCAGCGAGCTCGACGAGGTCGACGAGGCTGCCCAGGACGCCGAGGCCGTCGAGGAGGACGCCGAGGAGGCCGAGGAGGAGGTCGACCCGGTCGCCAAGTTCCGCGAGGACCTGCGCTTCATGCCCGGCGAGTGGTACGTGATCCACACCTACGCCGGCTACGAGAACCGGGTGAAGCAGAACCTGGAGCAGCGCGCCGTCTCGCTGAACGTCGAGGAGTACATCTTCCAGGCCGAGGTGCCGCAGGAGGAGGTCGTCCAGATCAAGAACGGCGACCGCAAGACCATCCGCCAGAACAAGCTCCCCGGCTACGTCCTGGTGCGCATGGACCTCACCCCCGAGTCCTGGGGCGTCGTGCGCAACACCCCCGGCGTCACCGGCTTCGTGGGCAACGCCTACGACCCGTACCCGCTGACCCTGGACGAGGTCGTCAAGATGCTCGCCCCCGACGTCGAGCGCCAGGCCGCCAAGGAGGCCGGCAAGCCGTCGCCGGTCAAGCCGAGCGAGATCCAGGTCCTGGACTTCGAGGTCGGCGACTCGGTCACCGTCACCGACGGCCCGTTCGCGACCCTCCAGGCCACCATCAACGAGATCAACCCGGACTCGAAGAAGGTCAAGGGCCTCGTGGAGATCTTCGGCCGCGAGACCCCGGTCGAGCTGTCCTTCGACCAGATCCAGAAGAACTAGTCGTACGGTCTTCGGACTTCGGGGCGGGGCCGACGGCCCCGCCCCGAATCCGTTTTGGTCCAGCGGCGCATACGCGTTAGCCTGGTCCGATGTGTGTGCTGGCGACCGGGTGTCGCCCCGGTTCCGCACGCACCAGCAATCACCTCTCGGAAGGACCCGGAGAGACATGCCTCCCAAGAAGAAGAAGGTCACGGGGCTTATCAAGCTCCAGATCAACGCCGGTGCGGCCAACCCGGCGCCGCCGGTCGGCCCCGCGCTCGGCCAGCACGGCGTCAACATCATGGAGTTCTGCAAGGCGTACAACGCCGCGACCGAGTCGCAGCGCGGCATGATCGTGCCGGTGGAGATCACGGTCTACGAGGACCGTTCCTTCACCTTCATCACGAAGACGCCGCCGGCCGCCCGCCTGATCCTGAAGGCCGCCGGTATCGACAAGGGCTCCAGCGAGCCGCACAAGACCAAGGTCGCCAAGCTCACGAGCGCCCAGGTCCGCGAGATCGCCACCACCAAGATGCCCGACCTGAACGCCAACGACCTGGACGCGGCGGCGAAGATCATCGCCGGCACCGCCCGGTCGATGGGCATCACCGTCGAGGGCTGATCCTCCCCATCCCGCCAGGGATAAATCGGCTCAGCCGTTCCCTGTGGTAGGGCCTGCGCAGGCCCGTGACACCACAACTCCATTCACCATTCAGGAGCAGCTATGAAGCGCAGCAAGGCCCTGAAGGCCGCGGACGCCCAGGTCGACCGCGAGCGCCTTTACGCCCCCCTCGAGGCCGTCCGCCTCGCCAAGGCGACCAGCACCACCAAGTTCGACGGCACCGTCGAGGTCGCCATGCGTCTGGGCGTCGACCCGCGCAAGGCCGACCAGATGGTCCGCAGCACCGTGATCCTCCCGCACGGCACCGGTAAGACCGCTCGGGTCCTGGTCTTCGCGACCGGCGAGCGTGCCGAGGCCGCGCGTGCTGCTGGCGCCGACATCGTCGGCTCCGACGAGCTGATCGACGAGGTCGCCAAGGGTCGTCTGGACTTCGACGCCGTCGTCGCCACCCCGGACCTCATGGGCAAGGTCGGCCGCCTCGGCCGCGTGCTCGGTCCCCGTGGTCTGATGCCGAACCCGAAGACCGGCACCGTGACCCCGGACGTCGCCAAGGCCGTCAACGAGATCAAGGGCGGCAAGATCGAGTTCCGCGTCGACAAGCACTCGAACCTGCACTTCATCATCGGTAAGGCTTCCTTCACCGACGAGCAGCTGGTCGAGAACTACGCCGCCGCGCTGGACGAGGTGCTCCGCGCCAAGCCGTCCGCCGCCAAGGGCCGCTACATCAAGAAGACCGCGTTCTCGACCACCATGGGCCCCGGCATCCTGGTGGACCCGAACCGCACCCGTAACCTCCTCACCGAGGAGGACCCGGCCGCGGTCTGAGCCCCAGCGCTCTAGAGCAGTCCGTACGGCGGGCCCGTACCCCCTTCACCGGGGGGGCGGGCCCGCCGTCGTTCGCCGTGGCCGTTCTCCGCGGCCTCTCCGCTCGCGTTCTCTGTTGTGGGCGACGGGCCGTGGCCTGCGCGGATGGGAACGTACGCCCGAGTCGTCGTACGCTTCGCCGGTCAGATCATGTGGAGAACCCGTGACCGCCGGAGTGAACCGTGCCGCCCGCCCCTCTTCCCCGCACCGTTCGGGCGGCGGCAGCGGCCCTGCTGCTGCTCGGCGCCACCACCGGCTGCAGCCTCCTGGCCGCCCCGAACGCCGAGCCCCCCGGCAGGCCCGCCTCGGTGCCGCCCCGGCAGGTGGTGCTCACCGCGGCCCAGGCGCTGGACGACTCCGGCGGCGCCCGGATCACGGTGCTCCAGGAGGGCCCGGCCGGCCGGCGCACGGCGGGCGGCACGCTCACCTGGGGAGCCCGGGACGAGGGCGCGTTGACCGTCACCGATGAACTGGGCACCGGGCGGCTGACCGTCCGCGACGGCGTGCTCGACCTCGCCTACCAGGGCGGAGCGGCCAAGCACGGCGACCGGGCGGCCGCCGAGTCCCTGGACCCGGCCGCCGCCGTGGGGGCCGCCCCGGCGCCCTGGGCGGGCGGCTGGATGACCGCCCTGGTCACCAACCCCGGCAGCCGGGCGTACGCCGTCGCGCAGACCGCCAAGCTCTCCTCCCTGGGCGGCGAGGAGCTGGGCGGCGCGACCGTCGCGCACTACCGGGGCACCGTGGAGGTGGCCGAACTCTTCGGCGCGGGCGGCGAGTTGAGCCCGCAGCAGGTGGCCGCCACGGTCGGCTGGTACCAGGGGCGCGGGGTCGCGACGCTCGGGTACGACCTCTGGGTCGGGCCGGGGGACAAGCTGCTGAGGATGCGTGAGACGGCCGCCGGCACCGCCGGGACGACGGTCACCACGACGGACATCGGCCCCGCCGAGGAGAGCACGGCCCCGGCGCCCGGTGCCACCGGCTGACGGAGGAAACCGTTCCGGTGCGGGCGGGCGTCGTTGATCGGTAGAGTCCGCACGGGAATCGGCCCGACGCGGGCCGCCGAGGTCTCTGGGGGATCTTCATGCGCGTTGTGCGCATCGCTTCGGCCGTCGTGGCCGCCACCGTCCTGTTCGGCACCGCCACCGCCTGCGGCAGCAGCAAGAGCAACGACCAGAAGACGGCCTCCGTCGGTGACGCCGCTTCCGCGGCTCCCGCCGCGGCCAAGCCCGACGGGGATCCGAAGGCCCAGCTGACGGCCAGCGCACTGGTGATGCAGAAGGCCGGCAACAGCAAGGTCGAGGTCGACGAGGCCGGCGATCCGGACCCCTCGACCGGGGACGCCCACTGGAACAACCCGTCCAAGCCGGCGGTCGACCTCACCAGCAAGACCGACGGCAAGCCCCTCCACCTCCGCGTGGTCGGGGCCGACGCGTACCTGGGCACCGAGGCGCTCGGAGCCAAGGCGCCGAGCGGCAAGACCTGGATGCGGATGCCCGCCACGAGCGCGCTGGGCGGGGGCCTCCAGGTCGCGGCCCTGATGGTCAACCCGGTGGTCCAGCTGACCGTCGCCGCCCAGAGCGGGAAGCTGACCAAGCTCGACCCGGAGGACGTGGGCGGCGCCAAGGCCACCCACATCCGCGCCACCGAGGACAGCAGCGTGCTGATCGCCGGAATGACGGGCCTCTCGGCGGAGCAGCACGCGGCCGTCCAGAGGGTGGTGGAACTGGAGGGCAAGACCCTCACCGTCGACTTCTGGATCAACGACAAGCTGGAGCTGGTCAAGCTCCAGGAGCACGGCGACGCCAAGGGGAGCCAGGACCCCACCACCGTCAAGTACTCGGGCCTCGGCAAGGCGGCGCCGGTCGAGGCCCCCGCCGCCAAGGACGTCGCCGACGGCGACCTGAGCAAGCTGCTCGGCTGACCGGCGGGGGTCGGCACCTGCCGGCCCGGCCCGGGATGGCAAGGTAGGCCCGAGGGCGGGGCGAGGGAGGAACGGACGATGGCGGCACGGCGGCGGTTGGCGGCCCTGGCCGTCGTCGTGCTGCTCGCGGGCGGGGCGCTGACCGGCTGTGACGGGGGAGGGGACGCGGCGGCGGCCGGGGGGAGCACCAGCCCCAGCCCCACCCGCGCCCCGGCGACCAGCTCCACCCCGACCGGCCCGGCCAAGCCGACGGACCGCTCCCCGCACGGCGTCCTGCTCTCCGCGGAGCTGGCCATGCAGACCGCCCGCCGGGCCAAGGTCAGCTACCGGCTGGGCGCGGACGCCGGCTCGGGGCCGCTGTTCTGGGCACCCAAGACCGCGATGCAGCTCAAGCGCTCCACCGCGGCCGGCCCCCAGGAGCTGATCGTCGTGGACACCGTCGCCTACCAGGGCGGCGACGCGGCCACCGCGGCCCGCCAGGGCGGCCGGCACTGGGAGCGCTTCACCGTCCCGCCCGGCCCGGACGGCCGCAAGGAGGTCCCGTACGCGGCGTTGATCGACCTGCTGAACCCCGTCGAGGCGCTCGCCGCCGCCACCGCGGACGGCGTGGAGGCGACCCTCCTCGGCGAGGAGAAGCTGGACGACTCGACCGTCGAGCACTACCGGGTCACCACCACCGCGGAGAAGTACGCGGCCGCCCAGACCCAGCTGTCCCAGGCCCGCCGGGACGGCCTGCGGGCGGCGCTCGCCCCCGGCGGCTCCCGGACGCTCACGCTGGACCTCTGGCTCAGCGACAGGGACCAGCTGGTCAAGCTCCAGCGCACCGGCACCGGGGACACCGGCCGGGCGGACGACTCGGTGCTCTACTCCGACCACGCCGGCGCCCTGCTCTCCGCCCAGGCCCCGGCCGAGACGGACACCGTGGACACCGGTGTGCGAACGGTCCCGCCCACGGCCCGCTGAGTCGCGCCGGGCCGGGCCGCGCTACTCCGTCCGAGGGCGATTTGCTTCGTCCGGGCGCGTCGGTCTACTCTGGCGGAAGCCAAAGACCGCTGGTTGTCGCCGTGCACCCGACAGGGAGCCGGTGGCCGAAGGATCTGCGATTCGTCGCAGGCAGCCCGCGCAGGTGTGTCTGGAGCTTTCGACTTCCGGGTGCCGCGTCCGCGTGGAGCCCGTCGAGGTCACTGCGAGCCCCGTGCGCCTGCGCACCGGGGCTCATTGCTTTTTGCAGGAGCTTTCCTTCCCCGCCGGTCCGAGGTGCTGATGGTCGACTTTCACGGTCGGCCGGACTTCGACATCACGGAAGGAGGCGTAAGCCTATGGCCAGGCCCGACAAGGCTGCTGCCGTCGCCGAGGCCACGGAGAAGTTCCGTGGCTCCTCTGCGGTGCTGCTCACCGAGTACCGCGGTCTCTCGGTGAAGCAGGTCAAGACCCTGCGTCGCTCGCTCGGCGACAACGCCGAGTACGCCGTGGTGAAGAACACGCTGACCAAGATCGCGGCCAACGAGGCCGGGATCTCCGCGCTCGACGACCTGTTCAACGGTCCGACGGCTGCTGCCTTCGTCACCGGTGACCCGGTGGAGTCGGCGAAGGCTCTGCGTGACTTCGCCAAGGAGAACCCCGCTCTCATCATCAAGGGCGGTGTCCTTGACGGTAAGGCGCTGTCCGCCGATGAGATCAAGAAGCTCGCGGACCTCGAGTCCCGCGAGGTGCTGCTCGCCAAGCTGGCGGGTGCCCTGAAGGCCAAGCAGTCCCAGGCTGCCGCGCTCTTCCAGGCCCTGCCGTCGAAGCTCGTCCGCACTGTGGACGCGCTGCGCGACAAGGTCGAGCAGGGCGGTGCCGGTACGCCGGCTCCCGCCGCCGAGGACGCCGCCGCCGAGTAATCGGCAGGCTCACGCCTCGCTGCGGGCCCGTGCCCGCCCAACCCGTACATACGGCACCACCTGCCGATTTAGTGGAAGGACGCCATCATGGCGAAGCTGACCCAGGACGAGCTGCTCGCGCAGTTCGAGGAGCTCACCCTCATCGAGCTCGCTGCCTTCGTGAAGGCTTTCGAGGAGAAGTTCGACGTCACCGCTGCCGCCCCGGTCGCCGTTGCCGCCGCCGGTGCTGCCGCCCCGGTTGAGGCCGAGGCCGAGCAGGACGAGTTCGACGTCATCCTCGAGGGTGCCGGCGACAAGAAGATCCAGGTCATCAAGGAGGTGCGCACCCTGACCTCCCTCGGCCTGAAGGAGGCCAAGGACCTCGTTGACACCGCTGGTGCCAAGGTTCTGGAGAAGGTTGCCAAGGACGTTGCCGAGAAGGCCAAGGCCGCTCTCGAGGGCGCCGGCGCCAAGGTCACCGTCAAGTGACTTCTCGCTCTCTCTGAGAGAGCCTGAGGCCGGGCCGATCACCCCTGTGGTGGTCGGCCCGGCCTTTTCGCGTACCCGGCCCGGCGCGGGCGCTCTTTCGGCTCAGCGGGCCACCGGTGTGGCCGATCGCCCACTCGGCACTGTCGGTGGCGAGGAGTAAGGTGATCACCGTCATCGAGGTGGCTCCCACCACGGCTTCTGTAACGCCGGAGGGGTCTGGAGCGATGGTGGAGGCAAGGCCCGCCGAGCAGGCGGGCCCTTGACGAACCCGACGCGGCGCGCGATTCTCGAGGCGCGAGTCCACCGGGTTGGTCGGCCGCCGGATGCATAACCGGCGGCCCGGGCGGGAAAGTGACTCGTCGTGAGTTAGAGCAGTACCCGGCGGGCCCCGAGTCCGCCGGCTACCGGGAGGAGTCTCCGATTCGGTTTCCGAATCAGAGCTGGACAGCAGTGCAGCCTTTGGCTACACTGTCCCTTTGCGCTGCCTGTTAGCTTCTCCGTGACTCGTCGCCCGGAGTTTGCGTTGCCCTGATGGGGTCTGGCACCGCCTCCGCAAAGCGGCTCTGACCTGGGGTTTCGACCCCGGCGGAGGCCAGTGGCGAGGGAGGCGGCACCAAGCCCGACCAGGCCCGGCCGGTACGCGCGTAGTGAGCTCCGAGCCCTCGGAAGGACCCCCCTCTTGGCCGCGCCGCGCAACGCCTCGAACAATTCCGCCGCATCCACCGCCCCTCTCCGCGTCTCGTTCGCGAAGATCAAGGAGCCCCTCGAGGTCCCGAACCTCCTGGCCCTGCAGACCGAGAGCTTTGACTGGCTGCTCGGCAACGCGGCCTGGAAGTCCCGGGTCGAGGCGGCCCTGGAGAGTGGTCAGGACGTCCCCACCAAGTCCGGTCTGGAGGAGATCTTCGAGGAGATCTCGCCGATCGAGGACTTCAGTGGGTCGATGTCGCTGACCTTCCGCGACCACCGTTTCGAGCCGCCGAAGAACTCCATTGACGAGTGCAAGGACCGCGACTTCACGTACGCGGCCCCGCTCTTCGTCACGGCCGAGTTCACCAACAACGAGACCGGTGAGATCAAGTCTCAGACGGTCTTCATGGGCGATTTCCCGCTCATGACCCACAAGGGCACGTTCGTGATCAACGGCACCGAGCGTGTCGTCGTCTCGCAGCTTGTCCGCTCCCCGGGTGTGTACTTCGACTCCACCCTGGACAAGGTGTCCGACAAGGACATCTTCTCCTGCAAGGTCATCCCCTCGCGTGGTGCCTGGCTGGAGATGGAGATCGACAAGCGCGACATGGTCGGTGTCCGCATCGACCGCAAGCGCAAGCAGTCCGTCACCGTGCTGCTGAAGGCTCTCGGCTGGACCAACGAGATGATTCTCGAGGAGTTCGGCGAGTACGAGTCCATGCGCAACACCCTGGAGAAGGACCACACCCAGGGCCAGGACGACGCGCTGCTGGACATCTACCGCAAGCTGCGTCCGGGCGAGCCGCCGACGCGCGAGGCCGCGCAGACGCTTCTGGAGAACCTGTACTTCAACCCGAAGCGCTACGACCTCGCGAAGGTCGGCCGGTACAAGCTCAACCGCAAGCTGGGCAACGCCGAGTCCCTGGACTCCGGCGTGCTCACCGAGCCCGACATCATCGGTGCGATCAAGTACCTGGTGAAGCTGCACGCGGGCGAGACCGAGTGGCGTGACGAGACCGGCCGCGACATCGTGGTCGAGGTCGACGACATCGACCACTTCGGCAACCGCCGCCTGCGCAACGTCGGCGAGCTCATCCAGAACCAGGTCCGTACGGGTCTCGCCCGTATGGAGCGCGTCGTGCGCGAGCGCATGACCACCCAGGACGTCGAGGCGATCACGCCGCAGACCCTGATCAACATCCGGCCGGTCGTCGCCTCCATCAAGGAGTTCTTCGGCACCAGCCAGCTGTCGCAGTTCATGGACCAGACGAACCCGCTGTCGGGCCTGACCCACAAGCGCCGTCTGTCCGCCCTCGGCCCCGGCGGTCTCTCCCGTGAGCGCGCCGGCTTCGAGGTCCGTGACGTGCACCCCTCGCACTACGGCCGCATGTGTCCGATCGAGACCCCCGAAGGCCCGAACATCGGTCTGATCGGGTCGCTGGCCTCGTACGGCCGGGTCAACGCGTTCGGCTTCATCGAGACCCCGTACCGCAAGGTCATCGAGGGTGTCGTCACCGAGCAGGTCGACTACCTGACGGCCGACGAGGAGGACCGCTACGTCATCGCGCAGGCCAACGCCCCGCTGACGGCGGAGCTGACCTTCGCGGAGCCGCGCGTCCTGGTCCGCCGCCGTGGCGGCGAGATCGACTACATCCCCGGCACCGAGATCGACTACATGGACGTCTCGCCGCGCCAGATGGTGTCGGTCGCGACCGCCATGATCCCCTTCCTCGAGCACGATGACGCCAACCGCGCGCTCATGGGCTCGAACATGATGCGCCAGGCCGTCCCGCTGCTGCGCAGCGAGGCGCCGCTCGTCGGCACCGGCATGGAGTACCGCTGCGCCGTCGACGCCGCCGACGTGATCACCGCCGAGAAGTCGGGCGTGGTCCAGGAGGTCTCGGCCGACTACGTCACCGTGGCGAACGACGACGGCACGTACACCACGTACCGCGCCGCCAAGTTCACCCGCTCCAACCAGGGCACCGCCTTCAACCAGAAGGTGCTCGTGGACGAGGGCGCCCGGGTCGAGGTCAACCAGGTGCTGGCCGACGGCCCCTGCACCGACGAGGGCGAGATGGCCCTCGGCAAGAACCTGCTCGTGGCGTTCATGTCGTGGGAGGGTCACAACTACGAGGACGCGATCATCCTGTCGCAGCGCCTCGTGCAGGACGACGTCCTCTCCTCGATCCACATCGAGGAGCACGAGGTCGACGCCCGTGACACCAAGCTCGGCCCCGAGGAGATCACCCGGGACATCCCGAACGTCTCCGAGGAGGTCCTCGCGGACCTCGACGAGCGCGGCATCATCCGCATCGGCGCCGACGTCGTCACCGGCGACATCCTCGTCGGCAAGGTCACCCCGAAGGGTGAGACCGAGCTGACCCCCGAGGAGCGCCTGCTCCGCGCGATCTTCGGCGAGAAGGCCCGTGAGGTCCGCGACACCTCGCTGAAGGTCCCGCACGGTGAGTCCGGCAAGGTCATCGGCGTGCGCGTCTTCGACCGCGAGGAGGGGGACGAGCTTCCCCCGGGCGTGAACCAGCTGGTCCGCGTCTACGTCGCCCAGAAGCGCAAGATCACCAACGGTGACAAGCTCGCCGGCCGTCACGGCAACAAGGGTGTCATCTCCAAGATCCTTCCGGTCGAGGACATGCCCTTCCTCGAGGACGGCACCCCGGTCGACATCATCCTCAACCCGCTGGGTGTCCCGTCCCGAATGAACCCGGGACAGGTCCTGGAGATCCACCTCGGGTGGCTCGCCAAGCAGGGCTGGGACGTCTCCGGCCTCGCCGACGAGTGGGCCCAGCGCCTCCAGGCGATCGGCGCCGACCAGGTCACGGGTGGCACCAACCTCGCCACCCCGGTCTTCGACGGCGCCCGCGAGGACGAGATCACCGGTCTGCTGGACAACACCACCCTCACCCGTGACGGTGAGCGCCTGGTGAACTCCACCGGCAAGGCCCGGCTGTTCGACGGCCGCTCCGGCGAGCCGTTCCCGATGCCGGTCTCGGTCGGCTACATGTACATCCTCAAGCTGCACCACCTGGTCGACGACAAGCTGCACGCCCGTTCGACCGGCCCGTACTCGATGATCACCCAGCAGCCGCTCGGTGGTAAGGCGCAGTTCGGTGGTCAGCGCTTCGGTGAGATGGAGGTGTGGGCCCTCGAGGCGTACGGCGCTGCGTACGCCCTGCAGGAGCTGCTCACCATCAAGTCCGACGACGTCCTCGGCCGAGTCAAGGTCTACGAGGCCATCGTCAAGGGCGAGAACATCCCCGAGCCCGGCATTCCCGAGTCCTTCAAGGTGCTCATCAAGGAAATGCAGTCGCTCTGCCTCAACGTGGAGGTGCTGTCCTCGGACGGCTCCAACATCGAGCTGCGGGACTCCGACGAGGACGTGTTCCGCGCCGCCGAGGAGCTCGGCATCGACCTGTCCCGGCGCGAGCCGAGCAGCGTCGAAGAGGTCTGACGGAGGCCGGGCCGGCTGCCCCGCGCAGCCGGCCCGTCCCCCAGGCCCCCCTCAGACCACAGATAAGAACCTCGAATCACGAAAGAGGGCTTGACGACCAGTGCTTGACGTCAACTTCTTCGACGAGCTCCGCATCGGCCTGGCCACCGCCGACGACATCCGCCAGTGGTCCCACGGCGAGGTCAAGAAGCCGGAGACCATCAACTACCGCACCCTGAAGCCGGAAAAGGACGGGCTCTTCTGCGAGAAGATCTTCGGCCCCACCCGGGACTGGGAGTGCTACTGCGGCAAGTACAAGCGCGTCCGCTTCAAGGGCATCATCTGTGAGCGCTGCGGCGTCGAGGTGACCCGCGCCAAGGTGCGTCGTGAGCGGATGGGCCACATCGAGCTGGCCGCCCCCGTCACCCACATCTGGTACTTCAAGGGCGTGCCGTCCCGCCTGGGCTACCTGCTGGACCTGGCGCCGAAGGACCTCGAGAAGGTCATCTACTTCGCCGCCTACATGATCACCTGGGTCGACGACGAGCGCCGTCAGCGCGACCTGCCGTCGCTGGAGGCGCACGTCTCCGTCGAGCGCCAGCAGATCGAGAACCGCCGCGACTCCGACCTCGAGGCCCGTGCCAAGAAGGCCGAGACCGACCTGGCCGAGCTGGAGGCCGAGGGCGCCAAGGCCGACGTGCGCCGCAAGGTGCGCGAGGGTGCCGAGCGCGAGATGAAGCAGCTGCGCGACCGCGCGCAGCGCGAGCTCGACCGCCTCGACGAGGTGTGGGCCCGCTTCAAGAACCTCAAGGTCCAGGACCTCGAGGGCGACGAGCTGCTCTACCGCGAGCTGCGCGACCGCTTCGGCACCTACTTCTCCGGCTCGATGGGCGCCGCGGCGCTCAAGGACCGCCTGGAGAGCTTCGACCTCGCCGCCGAGGCCGAGCGCCTGCGCGAGATCATCCGCACCGGCAAGGGCCAGAAGAAGACCCGTGCGCTCAAGCGCCTCAAGGTCGTCTCCGCGTTCCTGCAGACCAGCAACAAGCCCAACGGCATGGTGCTCGACTGCGTCCCGGTCATCCCGCCGGACCTGCGTCCGATGGTGCAGCTGGACGGTGGCCGCTTCGCGACCTCCGACCTGAACGACCTGTACCGCCGCGTCATCAACCGCAACAACCGCCTGAAGCGCCTCCTCGACCTCGGTGCCCCCGAGATCATCGTGAACAACGAGAAGCGCATGCTGCAGGAGGCCGTCGACGCGCTGTTCGACAACGGCCGCCGCGGCCGTCCGGTCACCGGCCCGGGCAACCGCCCGCTGAAGTCCCTGAGCGACATGCTCAAGGGCAAGCAGGGTCGTTTCCGTCAGAACCTGCTCGGTAAGCGCGTCGACTACTCGGCCCGTTCGGTCATCGTCGTCGGCCCGCAGCTCAAGCTGCACCAGTGCGGTCTGCCGAAGGCCATGGCGCTGGAGCTCTTCAAGCCGTTCGTGATGAAGCGCCTGGTCGACCTGAACCACGCGCAGAACATCAAGTCGGCCAAGCGCATGGTCGAGCGCGCCCGCCCGGTCGTGTGGGACGTCCTCGAAGAGGTCATCGCCGAGCACCCGGTCCTGCTGAACCGTGCGCCCACCCTGCACCGCCTCGGCATCCAGGCGTTCGAGCCGCAGCTCGTCGAGGGCAAGGCCATCCAGATCCACCCGCTCGTCTGCACCGCGTTCAACGCGGACTTCGACGGTGACCAGATGGCCGTCCACCTGCCGCTCTCCGCGGAGGCGCAGGCCGAGGCCCGCATCCTGATGCTGTCCTCGAACAACATCCTGAAGCCGGCCGACGGTCGCCCCGTCACCATGCCGACCCAGGACATGGTGCTCGGTCTGTTCTTCCTGACCTCGGACCGCGACAACGTGAAGGGCGAGGGCCGCTCCTTCTCGTCGACCGCCGAGGCGATCATGGCCTTCGACGCCCGCGAGCTGGACGTCCAGGCCCCGATCCACCTGCGCCTCGGCGCCGGTGTCGTCCCGCCGCGCGGCTGGACCGCCCCGGTGGACGAGGACGGCCAGCCGACCTGGTTCGACGGCGAGCCCTTCCGCCTGACCACCACCCTGGGCCGCGCGCTCTTCAACGAGCTGCTGCCCGAGGACTACCCGTTCGTCGACTACGAGGTGGGCAAGAAGCAGCTCTCCGCGATCGTCAACGACCTGGCGGAGCGCTACCCCAAGGTCACCGTCGCGGCGACCCTGGACAACCTGAAGGCGGCCGGCTTCCACTGGTCGACCCGTTCCGGTGTCACCGTCTCGATCTCGGACGTCATCGTCCCGCCGAGCAAGCCCCAGATCCTGGAGGGCTTCGAGGCCAAGGCGGAGAAGGTCCAGAAGCAGTACGAGCGCGGTCTGATCACCAACGACGAGCGCAAGCAGGAGCTCGTCGGCATCTGGACCCAGGCGACCAACGAGGTCGCGGACGCCATGGCCGCGAACTTCCCGAAGACGAACCCCATCTTCATGATGGTCGACTCGGGTGCTCGTGGAAACATGATGCAGATGCGTCAGATCGCCGGTATGCGTGGTCTGGTGTCCAACGCCAAGAACGAGACCATCCCGCGACCCATCAAGGCGTCGTTCCGTGAGGGTCTCACCGTGCTGGAGTACTTCATCTCCACCCACGGTGCCCGTAAGGGTCTGGCCGACACCGCCCTTCGTACCGCCGACTCCGGCTACCTCACCCGTCGTCTGGTCGACGTCTCCCAGGACGTCATCATTCGCGAGGAGGACTGCGGCACCGAGCGCGGCCTGAAGCTGTCGATCGGCTCCGTGGGCGCGGACGGCGTGCTGCGTAAGGCCGACGACGTCGAGACCAGCGTCTACGCCCGCATGCTCGCCGAGGACATCACCGTCGACGGCAAGCTGCTGGCCACCGCCAACACGGACCTCGGCGACGTCCTCATCGACGAGCTGATCCGTCACGGCATCGGCGAGGTCAAGACCCGCTCGATCCTCACCTGTGAGTCGGCGGTCGGCACCTGTGCCATGTGCTACGGCCGCTCGCTGGCCACCGGCAAGCTGGTCGACATCGGTGAGGCGGTCGGCATCATCGCCGCCCAGTCCATCGGTGAGCCCGGTACCCAGCTGACGATGCGTACCTTCCACACCGGTGGTGTGGCCGGTGACGACATCACCCAGGGTCTGCCCCGTGTCGTCGAGCTCTTCGAGGCCCGTACCCCGAAGGGTGTGGCCCCGATCTCCGAGGCCACCGGCCGGGCGCGGATCGAGGACACCGAGAAGACCCGCAAGATCGTCATCACGCCGGACGATGGCACCGACGAGATCGCCTACCCGGTCTCGAAGCGTGTGAAGCTGCTCGTCAGCGAGGGCGAGGCGGTCGAGGTCGGCCAGAAGCTGACCATGGGTGCTACCAACCCGCACGACGTCCTGCGCATCATGGGCCAGCGTGCCGTCCAGATCCACCTGGTCGCCGAGGTCCAGAAGGTCTACAACTCGCAGGGTGTGTCGATCCACGACAAGCACATCGAGATCATCATCCGGCAGATGCTCCGCCGCGTGACGATCATCGAGTCGGGCGACGCCGAGCTGCTCCCGGGCGAGCTCGTCGAGCGAGGCCGCTTCGAGACCGAGAACCGTCGTGTGGTCGCCGAGGGCGGTCACCCCGCCTCCGGCCGTCCGCAGCTGATGGGTATCACCAAGGCTTCGCTGGCCACCGAGTCCTGGCTGTCGGCCGCCTCCTTCCAGGAGACGACCCGGGTCCTCACCGACGCGGCGATCCACGCCAAGTCGGACCCGCTGCTGGGCCTCAAGGAGAACGTCATCCTCGGTAAGCTCATCCCGGCCGGTACGGGTCTTCCCCGCTACCGCAACATCCGGGTCGAGCCGACCGAGGAGGCCAAGGCCGCCATGTACTCGGCCGTCGGCTACGACGACTACGACCTGTCGCCCTTCGGCGCCGGCTCCGGCCAGGCGGTTCCGCTGGACGACTACGACTACGGCCCGTACAGCGGCTGAGTCGCGCGTCACTGATCGCAGGGCGGTCACCCCTCACGGGGTGGCCGCCCTGCGGCGTTTGCGCGTCGTGTCTCCGTCGTGCGGGGGAGGCCGGGGAACCGCTCGGGGGAGGGAGGTGGGGGAGGGGCTCGGCGCGGGAGGGTCATCGGTGTCGGGTTGTCGAGGCTTTTCGAACGGGGGCCGGGGATGAAGCGGGTGCTGGGTGCGGTGGCGATCACCGCGGGGGTCGTGCTGGGGATGCAGGGGTGCCTGCCGTTCGGCGGCGACCAGGAGGAGCGGACGGTCGAGTACGGGGTGTCCGAGCAGGTGAAGGAGCTGGTCGTCGAGACGGAGAACGGCGGGGCGGTGGTCACCGGCGGCGGCGACTCCGTGCGGGTGAGCGAGAAGCGGCGGTGGAAGGGGAGCGAGCCGACGGCCACCCACGAGGTGAAGGACGGCGTGCTCACCCTGCGCTACTCCTGCGACTCCTGCGGGATCGGGTACACGGTGCAGGTGCCCTCCTCCGTCAAGGTGCGGGTGAAGGCCGAGAACGGCGGGGCGCGGCTGTCCGGGCTGGCGGGGGAGGTGGACGCCTCGGTGGAGAACGGCGGGGTGGAGGCGACCGGGCTGACCGGTCCGAAGGTCCGGATGCACGCCGGCAACGGCGGGGTGAAGGCCGGCTTCACGGCGGCGCCGGCCCAGGTGGAGGCGACGGTCGGCAACGGCGGGGTGGAGCTGAAGGTGCCCGCCGGTGAGGCGTACGCGGTGGACGCGAAGGCGAAGGTCGGGGGGACGGCGGTGGGCATCCCCTCGCAGGCGGGTGCGGCGCACCGGCTGACGGCGCGGGCGGAGACCGGCGGGGTGAGCGTCAGTGGGGTCTGAGGGGGTGGCGGCAGGCCGGGCGGTGCCCGAGGACCTGCCGGTAGGGCATGATCTTCTCCGCGGGGACGGCGTCCCCGGCTACGGGGGAGGTACGGGGGTGGAGCACGTCGCGCGCTGGCGGGCACGGACGAGCGGGCTGAGCCCGTACGGCCTGGACACGTTCCTGGCGGTCTGCTCGGCCGCGGTGTCGCTCTGGTCGGTCTACAACGACAACGTGGACTGGCCCTGGTGGGTGTACCTGCTGGCGGTGTCCACCTCGGCGTTCCTGCCCTGGCGGCGCAGGCTGGGGCTGTGGGGGCTGGTGCTGTGCAGCGTGCCCTCGCTGGTGATGTCGGGGGTCGCGCACTCGGCGAATCCGCAGGTGCCGCTGTACGTGGTGATCGGGATGTACACCGTCGCGGACCGCTTCCCGGACCGGCAGCGCTGGCCGGTGCTGGCGGTGGTGGTGGTCGCCAACGTGTTCGGCACCCACTCGCCGGACGGCGCGCTGTTCAGCGTGCTCGTCTCCGGGGGCAGCTTCGTCTTCGGCGTGCTGGTGCGCGCCCAGCGGGTGCTGGCGGCCCTCCAGGCCGAGCGGGCTCGGGAGGCCGGGGACCGGGCGGCCAGCGAGGCGGCCCGCGCGGTGGCCGAGGAGCGCTCCAGGATCGCCCGGGAGATGCACGACATCCTGGCGCACGCCGTCTCGCTGATGGTGATCCAGGCCGAGGCCGGGCCGGTGGTGGTGCACAGCGATCCGGACCGGGCGGTGCGCGCCTTCGACACGATCGCCGATGCCGGCCGCGACGCGATGGTCCAACTGCGGCGGGTGCTGGGCGTGCTGAAGGAGGACGGGGCGGCTCAGGCGCTGGCGCCGCAGCCCCGGCTGGCCGAGCTCGCCGAGGTGGCGGAGCGGGTGCGCGGCGCCGGGCTGAGCGTGGACCTCGAACTCGCCGAGGCGCCGGCCGGGTTGACGGCCGACGTGGAGGCGGCGGCGTACCGGATCGTGCAGGAGGCGCTGACCAACACCGTCAAGCACTCCGGGGCGGACCGGGCCGCGATCAGGGTCCGGTGCGTCGGCGAGGTGCTGGAGGTCGTGGTCTCCGACAACGGGCGCGGCGTGCCGATGGCCGCCGACCGTAAGGTGGCCGGCTGGTCCGGCGGCCGGGGGCTGGTCGGCGTCCGGGAGCGGGCGGCGGCCTGCGGCGGGCGGGCCGAGGCCGGTCCGGGGCCGCAGGGCAGGGGTTTCGTGGTGAGCGCCCGGCTGCCGCTGGGGGCCGGGGTGGTGAGGGAGAAGGTGGGCGGATGACGCCGATTCGGGTGGTCGTCGCGGACGACCAGGAGCTGGTGCGGGCCGGGTTCGGGATGATCCTGGACGCCCAGCCGGACATCGAGGTCGTGGCCGAGGCGTGCGACGGCGCCGAGGCGGTCGAGGCGGTGCGCGCCCACACCCCGGACGTGCTGCTGCTGGACGTCCGGATGCCGGTGATGGACGGGCTGGAGGCGGCCCGCCGGGTGTGCGCGGAGTTCCCCGCCACCAAGGTGATCATGCTGACCACCTTCGACATCGACGACTACGTCTTCGACGCGCTGTACGCGGGCGCGAGCGGCTTCCTGCTCAAGGACGTCCGGCGGGACGACCTCGCGCACGGGGTGCGGATGGTCGCCTCGGGGGAGGCGCTGCTCGCGCCGTCCGTCACCCGGCGGCTGATCGGCGAGTTCGCCGCGCGCCGGCCGGGCACGCCGGACCGGGCGGTGCGCCCGCCGTCCAAGCTGCTCGAGCAGCTCACCCTGCGCGAGCACGAGACGCTGCGGCTGCTCGCGCGCGGGCTGTCCAACGCGGAGATCGCGGCGGAGCTGGTGGTCAGCGAGCACACCGTGAAGACCCATGTCAGCAACGTGCTGAGCAAGCTGGGGCTGCGCGACCGGGTGCACGCGGTGGTGTTCGCGTACGAGGCCGGGGCGGTCGTGGCGGGCGAGGGCTGAGGCCCTGCGCGCCCTCCGTCGCACGGGGGAGGGCCGGGGTTCGCCGGTACGGGCGATCCGCGACGAGGGCCCCGGCCGGGAGGCTCTGGGGTGTCGGAACGGACCACGGACACCGCTGGAGCTCCTCGGATGAATGCCAACCGCAACAGCCGCCTCACCACCTACGCCGTCGTCGGCGCCCCCGCGCTGATGGCCCTCTACGGGGCCGTCCGCCTGGTGCCCGGCTCCCGTGAACCGGGCCTCGGCTGGACGGCCGGGCACACCGCGATGTTCGCCGGCCTGCTGCTGTTCGCCCCGGTGTTCCTGGCCCTGCGCCGGCTGCTCGCCCCGCGCGGCACCATGGCCGGGCGGCTGGCCGCGAACGCCGCGCTGGGGACGGCGTTCGCGGGCCTGGCGGCCTCGCTGGTGCAGATCGGGATCGACCTGGTGGTCGGGCTGGCGGCGGCGGACAAGGCGGACCAGTCGCGGATGTTCGAGCGCGTCCAGTCCGTCCCGGGGGTGCTGCCCGTCGTGTACCAGGTCGTCCCGCTGCTGTTCTACGTCGGCCTGCTGGCGATGCTGGTCGCCGCCTCGGTGGGCGCGCACCGGGCGCTGGGCTGGTGGAGCCCGGTGCTGGTGCTGGTCGGCACGGTCGCCTCGGGGGCGGATCTGGCCTTCATCCCGCTCGCCGCCGCCTGCTACCTGGTGGCCCTGTTCCCGCTGGCCGGCTTCGGCGCCCGGCCCACCGCGGCACTGGCCTAACTCACCCGGAAGACCGGCCCGCGCGGGGTGAACGGCAGCCCGGCCCCGCGCGGCACGAGGTAGGCGTGCTCGCGGCGCACCCGCAGCACGTCGCAGGCGCCGTCGGTGATGATCAGGACGGGCGCCCCGGGCGGGAAGTCCTCGGCCCGCTCCAGCAGGTCGACGCCCGGCTGGAGGACGGTGCCGCCGCGGCCGTGCACCCGCACCCGCCCGGCGATCTCCTCCACCGCGACGTACCCGACGTCGTGCGGGGCGGCGTCGCAGTGCACCACCCGGGCGGCGGGGACGTCCCGGGCGGCGGCGTAGGAGGCGATCGCGCCCAGCGCCTTGCCGAGCAGCGTGCGGTCCATCGAGCCCGAGGTGTCCAGCACCACCCCGAAGGTGCAGCGCGGCACCTCCTCCTCGGGGTGGTGGCGCCCGGCCCGGGGGATGTCCGGGGTGGCGGACTGCCGGCGGGAGGGGCGGGAGTAGCTGCGGACGGGCTGCGGGCTCGGCACGAACTCGTCGAACCAGCGGGCCAGTTTGGCGTCCCAGGACAGCGGCGGGTGGGCGAGCGCCCTGATCTCCTCGACCAGCCCGGCCGGGAGCAGGCCGCGTTCGCGCCCGTGCAGCTCGAAGCCCTGCTGGAGGCCGCGCCGGTAGAAGTCGTCGAGGTCGACGAAGTCGCGCGGGCCCCGGTCGAGCGGGGCGTCCAGGACGTCCGGGCGGTTCCTGCCGGCCAGGGTGGCGAGCCGGCGGATGCGGCGCTGGTCCTGGACGATGCGGTCGTACACCTCCTCGGCCGACATGCCCTTCAGCTGAGGGTCGTGCAACAGGCCGTCGGGCATGTCGCCGACGCCCATCTCCAGCAGCCAGCCGTTGATGACGTAGTCCGCGGCCACGTTGAACAGGAACGGGTCGCGCCCGCCCCGGCGCTCGCCGTGCCGCAGGGCGGCGTGCAGCATCTCGTGGCCGAGGATGAAGCGCCACTCCTCGTCGGTGTGGCGGCGCAGCGGGTTGACGTAGATCTCGCCGGCGGAGGCGTCGACCGCGGCCACCGAGATGTCGTACGCGCGGGCGAGTTCGGCGTCGGCGACGACGGTGAGGCCGGCCGCGATCCCGCCGAGCAGCGGGTAGCTGGAGACGAACCAGTTCAGCGCCCTGGTCCACGGCCGTTCGGGCAGGCGCACGCCGGCCTCGTCGACCCGGCCGCCGGCCTGGTCCATCGCGACGGACATGGCGCGGGTGAGCGCCGCGGCGAAGACCGTCTCCCAGTCGTCCGGGGCGTGCGCGTTGTCGCGCCACTCGACCAGCAGCTGGTCGCAGGCGCCGGCGCCCGCGGTGCCGGCCGTCCCAGCCTCCTCGGCGGGCGGCAGCCCGTCGCGGCGCCAGCGGGCGGCCAGCTCCTCCTCGTCCCCGCCGGGGAAGTTCTGGGGGAGTGCGACGGGCGCCCGGCCGACCTTGAAGGTGGCGAGGAAGCGGTTGACCACCGCGCAGCGGGCGGCGGCCAGTTCGGCGTCCGGCTGGGTCCGGGCGCCCCGGGCGGCCGGGACGTGCCCGAAGCCCAGGTGCAGCAGGCAGTGCGCCAGGGCCCAGGCCCACTCCTCGGGCTCGGAGCGGCGGTGCGGGTTGACGTGCAGGGTGCCGCTGGAGCTGACGGTCACCCAGCCGTCGGGCGGGTAGTGGGCACAGTCCCGGTCCCGGCAGTAGTTGGCCTTCAGCGCGGCCAGCGCCGGGTTGCCGAGCAGCAGCCGGACGCCGTCGGTGAAGGCTTCGAGGTTGGGGTCCTTGGCCGGGGCGTCCTTCGAGCCCTGCTTCTTCGTGCCCTTCGCGTTCTTCGTGCCCTGTGCGGACTTCACCGGCGGGCCTCGACCAGCCGGGGCATGTCCCGGGCGGCCTCGATCAGGAACCAGGACGGCAGCACCGGGTTCCCGTCCGCGCCGTCCGCGATCACCGTCTGGGCCACCTCGACCGAGATCTCGGCCAGCTGCACCAGCAGTGACTTGGCCCGGAAGGCCGTCTGCCGCTGCGCCCCGGAGGCGTGCTCCTTGCGGGCGGGCAGCTCCTTGACGAGCCGGCCGCGGAAGGCGTCGGCCAGGTAGTAGAGCAGGTCGCGGTCCTCCAGCCGGTGCGGCCAGCGGGCGTCGCCCTTGAGGATCGCCTCCAGGCCGTAGGAGTTGCGGACGATCTTCGCGTAGCCGCAGAAGGCCACCGCGTGGTTCGGGGAGAGCAGGCCGTGGGCGACCACCTTGAGGGTGGCCTCGTCCAGGGTGGGCCCGAAGGAGTGCAGCGCGTCGGAGAGCATGTGCCAGGCGCGCGGGGTGGAGAACGGCTCCTCGGACTTCGGCGGGGCGGACCACAGGTGGTCGGGCCGGTCGGTGAGGTGGTCGACGATCCAGGGGTGGATGCCGGCCCCGGCCGCCCACAGCAGCCAGTCCTGGGCGCTGGCCCGCAGGTGGACGTGGACCAGGCGGTTGACCAGGGCGGAGGCCATCGGGCGGGCGAGCGCGCCGTCGGTGGCGCGGTTCCCGGCGCCGATCACGATCGATCCGGGCGGCAGCTCGTAGGAGCCGATCCGGCGGTCCAGGATCAGCGAGTAGAACGCCTTCTGGACGTCGGGCGAGGCGGCGTTGAGCTCGTCCAGGAACAGGCAGTACGGCTCGTCGCGGGCGATCTGCTCGGGCGGGCAGAACCGCGAGCGGCCCTCGGGGGTGAGCTGTGGGACACCGATCAGGTCCTCCGGGGCCAGCTGGGTGCCGACCAGGCTCACGCACTCCAGGCCGAGCGATTCGGCGAACGCCCTGACCAGGGAGGACTTGCCGATACCGGGCGCGCCCCAGAGGAACACGGGGCGGACGGTGGCGAGACCGAGCAGCAGCTCGGGGATCTGGGCGGGCGAGACGCTGACTGCACCCTGCAAGGGGGCTCCTCCGGAATTCTTCGTCGAGTGACCGGGCCAGTGTGCTGTGGGAGTTGACGGTCGCGCACCCGGATTTCCGGTGGCCGCCGCAGTCGTGGAGGCCGTACCGTCCCGGGTATGAACGCGAAGCGCCCGCTGATCGCCGTCCTGACCGGCGCGGGCATCTCCACCGACTCCGGAATCCCCGACTACCGTGGCCCGCAAGGGGTTTGGCGCAAGGACCCGGGCGCCGAGGAACTCGTCACCATCGGCCCGTACCGGGGCGACCCGGAGGTGCGCAGGCGCGCCTGGCGGATGCGCCTGGAGATCGGCGCCCTGGCCGCCGAGCCGAACGCGGGGCACCGGGCGCTGGTGGACCTGGAGCGCTCCGGGCTGCCGCTGCGGGTGCTGACCCAGAACATCGACGGGCTGCACCAGAAGGCCGGGTCGTCCGAACGCAAGGTGCTCGAACTGCACGGCAACACGCGGCAGACGCAGTGCCTGAGTTGCCGGGCGGTCGGGCCGATGGCCGAGGCGCTGGCGCGGGTCGAGGCGGGGGAGGAGGACCCGGACTGCCGCGAGTGCGGCGGCGTCCTCAAGCCGCGCATCGTGATGTTCGGCGAGAACCTCGACCCGGAGGTGCTCGGGAAGGCCGACGACATCGCCCGGGCCTGCGACGTGTTCATCGCGATCGGCACCAGCCTCCAGGTGTTCCCGGTGGCCGGGCTGCCGTACAACGCGGTGCGGACGGGGGCGAAGCTGATCATCGTCAACGCCGAGGAGACCCCGTACGACGTGGCCGCGAGCGAGGTCATCCGGGAGCCGATCTCCACCGCGCTGCCCGATCTGGTGCGACGGCTGGTCAGGGAAGGGGCCTGAACGCGAAGGTGCCGTCTGCGTACGATGATCCTTCCGGCTACCCCCTCACGGCCTGGAGTGATCGAGCGATGACGACGGCGAAGTTCGACCCCTGGTCGGCGGCGTTCGTGGCCCACCCGTACGACGCGTACGCCGACCTGCGCGCCGCCGCGCCGGTGACGTACTTCGAGCCGACGAACCAGTGGCTCGTCCCGCGCTACGAGGACGTCAGCGCGCTGCTGCGCGACCGCCGCCTCGGGCGCACCTACACCCACCGGTTCAGCCACGAGGAGTTCGGCCGGCCCGCGCCCGACCCGGCGCACGAGCCCTTCCACACCCTCAACGACCACGGGCTGCTCGACCTGGAGGCGCCCGACCACACCCGCATCCGCCGGCTGGTCTCCAAGGCGTTCACCCCGCGCATGGTCGAGGGCCTGCGGCCGACCGTACGGCGCCTGGCGGGCGAACTGGTCGACGCCCTGGTCGCGGACGGCGGCGGCGACCTCATCGCCGCCGTCGCCGAGCCGCTGCCCGTCGCCGTGATCGCCGAGATGCTCGGCGTCCCGGAGGGGGACCGGCACCTGCTGCGGCCCTGGTCCGCCGACATCACCGGGATGTTCGAACTCAACCCGAGCGAGGAGACCGCCCGCCGGGCCGTCGCCGCGAGCATCGAGTTCTCCGACTACCTGCGCGCCCTGATCCGCGAGCGCCGCTCCGCCCCCGGCGAGGACCTGATCAGCGCGCTGATCCAGGCCCAGGAGGGCTCCGACGCGCTCAGCGAGCAGGAGATGGTCTCCACCTGCGTCCTGCTGCTCAACGCCGGCCACGAGGCGACCGTCAACACCACCGGCAACGGCTGGTGGGCGCTGTTCCGCCACCCCGGGGAGCTGGCCAGGCTGCGCGCCTCCGTGGACGAGCTGTTGCCCACCGCCGTCGAGGAGCTGATGCGCTGGGACACCCCGCTGCAGATGTTCGAGCGGTGGGTGCTGGAGGACGTCGAGATCGGCGGCGTCACCGTGCCGCGCGGCGCCGAGATCGCCCTGCTCTTCGGCTCCGCCAACCGCGACCCGCAGCGCTTCGCCGACCCGGACCGGCTCGACCTCGGCCGCGCCGACAACCCGCACATCACCTTCGGCGCGGGAATCCACTTCTGCCTGGGCGCGCCGCTTGCGAGACTGGAACTCACCGAGTCCTACGGCACGCTGCTGCGCCGGGCCCCGGGGCTGCGGCTCGTCCGCGAGCCCGCGTGGAACCCCGGGTACGTGATCCGGGGGCTCGAGGAACTGCTGGTCGAGCTGTAGTCGAGCTGTAGCGGAAGAGGGGGGTACGGCCATGGGCAAGGCGACGGGGGCACTGCTGGGGCTGGCGATCGGGGACGCGCTGGGCAAGCACACCGAGTTCCAGGAGGTCGAGGAGATCGCCTGGAACTGTCCGGACTGGCGTCAACTCCCGCTGCCCAAGCCGGCGCTGGTCACCGACGACACCCAGATGACCCTTGCCCTGGCCCGTGGCCTGCGCACCGCCCTGGAGCGCGGGCCACTGACCCCGCTGCGGCTGGAGCGGCCCGTCCGCGAGGAGTTCGTCGAGTGGTGGCGCTCCCCGGAGAACAACCGCGCCCCCGGCATGACCTGCATGCGCTCCTGCTGGCGGCTCAGCGTCCCCGAGAAGCGCTGGCAGGACGCCAGCGACGCCAACTCCAAGGGCTGCGGCGCCAACATGCGCGTCGCCCCGATCGGGCTGGTCCGCGACCTGGACGCCCGCCAGCTCTCCGGCGCCGCCCAGCTGCAGTCCGCGCTCACCCACGGCCACCCCACCGCGCTCGCCGCCAGCGACCTCACCGCGTACGCCGTCCGCCGCCTCGCCGAGGGCGTCGCCCCGGCCGCGCTGCCCGCCGTGCTGCGCTCCTACGCGCTGGCGAGCCGGCACCGGTACGACGAGTTCTGGCTCGGCGACCTCGCCGCGCACTGGCAGGACCCCTCCCCACAGGCGGCCGTCGAGCGCGGCTGGGACGAGTGCCTCGCGGTCCTCGACCGCCTGGACGCCGCCCTCGCCGCCCCCGACGTCGAGGCCGACCCCTGCCTGGCCACCGGCGAGGGCTGGATCGCCGAGGAGGCGTTCGGTACGGGCCTGCTCTGCTTCCTGCTGCTGCCCGACGACCCGGTGGCCGCCGTCCGCCGGGCCGCCTACTCCAGCGGCGACTCCGACTCCCTGGCCTGCCTCACCGGCGCCTTCGCGGGCGCCCACCACGGGGAGTCGGTCTGGCCGCAGGAGTGGGTGGAGCGCATCGAGCACCGCGACGAACTGCTGGAGCTCGGCACGCTCTGGGACTGACCCGTCATGCCTCGCCGCGCAGGCGGCGTGCCACGGTCTCGACCAGCGTGCGGAACGCCGGCACCGGTGCCATCGCCGAGCCGCCGAGCCCGAGCGCGCCCTCGGGCAGGAAAGCGACATGGCAGCGCCGGCACAGGTAGGTGGCGCTCCAGGCCGTGGCCAGCGACGGCTGGACCACCGAGTACTCCTGGAACTCCCGGCGGAGGCGACGCCGCTCCTTGGCGCGCTTGAGGGTCAGGGCCACGGCCGCGATGAGGAACGGGCCGCCCAGGAGGCCGAAGACCAGCAGCGAGCTGCGGAGGGCATCGGGCTCGTTGGATGTCAGCAGCGCCGGCAGCACGATCACCGCGGCCCCCAGTACGAACGCGACCAGAATGGCGAGGCCGCACCCTCCGCCGGGTCTCGCCAGCCGCGGCACCGGCGGCGGGGCGATCTGGTCCGCCAGCCGGCTGCTGGTAGAGCCGGAGGTGTAGACGGTCGACCTGCCGAAGGTCGAGACGGGACCGACCCCGCGCGCGTACCCGACCCCGGAGCTGAAGCCCGTGCTCTGCCCCGAGTAGGTGCTGGTCTGTGACTCGTAGACGCTCGGAACGCTGCTCACCTGATCAAGCGTCCCGCACTGCGGGCAGTCGATTCGGCTCATGATTCCTCCCCCGGGGCCGGTCCTGCGGCAGTTGATCATGGCACAGCCCGGCGGCGGGGGAACCTCCTGGGCATCCGTCACGTCGAAGGGCCATGACGAACAGCAGCACCTCCGTACGCAGCGCGGCCCGCCGCCGCCCGGCGGCCCTGCTCCTGGCCGCCGCCCTCGCCGCGCCGCTGATCGCCGGCTGCGGCAGCACCGGAGCCGCTGCACCCCCGGTGGTGCGCGTCTCCGCGCCCAAGGACCGGCCGACCGTCGCCCCGGATCAGAAGGAGGCCGTCGCCAAGGCCACCGACGCCTTCGGCCTCGACCTCCTGCACACCCTCTCCGCCGGCCCCGCGGGCAGCGGGCGCAACATCGTCGTCTCGCCGTCCGGCCTGGCCACCGCCCTCGCCATGCTGCTCCCCGGCGCCCGCGGCGCGACCGCCGAGGAACTCGCCAAGGCCCTGCACACCGACCTCGACCCGAAGCAGTACGCCCTCGCCACCGGCGCGCTCAACGCCCCCGTCGCGAAGACCGGAAAGTTCCTCCTGCGCCAGAGCGACGACCTGTGGATGCAGAAGGACATGGCCGTCGAACCCGACTACCTGACGACCCTCGCCACCGCCTTCGACACCGGCGTGCACACCGTCGACTTCGTCAAGAACCCGCAGGACGGCCGCAAGCAGATCAACGCGGCCGTCGAGAAGACCACCGAGGGGCGGATCAAGGACCTCTTCAACGAGCAGCAGATCACCGGCCTCACCCGGCTCGTCCTCACCGACGCGCTCTACCTCGACGCGAAGTGGGCGTCCCCGTTCAAGCCCCAGGCCACCGCCGACCGCACCTTCCACAAGCTCGACGGCACCGGCCCGTCCGTCCCGACCATGAGCCGCATGGACACCCTCAAGTACGCGGACGGCTCCGGCGGCATCACCGGCGAGCCCTGGCAGGCCGTCGAACTGCCCTACGCGGACAGCACCCTGGTGATGGACCTGATCGTCCCCGCCCAGGGCGGCTTCGCGGCCTTCACCAAGGGGCTGGACCAGCCGCAGCTCGACCGGATCCTCGGCGGTCTCACCGACCGGTCCGTCGACCTGCAGTTGCCGCGCTTCCACTTCGACACCGCCAACGAGCTCACCCCGACGCTGCGCGCGCTCGGCGTGAACGCGGCCTTCGACGACGCGGACCTGCACGGCATCGCCAAGGAGCCGCTCGCCGTCGGCACGGTGGTGCAGAAGGCCACCGTCCAGGTCGACGAGGACGGCACGGTCGCGGCGGCCGGCAGCGGCGTCGGGATCAAGGCCGCGGGCGCGGCCGCACCGCAACAGCACGTCGAGCTGCACATCGACCGGCCGTTCCTGTTCCTGATCCGGGACACCTCCGGCGGGCGGCCGCTGTTCCTCGGCCAGGTCGCCGACCCGCAGGCCAAGTAGCGGCGGCCACCAGGCCGGGCAGCTGCGGCCTCCAGGCCGGGTGGCCGCCGCTACCAGGCCGGGTAACGCCCGCCCAGCGCCGGGTGGTTCGGGTCGCGGCTGCCGAACAGCACCAGCAGGTCGTCCGCGACCGTGAGCAGCTCGGCCCGGCCCTCGATCGCCCCGACCCACTCCTCGGGCAGCGCCGAGGCGCCGTACGCGGCCCCGACCAGGTTGCCGCAGACGGCGCCGACCGAGTCGCTGTCCCCCGAGTGGTTGACCGACAGCCGCAGCGCGGTGCGCACCGGGTCCGGGTCCAGGGTGGCCGCCAGCAGCGCGTACACCGCCATCGCCAGGCACTCCTCGGCGACCCAGCCGAGCCCGACCCGCTCCACCGCCTCCGCCGAGGGCTCCGACTCCTGGGCGATCCGCACCGCCCGGGCCAGGGCCTGCACCGTCTCCTTGGACGCGGGCAGCTCCCGGATCTGCTCCACCGTCCCGCCCACCGCCGCCCACGGCTCCACGCCCTGCGCAAGCCGCTCGACCAGCGCCGCGAAGGCCCCCGCCGCCAGGTACCCGGTGGGGTGCCCGTGGGTCAGCTGGGCGCACTGCACGGCCAGCCCGAAGGACTGCTCGACGCCCAGCCGGGCCAGTCCGAACGGCGCCGAACGCATCACCGTGCCGCAGCCCTTGGAGCCCGGGTTGATCGGACCAGTCCGCCCGATCGCGGCCGGCGCCTCGAACTCCGGGTGCTCGGACACCCCGCTCAGGCAGGCGTTGCCCGGCGCCCGCCGCGCGTACAGGAACGGCTGGCGCAGCAACCAGCCGTCGTACGGGCGGGGCTGGGGCTCGGCGTCCGGCTCCGGCTGGTACTGCGTCATCAGCCAGCGCCGGTAGGCGCCGTGGACGGCCTCCGGCACCGAGCCGCCGCCGCCCGACCAGCCGCGGACGAAGCCGCGGATCAGGCCCTCGGCGGTGAACAGCGTCATCTGGGTGTCGTCGGTGACCTCCACCGGGCCGGGCCCGGCGGGCAGCCGCGTCACCCCGTCCGGCCCGAACTTCTCCTGGATCTGGTGCAGTTGGAGAAACTCCACCGGCCAGCCCAGGGCGTCGCCGATCGCGCCGCCGAGCAGCGCCCCGCGCACCCTGTCCCGGTAGCCCGAATCCCGATAGGCCGACTCCGCAGCCAGGTCCGTCACGTCGAATCCCCCTTCGTTCGCGGCGGTGTACGTTCTACCAGGTTCAGCGCCTGATCTGCCCGGCGCGCCCGTGCAGGGCCGCCCGGTCCGCCGCCGCCCGTCCGGCCGCCCAGCCCCCGCCGTCACTCACCCGCACCCGCTGCGAGACCAGCTTCGGGAACAGCCGGTCGACCTGCTCGTCCACCGCCTCCGAGCGGGCCGCCAGCGCGGGCAGCAGCCGCTCGTCCGGCAGCAGCTGCTCCTCGGTGCCGTCCTCGCGCAGGTGCCGCCCGGCCGCCGCCGCGCGCGTCGCCCGCTCGGTCGCGGCGGTCAGCCGCTCGCGGATGCGGGCCGCGTACGCGACCAGGAAGGAGTGGCGGAACGCCTTGCTGCGCGAGTCCTTGCGCGAGCCGGCCTTGTTGAGCGCGTGCGTGGCCTGCACCAGCAGCGAGGTGTAGAGCAGCTCGACGCCGTCCAGGTCGCCGTCGAAGCCGATCACGGTGCAGAAGCCGAACTCCTTCGCCCACACCACCCGGCAGCGGTTCGCCGCCGCGACGGCGTCCAGCAGCATCGTCTTGGGACCTTCGTACGGGTTGTCCACCCCGATGCGCACCGCCGCCGGGACGTCCCGGCCGCCGCCCGTACCGGCGGCCGCGAGCAACGCGTCGTCGATGCTGTGCTGGGCCATGAGCTGCTGCGCCTTCGCGGTCAGCGCCTCGGCCTCCTCCGGGAACTCGGTGGACTCGGCCTTCGCCAGGAGCGCCCGGATGCGGGCCAGCATCCGGGGTTCGCCCGTCACGGGCTCGGAGGGCCGCTGAGGCCCTGAGCCGTGCCCTGCGGCCTGACCGGCGGCCTGTCCCGGCGCCGGGCCGACCGGGGCGATCGGAGGCAGCCGGCCCCAGGTGCGCAGCAGCTCCAGGGCGGCGGTGGCCAGCGCGAAGCGGTCCAGCCGGTGCCGCCGGGCGAAGGCGGCCAGGTACTCGCCGTCCTCGGGCCACCACGTCTCGACGGCCAGCTCGCGCAGTTGCTCCCGCCAGCGCCGGTCCAGGCCCGCGGCGCTGTGGCGGCGGCTCTCGGCGGCGATCAGGTCCACGGCCAGGGCCAGGTGGACGGGCTTGAGGTCCCGCCGCACCACCCGCACCAGGTCCGCCGGGCGCCACCCGGCCGACCAGCAGCGGCCCACGGCGGTGTCCGCGAAGCCGAGCAGCGCCCGGCTGACCTCCTGCCACCGGTCGGCCGAGGCCGCCAGCGAGGAGGCCCCGGTGTCCAGCGCCACGTCCAGCATCTCGTCGGGCGCCGTCAGCACCGCCCGTACGGCCGCGTCCAGCAGCGCCCCGGCCCCCTCGCCCTGCTCCGCCCGCCTGCTCACGACCTGCCTCAGCTCTCCTCGACGACCTGTTCCATGATGCCGGAGCGGCCGAAGGAACCGGCGGGCCGCCGGGAATGCCGGAACGCCCGGCCCCACCGAGGTGGGGCCGGGCGTTCCGTGGGGCGGGTGTCAGCGCTCGATGGCGCGGGCGAGGATCTCGGGGGTGCGCAGCAGCAGCCGGGTGGCGGCGAAGCGGGTGCCGAGGGTGGCGATGAGCGCGCCGTAGAGGGGCCCGGCCAGGAGCAGGGGCCAGGTCGGGGCGCCGGTGCCGTGGGCGATGCCCAGGTAGGCGATGGCGGGTGAGGCGAGCAGGCCGACGCCGAGTATCGAGCCGAACTGGTTGAGCAGGACCAGCCCGCTCTGCCCCGGCGCGGCGTTGCGCATCGGACTGCTGTCGGCCGGCATGGCGTACGGCGCCAGCACGCTGAACACCGAGCCCAGGGCGACGCCGCAGCCGAGCAGGCACAGCGCCAGCCCGATCGCGGAGGGCAGGCCCGCCCAGTCGCCGGTGACGGCGGCCAGCACGGGCCCGAGCACCAGGACGACCGGCACGGCGTACGAGAGCACCGCGTAACCGCGGCCGCGCAGCTCGTCCCGGGCGTCGGCCGGGGTTCGCAGGGTGCTGGCGACGATCCAGAACGCGGAGCCGTCCATGCCGAACAGGTTGAGCATCTGGAGCCCGAGGAACACCCCGGTCATCGCCAGCAGGTAGACGCTCGACCAGCCCTGGACCACGGACATCACGCAGAGCACCAGCGTCATGCCGATGCTGGTGAACACCGCGGCCTTGGCCCTCGGCTCCCGCCAGGCGTACCGCAGGTGGCGCTGCATCACCGCGCCGACCCGGCCCTCGGGCAGGAAGCGCCAGCCGCGCGACTGCTGCACGCCGCGGGCGACGTCCAGGGTGGAGGAGTCGGCGGTGACCATCAGCTCCTGGAGGCTCCGGCGCCACCAGCGCAGCAGCAGGAGGAGCAGGGCCGCGGTCGCGGCGAGCTGCAGCAGCGCGAGCGCGTACCGGCCCTCGCCGGCGGTGCGGCCGGCGTCGGTGGCGCTGATCGGCGGTATCCATCGCAGCACCGAGGCGATCGGCTCGAGCGGGCTGAGGTCGAGGCTGCCGTCCTTGCCCGGGCGGCCGAAGACCGTCTGGGAGCCGAGGTTGGCGACCTGGACGAGCAGGGCGAAGGCGAGCCCGCCGAAGATCGCGAAGTCCTTGCCGCGCCGGCTGGAGAGCATCCGGGCGTTCCCGGCCGCGACGGAGCGGGAGAGCGTGACCAGGCAGAGCAGGGTGAGCGGCACGCCGACCACCGCGAACGCCGCGGAGGCGCCGCCGCTCGCGCCGGACAGCGCCGCGCCGGTCACCAGCACCAGGTTGATCACCGGCCCGGGCCCGACCAGCGCGGCCAGCAGCGATCCGCGCAGCAGCGGTCCGGGCCGCAGCGGCAGCATGGTGAGCCGGGTGGGGTCGGCGCTCTCGTCGCTGGAGAACAGGAACAGCGGCAGCGCGGCCCAGCCCAGGGTCATCGTGCCGAGCAGCATCACCCCGGTGTCCCCGGAGCCGTCGAACTTGCCGTTCATCATGGCCATCGCGAAGGCGATGCCCCCGGCGAAGACCAGGCCGACGAGGCCCCCGATGACGAAGACGGCGGTACGGCCGGGGCTGCGCCGCAGGCCGTTGCGCACCAGCCGCAGCTTGAGCGCGACCAGGGCGCGGACGACGGTCGGCCCGTCCGGCACCTGGTGGCGGTCGGAGGGCGCGGCGGCCCCCGGGGCCGCGGTCACTGCCCGCCCCCGAGCCAGCCGAGGGACTGCCCGTCGTCCTCGCGCACGCCGATCAGCCCCAGGAACGCCTCGTGCAGGCTGCTCCCGCCGCGGACGGCGTCCAGCGGGCCCTGGGCGATGACCCGGCCGGCGTTGACGACGGCGACCCAGTCGCAGAGCTGCTCGACGAGCTCCATGACGTGGCTGGAGAAGACGACCGTGGAGCCGGCGGCCGCGTACCGCTTGAGCACGCCGCGGATGGTCTGCGCGGAGACGGGGTCGACGCCCTCGAAGGGCTCGTCGAGGAAGAGCACGTCGGGGTTGTGCAGCAGCGCGGCGGCCAGGCCGATCTTCTTGCGCATGCCGGTGGAGTAGTCGGCGACGAGCTTGTCGGCGTCGCGGCCGAGGTCGAGGACGGCCAGCAGTTCCTCGGCCCGGCGGTCCACCTCGGCGCCGGGCAGGCCCCGCAGCCGGCCGACGTACTGGAGGAGTTCACGCCCGCTGAGCCGCTCGAACAACCGCAGGCCCTCGGGCAGGATGCCGATCCGGGCCTTGACGCTCACCGGGTCCGCCCAGACGTCGGTGCCGTGGACGAGCACGGTGCCCTGGTCGGGCCGGAGCAGCCCGGTGACCATGGACAGCGTGGTGGTCTTGCCCGCGCCGTTGGGGCCGACCAGCCCGATGAACGCACCGGCGGGCAGCTCCAGGCTGAGCCCGGCCACGGCGGCCTGGCTGCCGAAGTGCTTCCACAGGCCCTGGATGCTGACGGCGGACGGGGTGCCCGGCCCGGGCGGGTTCGACGACTGCGGCGCTGACGCCTGCATGGCTGCCTTCTTCTTTTTCGTTGACCGTGTCGACCGTGTTGACTTCGGTTCTGATCCGGTGTGACCGTATCCGCCGGGGTGACCGGCTGTCGTGCCAGTTGAGCGTCATCGGAGCTTGGCACCCGGCGGGTGACGGAGGGCCGGAATCCGGATGTCCGTTTCTGCGGCGGCGAATTGGCAACTACTCAGCCGGGCCGTTCGTCCTGCACTATGAAACTCAGCGAGAACACGACCGCGTCTGCGGTGCCGGAGGTGGCGGATGTCCGTTCAATCGTGGGGAGACCCCGGTTCCCAGCAGCCCGGAGGCCAGCACGGGATGCGCGCCGGGCACGCGGACCGGGACCGCACGGTGGACGTGCTGAAGGCGGCCTTCGCCGAGGGCCGGCTCTCCGTCCAGGAGTACGAGCACCGCCACGAGGCCGCGGCCGCCGCCCAGACCTACGGCCAGCTGGCCGCGCTGATCGCCGACCTGCCCTCCGGTCCGGTGCCGGGCCCCGCGCCCGCCCCCGCGGCGCAGAACGTCCCGTCGACGTTCCTGCCGCCCCCGATGCCGATGCCCATGCCGATGCCGATGCACATGCCGCGCCCCACCAACGGGCTGGCGATCGCCTCGTTCGTCTTCGGTCTGACGGGCATCGCCCCGGTCGCCGTGATCACCGGCCACATCGCCCGCGGGCAGATCCGCGAGCGGCACCAGGACGGGGACTGGGCGGCGGTCACCGGGCTGATCCTCGGCTACCTGGGCCTGGCGTTCTGGGGTCTGATCATCCTGCTGGGCATCGTCGCCGTCGCGTCCACCGGTTCGCACCCCAGTCCGGGCTACTAGGCGGTCCTTCCCCGGGTGGCGTCCGTCACTCGGCTGTGGTAGAGCGGGTGGGAGGCGGTCCGACACCGCCCCGTCGCGTGGGGGACACCCCCGTGGCACCCGCCCGAGGGCCGCGACCTGCGGCGTTGCATTTGTTTTGACCGCGCCCCATGCGCTAGGTACGCTCTGACCTTGTGCCTGGGGTGTCCCCGGGTCCTTGTGCGTGCATGCACACCGGTCGCCGCGCCGAGCCGGAGCGCCTCCAAGCTCTCCGCGCGTTGAGCGCCGTCGCTGTACATCAGCTCATGGGATTCCGTGCCGGAATGAACCCAACACACCCGACCGCGTGGGTCGACCACGGGGTCGTGTGTGAGGGAGATGACCGGATCACCGCAGGTTAGTTCCACCAAGCCTTGGCACACAGAAAACGGAGAAACGGTGCCTACGATCCAGCAGCTGGTCCGAAAGGGCCGGCAGGACAAGGTCGAGAAGAACAAGACTCCCGCGCTGAAGGGTTCCCCGCAGCGCCGTGGGGTCTGCACGCGTGTGTACACGACCACCCCGAAGAAGCCGAACTCGGCTCTCCGCAAGGTCGCCCGTGTGCGCCTCACCAGCGGGATCGAGGTCACCGCTTACATCCCGGGCGAGGGCCACAACCTGCAGGAGCACTCCATCGTGCTGGTTCGCGGTGGTCGTGTGAAGGACCTTCCTGGTGTCCGCTACAAGATCATCCGCGGTTCGCTCGACACCCAGGGTGTCAAGAACCGCAAGCAGGCTCGCAGCCGCTACGGCGCCAAGAAGGAGAAGTAAGAATGCCTCGTAAGGGCCCCGCCCCGAAGCGCCCGGTCATCATCGACCCGGTCTACGGCTCCCCGGTCGTCACGCAGCTGGTCAACAAGATCCTGCTGCACGGCAAGCGTTCCACCGCCGAGCGGATCGTCTACGGCGCCCTCGAGGGCGTCCGTGAGAAGACCGGCTCCGACCCGGTCGTGACGCTCAAGCGCGCGCTGGAGAACGTCAAGCCGGCCCTCGAGGTCAAGTCCCGCCGTGTCGGTGGCGCGACCTACCAGGTTCCGGTCGAGGTCCGTCCGGGCCGCGCCAGCACCCTGGCGCTGCGCTGGATGGTCGGTTACTCCCGCGCCCGTCGCGAGAAGACCATGACCGAGCGCCTCATGAACGAGATCCTCGACGCCAGCAACGGCCTGGGCGCTTCCGTGAAGCGTCGCGAGGACACCCACAAGATGGCCGAGTCCAACAAGGCCTTCGCGCACTACCGCTGGTAGTCCCTACCCCGTCACTAGACAGAGAGAGAACGAGCCACCATGGCTGCAACCTCCCTTGACCTCGCCAAGGTCCGCAACATCGGGATCATGGCGCACATCGACGCGGGCAAGACCACCACCACCGAGCGGATCCTGTTCTACACCGGTGTGTCGTACAAGATCGGTGAGGTCCACGATGGCGCTGCCACCATGGACTGGATGGAGCAGGAGCAGGAGCGCGGCATCACGATCACGTCGGCCGCGACGACCTGCCACTGGACGGTCGACGATGCCGACCACACCATCAACATCATCGACACCCCGGGTCACGTCGACTTCACCGTCGAGGTGGAGCGCTCGCTGCGCGTCCTCGACGGCGCCGTGACGGTGTTCGACGGTGTTGCCGGTGTCGAGCCCCAGTCCGAGACCGTGTGGCGTCAGGCTGACCGCTACGGCGTCCCGCGCATCTGCTTCATCAACAAGCTGGACCGCACGGGCGCGAACTTCTTCTTCTGCGTCAAGACCATCGTGGACCGCCTCGGCGCGACCCCGCTGGTCATGCAGCTCCCCATCGGTGCCGAGGCGGACTTCCAGGGCGTTGTCGACCTGGTCCGCATGAAGGCGCTGGTCTGGTCGGCCGAGGCCGCCAAGGGCGAGATGTACGACATCGTCGACATCCCGGCCGAGCTGCAGGAGCAGGCGGACGAGTACCGCGAGCAGCTGATCGACACCGTGTCCAACGTCAGCGACGAGATCATGGAGCTCGCCCTCGAGGGCGAGGAGATCCCGGTCGAGCTGCTGCAGGACGCGATCCGCAAGGGCACCCTGAACTCGGACTTCACCCCGATCTTCTGCGGTACCGCCTTCAAGAACAAGGGCGTTCAGCCCCTGCTCGACGCGGTCGTCAAGTACCTGCCGTCGCCGCTGGACATCGAGTCCATCGAGGGCACGAAGCCGAACGACCCGGACACCAAGATCTCGCGCAAGGCGTCGGACGAGGAGCCCCTCGCCGCCCTCGCGTTCAAGATCATGTCCGACCCGCACCTGGGCAAGCTCACCTTCGTCCGGATCTACTCCGGTCGCCTGGAGTCCGGCACCTCCGTGCTGAACGCCGTGAAGGGCAAGAAGGAGCGCATCGGCAAGATCTACCGCATGCACGCGAACAAGCGTGAGGAGATCGAGTCGGTGGGCGCCGGCGACATCGTCGCCGTCATGGGCCTCAAGCAGACCACCACCGGTGAGACGCTGGCCGACGAGAAGAACCCGGTCATCCTGGAGTCCATGGACTTCCCGGCCCCGGTCATCCGCGTCGCCATCGAGCCCAAGTCCAAGGGTGACCAGGAGAAGCTGGGTGTCGCCATCCAGCGTCTCGCCGAGGAGGACCCGTCCTTCCAGGTCAACACGGACGAGGAGACCGGCCAGACCATCATCGCGGGTATGGGCGAGCTGCACCTCGAGGTGCTGGTCGACCGTATGAAGCGTGAGTTCAAGGTCGAGGCCAACGTCGGCAAGCCGCAGGTCGCGTACCGCGAGACGATCCGTCAGGCCGTCGAGCGCATCGACTACACCCACAAGAAGCAGACCGGTGGTTCCGGTCAGTTCGCCAAGGTGCAGATCGCGATCGAGCCGCTCGAGCAGGCCGAGGGCTACGAGTTCGTCAACCAGGTCACCGGTGGCCGCGTCCCGCGCGAGTACATCCCGTCGGTCGACGCCGGTTGCCAGGAGGCCATGGAGTTCGGCATCCTCGCCGGCTACCCGCTCCAGGGTGTCCGCGTGAAGCTGCTGGACGGTGCGGCGCACGACGTCGACTCCTCCGAGCTCGCGTTCAAGATCGCCGGCTCGATGGCCTTCAAGGAAGGCGCGAGGAAGGCCAAGCCGGTCCTCCTCGAGCCGATGATGGCCGTCGAGGTCACCACGCCCGAGGACTACATGGGCGACGTGATCGGTGACATCAACTCTCGCCGTGGCCAGATCCGGTCCATGGACGAGCGTCACGGTGCCCGCGTCGTCACGGCGCTGGTGCCCCTCTCCGAGATGTTCGGCTACGTCGGTGACCTGCGCAGCAAGACCTCTGGTCGCGCGAGCTACTCGATGCAGTTCGACTCGTACGCCGAGGTCCCCAAGGCCGTGGCTGAGGAGATCATCGCCAAGTCCAAGGGTGAGTGAGTCCGGCTTCGCCGGCTCCGGATCAGCCCGATAATTCGGGATGATTCCGACCCCTTAGGCTATTAGGAGGCGACCCGGGGGAATCCGGACAGGATTTCCCCGGGGCCTCCGGCCCCCACCCGCGGGACGGTGCGAGGTGCTCACGCACCCGGACCAAGCCCGATCAAAGACCAACTGACGTCAGCACGGCGTACAGGAACTGTCCTCAGGAGGACTGCAGTGGCGAAGGCGAAGTTCGAGCGGACGAAGCCCCACGTCAACATCGGCACCATCGGTCACATCGACCACGGTAAGACGACCCTTACCGCGGCCATCACCAAGGTGCTGCACGACGCGTACCCGGAGATCAACCCCTTCACGCCGTTCGACCAGATCGACAAGGCGCCGGAGGAGCGGCAGCGCGGTATCACCATCTCGATCGCGCACGTCGAGTACCAGACCGAGGCGCGTCACTACGCCCACGTCGACTGCCCGGGTCACGCGGACTACATCAAGAACATGATCACCGGTGCGGCCCAGATGGACGGTGCGATCCTCGTCGTCGCCGCCACCGACGGCCCGATGCCGCAGACCAAGGAGCACGTCCTCCTGGCCCGCCAGGTCGGCGTCCCCTACATCGTCGTCGCCCTGAACAAGGCCGACATGGTGGACGACGAGGAGATCCTGGAGCTCGTCGAGCTCGAGGTCCGTGAGCTCCTCTCCGAGTACGAGTTCCCGGGCGACGACCTGCCGGTCGTCCGCGTCTCCGCGCTGAAGGCGCTGGAGGGCGACAAGGAGTGGGGCGAGAAGCTCCTCGGCCTGATGCACGCCGTCGACGAGAGCATCCCGACCCCGGCCCGCGCCGTGGACCAGCCGTTCCTGATGCCGATCGAGGACGTCTTCACGATCACCGGTCGTGGCACCGTCGTCACCGGTCGTATCGAGCGTGGCATCCTCAAGGTCAACGAGACTGTCGACATCATCGGCATCAAGGAGACCAAGACCACCACCACGGTCACCGGCATCGAGATGTTCCGCAAGCTGCTCGACGAGGGCCAGGCCGGTGAGAACGTCGGTCTGCTGCTCCGTGGCATCAAGCGCGAGGACGTCGAGCGCGGCCAGGTCATCATCAAGCCGGGTTCGGTCACGCCGCACACCGACTTCGAGGCCCAGTCGTACATCCTGTCGAAGGACGAGGGTGGCCGCCACACCCCGTTCTTCAACAACTACCGCCCGCAGTTCTACTTCCGTACCACGGACGTGACCGGCGTCGTGACCCTCCCCGAGGGCACCGAGATGGTCATGCCGGGCGACAACACCGCCATGACGGTCGCGCTGATCCAGCCGATCGCCATGGAGGAGGGCCTGAAGTTCGCCATCCGTGAGGGTGGCCGCACCGTCGGCGCCGGCCAGGTCACCAAGATCATCAAGTAATTGACGGTCTGACCTGCCTGCCCGTACAGGCTGACGAAGGGCCCCGCACACCTCAGGGTGAGCGGGGCCCTTCGGCGTGTCGGACGCGTCGTCAGGCGTGGGTTTCTGGTAACGGCCAGTTGAAGGTTCGTTCGGGATCGGCTGCTATCCTGACCCCGCTCATTGGGTACTCCCTCGCCGCCGTCCGCGCCCCGTCCGGGTTCGGAAAGGGAGGCTCCGGCCGGTGCGTTCTCCCGCCGGAGCAACCGGTCCGAGTCCATTCGATACATGAGGACAGGCAAGCACGATGTTCAACGCAGCATCCGAGAACGGTCCGGCCGGGGGCCCCGCCCCTCTGCTCTCGGTCGTCATGCCGATCTACAACGAGCAGGAGGCCCTGCCCCTGACCGTTCAGCGGCTGCGTCCGATCCTCGACGGGCTCGGCATCAGCTACGAGGTCGTCGGTATCGACGACGGCAGCACGGACGCCACCCCGGCGTTGATGCAGAAGATCCACCAGGACTGGCCGGAGTTCCGGATCGTCCGCTTCGCCCGCAACTCCGGGCACCAGGCCGCGCTGACCGCCGGCATCCACCGGGCCTTCGGCGACTACGTCGTCTCGATCGACGCCGACCTCCAGGACCCGCCGGAGAAGATCCCCGAGATGCTCGCGCTCGCCCAGGAGCGCAACCTCGACATCGTCTACGGCGTTCGCGGCGACCGCGGCACCGACACCGTGTTCAAGCGCCGCACCGCCGGCGGCTACTACTGGCTGATGCGCAAGCTCGTCGGCAAGAAGATGCCCAACCAGGCCGGCGACTTCCGTCTGCTGAGCCGGGCCGCCGTCGAGGCGCTCAAGGCGATGCCCGAGCACCAGCCGGTCTACCGCCTGCTGGTGCCGTGGCTGGGCTTCCCCAGCGGCGAGGTCGTCTACGTCCGCGAGGAGCGCGTCGCCGGGAGCACCCACTACCCGCTGTCGAAGATGCTCCGCCTGGCCATCGACAGCATCACCAACTTCTCCGCCGCCCCGCTGCGGCTGGCGACCTACCTCGGCCTGCTGAGCTTCGTGCTCTGCTTCGCCCTGGGCATCTACACCACGGTCGAGTACGCCCTGGGCAAGACCGTTCCGGGCTGGTCGTCGTTGTTCATCGGGATGCTGTTCCTCGGCGCCGTCCAGCTGGTCTGCATGGGTCTGCTCGGCGAGTACGTCGGCCGGATCTACTCGGCGGCCCAGGCCCGTCCGGCCTACTTCGTGGGCTACGACTCGGCCGAGGACGACCGGGCTGCCCGCCGGACGGCGAGCTACGTGGGCTGACGACCTACGGGCCGTCCGCGGCCGGGGAGCGTCCGCGGCCGCGGACGGCCCGCGCCGCACCACCGGCCCGCGGGGCCAGAAGAACGGAAATGGACAGCATGGGGAGCAGCGACAGCACGGGGACCGCGCCGGAGCCGGGAGGCGGTGTCGGCCTGCGCGAGGCCCAGGCCCGCGCCACCGCGGTGACGGCGGGCGGGCCCGAGGAGCCGCTGCTGCGACGGCTGCTGCGCTTCGCCCCCGCCCTCGCCGCCTACCTGCTGCTGGTCGCCGTGCTGCTCGGCGCCGACACCCGGCCGGGTGACATCGCCCGGTACACGTTCTACGCGTCCTGGGGCGTGCTGCTGCCCGGCACCCTGGTGTTCCGCTCGCTGCGGCGCCGCCCGTACACGCTGGTGGAGGACCTCGCGTTCGGCGCGGCCACGGGCCTGGTCCTGGAGCTCGCGGCCTGGGCGCTGCTGATGCCGCTGGGCCTGCAGAAGGCGGCGGTCGCCTGGCCGCTGCTCGTGGTCGTGCCGTTCCTGGCGGTGCCGGGTCTGCGCAGGCACTGGCGGCCGCGCGGGTACGTGCGCCAGTCGGCGGGCTGGTCCTGGACGGTGGCCGGGGTCGTGGGCCTCTCCTCGGTCTACTACGCCAAGGCGTACTTCACCCAGTTCCCGATCCTGCCGGACAGCGACACCAGCAGGCAGTACGGCGACCTGCCGTACCTGCTGTCGCTCGCGGGCAACGCCAAGCACGCCTTCCCTCCCACCCTGCCGCAGGCGGCGGGGGAGCCGCTGCACTACCACTGGTTCACCTTCGTCCACATGGCGATGGGCGACATGGTCGGGCACATCGACCTGCCGGTGATCGAGATGCGGCTGATGGTCCCGGCGCTGACGGCGCTGGGCATCGTCATGATGGCCGTGGTGGCTCAGCGCATCAGCGGCCGGGTCTGGGCCGGGCCGGTGGCAGCGGTGATGGTCTTCGTGGTGGGCGAGTTCCTCGCGACCTACCCGAACAACCCCACCGCCACCTGGAGTTTCGGCGCACCGGCCGTGCGCCTGATGTCCTACGTGAGCCTCTCGCTGACCTACAGCCAGCCGCTGCTGATCGCGCTGATCGGCGTGGTCGGCGACGTCCTCAGGCGCGGCCGCGGGGCGGGCGCGCAGGAGACCGGTCGGCCTGCGGTGCCGGCGCTCGGCCGCGGCGCGTACGTCCTGGCGGGGCTCTTCGCGCTCGCCTCCAGCGCGGCCAAGGCGAGTTCACTGCCCGTCACCCTGGCGGGCCTGGCCTTCGCCGGGCTGATGGTCCTGATCGGCAGCCGGCGCGTCCCGTGGACGATCGTGCGCCTCGGCGCGGTGATCGGCGTGGCGCAGTTGTTCGCGACGGCCGTGATCTTCGACTTCGAGAGCTACGGGCTGGAGCTCATCCCCTTCGGCAACGTCAAGCCGTTCTGGGCGGACCCGGACCACACCCGCAGCACCGCCGTTCAGGCTGCGGTGGTCGCCGGGACCCTGGGCGGGTTCGTGCTGAACCACCAGCTCAAGGTGGTCGGCGCGCTGCCGCTGATCTGGCGGCGACGGTTCCGGCTGGAGCCGGTGCAGTGGTTCCTGCTCGGCGGCGCGATCGCCGGGCCGGCCGCCTACCTGGCGGTGAACGGCTTCAACTCCAGCTACTTCACCCTGGCCGGGCTGCTGTTCGGCGTGGTGCTGTCGGCCTGGGGCTACTGCGAGGCGTTCGAGCGGGCCGCGCTGCCGCGCCGGGCGGTGGTGGCGCTCGGGGTCGGCACCCTGGCCCTGGCGGGCGGCCTCACCTTCGTGGTGTACCGGTACGCCGGGGACTGGGCGCTGCAGGTGGCCGACTGGTTCGGCCGCCCCGGGGTGAAGCACCCGTACGACCGGCTGCTGCCCCCGGTGGTCGCGGGCGCCGCGCTGGCCGGGATCGCCGCCCTGGGCGCGCTGGTGTGGTGGCTGGTGGCCAAGGCGGTGCCGGGGATGCGCCGGCGCGGCGGGATCGTGCTGCTGACGGCGACCATGGCCTTCGGCATGCCCGGCCTGGCGCTGGACGTCCTCCAGGCCAAGGAGGTGCCCTGGGAGGGCAGCTGGGTGCTGCCGCGCGGCGAGGTCGACGGCGCGCGCTGGGTGCGGGCGCACAGCGACCCGGAGGACGTCCTCGCCACGAACAGCCACTGCTGGCAGTTCGACGACGGCCCGAGCATGAACGGCTGCGGCAACTTCCGCTCCCACTGGCTGGGGGCCTACTCCGAGCGTTCCGTCCTGGTCGAGGGCTGGGCGTACGCGCCGCGGCTGATGGCCAAGGTCGGCGGCGGCGCGGAGACCTTCGCCCCGTTCTGGGACGAGGCGCTGTTCAACCTCAACGAGGACGCCTTCTACCACCCGACCCCGGACATCCTGCGCCGGCTGCACGACGACCACCACGTGCGCTACCTGGTGGCCAAGCGCAAGGCGGGCCAGGAGTCCCCGCTCCTGGTGACGCTCGCCCCGAAGGTGTTCGACAACGGCCGGGTGGCCGTGTACGAGCTCTCCTGACCCGACCCGACGACGAAGCATGGTCACTGACATGGTCTCCACCGACAAGCGGGCCGCGGCGCCCTCGACCGACGACCCGCAGGCTTCGCCGGCGAAGCCCGGCGGCACGGCGAAGCGCCAGCTGCCGGCCTTCGCGATCATCGGCGTGCTGAGCACGCTGTTCTACCTCGGGCTGTACGTGGTGGCGCGGTGGGTGGTCGACCCGCAGATCGCCAACCTGATCGCGCTCGCGGTCAGCGCCGTCGCCAACACGGCCGCCAACCGGCGCTTCACCTTCGGCATCACCGGCTCGGAGGGCGCCCTCAAGCACCAGCTGCAGGGGGCGGTGGCCTTCCTGATCGGCCTCGGCCTGAGCAGCGGAGTGCTGGCCCTGCTGGACTACGCGGCGCCGCACGCCTCCAAGGTGGTCGAGGTCGGCGGCCTGATCGTGGCCAACGGCCTGGCCACCGTGGTGCGCTTCCTGCTGATGAAGGTCTGGGTCTTCAAGGGCTGAGCCCGGCCCCCTGAACGACGGGAGCGCCCGGTCGCGAACCCCTTCGGGGGGTTCCGCGACCGGGCGCTCCTCGTTCGTGCGGGTGCTAGGCGGAGACGGTCGGCGGCCGGACGGCCTCCGGCTCCCGGCTGTGCGCCTGCTCGGCGCCGGCCGGGGCCTCGGCGGCCGCCTGCGGCACGGGGGCGCCGTAGCGGGCCTTGAGCTTGCGGATCGGCCCGGGCGTCCAGTCCTTGAGCTTCATCATCGGGGACTCGACCAGGTGCCAGGACAGCGCGGCCAGGACGACCGTCGCGGTGATCGCACAGGCGAAGAAGCCGAGCTTGCCGTACTTGGCGTAGCCGAGCATGGCCAGCGCCTGCTCGACGGTGAAGCCGTAGATGTAGATGCCGTACGAGTAGTCCCGCTTGCGCCCGATCTTCTGGAACGGCCGGGGCAGCCGGACGGCCAGCCAGAACAGCAGGTACGCGAAGGCCGGGTAGCCGATCACGAAGACCCCGCCCCACTGCAGCGTGGCCAGGAAGGCCACCGCGGCCACCAGGGCCAGGCCGTCGTGGATCGGGATGCGCTCGCGGTAGAGCTGCACCGTCGCGCCGAGCAGGAAGACGAAGCCCAGGTGGATCAGGAAGTGCATGCTCAGGGGGCCTATGAACGGCACGTTGAGGCCGGAGCCCTGGTCGCCGGGGATGCCGCGCCAGGTGGGCGAGTTGATCCAGTCGTTGAGGATCAGGACCCAGAGCGCGGTGGTCACCAGCGGCAGGAAGCGGCGGGCCCGGAGCAGGACCCCGCCGGCCGCGAGGAGGCCGACGACGACGTAGCAGAGGATCTCGTACTTCAGCGACCACAGCGCGCCGTTGACGCTCTGGTCGAAGTTGGTGTGGTTGTTGATGCCCCAGCGGATGACGCCGGAGACGTCCCAGCCGCCGGTCAGCGAGGTGTCCCAGGTGCCCTTCAGGTACGTCTTCGGGCCGGCCGGGTGGTTCCAGAAACCGTCCAGGGTGTGGTGCTGCCAGCGGTACAGCAGCGGCATGATCACCAGGGTCGAGACGACCAGCGAGCCCCACAGGCCGGGGAGGATGCGCAGCGCCCGGTGCCAGGAGAAGCGGCCGATGGTGGTGCGCCTGCCGCTGCCGGTGATCATGAAGCCGGACATCACGAAGAAGCCGATGACAGCCATCTTCCCGATGTCGGTCTGCTGGCCGCTGCGCTCCCACAGCGGGTCCAGGTGCCCCCAGGCCAGCGGGTAGACGTGCGAGACCACCACGGAGGTGGCCATCAGCAGGCGCAGCAGGCCGAAGCTGTTGGCACGGCCGGAGAACAGCTCGGCCAGCGTGCCCCGTGAGTGGAACAGACTGCGCGGTGTCATGAGGTTCCTCTGGGACTGGACTGGATCGGGGCTCCGCCGGTGGCGGAAGGCGCCGGAGGGTGGGTCCTCCGGCCGCCGGTGGCTGCCGGCGGGGGCAGCCCGGTGCTACGCGGCCGGGGCGGCCGTCCGGGCGAGCCAGAGCTCGCGGACGGCCTCGCGCAGGGTGCGGCGGGGGGTCCAGCCGAGGCTCTCGCGGGCGACGGTGACGTCGAGCTGCTGCCACTCGGTCTCCGGGCCGGTGCCCTCCGGGGCCGGGACCTCGGTGATCTCGGTGGGCACGCCGCTCTCCTCGATGAGGAGCTCGACCAGGTGGCGGGCGGTGGAGGCGCTGCCGGTGCCGACGTTGACGACGGCCGGGGCCGAGCGGTCGGCGGCGGCGAGCAGGACGGCGTCGAGGGTGTCGGTGAGGTCGACGAAGTCGCGCAGGGCGGTGAGCGGCTGGAGCGAGAGCTGGGCCGTCTCGCCGGCCAGGCGGGCCGCGTCGAGCTTGGCGGCCATCACGCCGAGCAGGCTGTGGCCGGGCTGGCCGGCGCCGACGACGTTGCCCAGGCGCAGCACGACGCCGCTGATCCGGCCGGCCTCGACGGCGCGGACGACGGCCTCGGTGGCGGCCAGCTTGAGCTTGCCGTACTCCATCACCGGGGCGGCCGGGTCGCTCTCGTGCTGGCTGGTGCCGACGGGGGCCATGCCGTACTCGTGGACGGTGCCCAGGTGCACGAGCCGGGCGGGGGAGTCCATCGCGGCGACGGCCTCGATCAGCCGCTCGGTGAGGACGACGTTGGCCTGGTACATCTGCTCGTCGTCGAGCCCCCACATGCCGCCGGCCGCGTTGACGACGGTGTCGACGCCCTCGCGCTCCAGCAGCGCGGTGAGCTCGGCCGGGTCGCCGTTGGACAGGTCGAAGGCGACGAAGCGGCCGGGCGCCGGGTCGGCGGGGGCCTTGCGGGCGAGGCTGACCACCTCGGCGCCCTGCGCGAGCAGGCGGGCGCCGAGCACCCGGCCGATGAAGCCGGTGCCGCCGAGGACGGCCACCCGGGCCGGGGCCGTGTGCGGTGCGCTCATTGCGGAGGTCTCCAGGGGTTCAGGGGTACTCGAAGAGGGGTCAGCGCGGTCGGCGGGCCGTGCTGGTGGCGTTGCGCAGCAGCGCCTTGGCGCCCTGCCACTGGCCGGCGCGCATCGCGCCGGGGACGAGGGTGAGGGCGTGGATGCGGGCGGACAGGTGCATCCGGGAGGCACGGGCGGCCCGCGACCAGCCCTGGGCGTCGAGGCGGTCGGCGGCGTCGAGGAAGTAGCGCCGGGCCTCGGTGAAGCGGGTGCCGCTGAACGCGGAGGAGGAGGAGATGCTGACGGCGTGCCGGCGGTACTGGAAGACCCGCTTGTCGTCGATCACCATCTTCTCGCCGGCCTGCAGCAGGTCGATGACCAGGGCGAGGTCCTGGATGATCTCCAGGTTGTCGCGGAAGCCGGTGGTCTTCACGGCCTCGGTGCGCCAGCAGATCGACGGGAAGTACAGCCAGTTGCCCTTGAGCAGGCTGACGGCGAGGTCCTCGCCGCCCATCAGCACCCGGCCGCGCTCCTTGGGCGCGTAGATGCGGCGCTTGGACTCGTCCACCAGCGAGTTGCTGGGGCGGCCCTCGCCGTCGATGACCTGGACGCCGGGCTGGATCATCGCGACGCCCGGGTACTGGGTGAGGACCGAGCGGATCGTGGCGACGTACTCGGGCAGCATGACGTCGTCGGTGCCCATGAACACCAGGTGCTCGTGCTCGGCCAGGCCCAGGCACTTGCGGTAGTTGCCGGTGACGCCGAGGTTCTGCTCGTTGCGGAAGTAGCGCACCCGGGGGTCGTCCAGCTCGGCGAACCACTCCGGGACCCCGGGCTCCTTGCCGTCGTCCACGACGGTCAGGCGCCAGTCCGGGTCGGTCTGGGCCAGCACGCTGCGGACCGCTTCCTGCATCAGTGCGACGTCACCGTAGTACGGCAGCAGGATTTCCAGGGTGGTCATGGTGGAGGCACATCCGGTGGTCGGTTCGGGGCCGGCGGGCGGGGCGGGGCCCCGCGGCGCGCCCATCATACTGAGCCGCGCGGGGGCCTCCGCGGACGGCGATGCCCGGACCGGCTCCGGTCCGGGCACCGGTCGGGTTCAGCTGTTGCGCAGGCTCTCGGTGTACGCGCGGCACTTCTCGTACTCCGGCAGCAGACCGCTCGCGATCGCCTCGGCGAGCGTGGGCGCCGCGGCGTCCCGGGCGGACAGCTGCGGGGCGTCGGTGGGCCACTCGATGCCGAGGTCCGGGTCGAGCGGGTGCACCGCGTGCTCGCCGGTCGGGTTGTAGGTCTCGGAGCAGACGTACGACAGCGTGGCGTCGTCCGACAGCGCGCAGAACCCGTGGCCGAGGCCCTCGGCGATGTACACCGACTTGCGCTCGACCTCGTCGAGGCGCACGAACTCCCACTTCCCGAACGTGGGGGAGCCCACCCGCAGGTCGACGATCACGTCGAGCACGGCGCCGCGCACGCAGCTGACGTACTTGGCCTGGCCGGGCGGGACGTCGGCGAAGTGGATGCCGCGCACGACGTCCTTGGCGGACACCGACAGGTTGCCCTGGGCCAGGCGCAGCGGGTGGCCGACGACCTCCTGGAGGTGGTCGAAGCGGTACCACTCCATGAACAGGCCGCGGGGGTCGCCGTGCTGCTGCGGGGTGACCTCGAAGGCGCCCTCGATGGACAGCTCGCGGAACTTCACTTGGCCGCCTCCTCGTCCAGGAGCGCGATCAGGTAGTCGCCGTAGCCGCTCTTGCACAGCGGCTCGGCCAGCTCGCGCAGCTGCGCGCCGTCGATCAGGCCGGCCCGCCAAGCGGCCTCCTCGATGCAGCCGATCTTGAAGCCCTGGCGCTCCTCGATGACGCGGACGAACTCGGACGCCTGGACCATCGAGACGAACGTGCCGGTGTCCAGCCAGGCGGTGCCGCGGTCGAGGACGGTGACGTGCAGCTCGCCGAGCTTGAGGTACTCCTCGTTGACGGCGGTGATCTCCAGCTCGCCGCGGGCGCTCGGGGTCAGGCCGGAGGCGATCTCCACGACGCGGTTGTCGTAGAAGTACAGGCCCGGCACGGCGTAGCGGGACTTGGGGGCGGTCGGCTTCTCCTCGATGGAGATGACCTGGCCCTGGTCGTCGAACTCGACGACGCCGTAGGCGGTCGGGTCGGCCACGGGGTAGGCGAACACCATGCCGCCCTGCGGGGAGGTGCGCTCGGCGAGGCGGGTGCCCAGGCCACTGCCGTGGAAGATGTTGTCGCCCAGGATCAGCGCGACGGGCTCGTCGCCGATGAAGTCGGCGCCGAGGACGAAAGCCTGGGCGATGCCCTCGGGCTTCTCCTGGACGGCGTACTCCAGCTTCAGGCCGAACTGGGAGCCGTCGCGGAGCAGGCGCTGGAACTGGTCCTGGTCCTGGGGGGTCGTGATGATCAGGATCTCGCTGATCCCGGCCATCACCAGGGTCGACAGCGGGTAGTAGATCATCGGCTTGTCGAAGACCGGGAGGAGCTGCTTCGAGACAGCCCGGGTCAGCGGCCAGAGTCGGGAGCCGGTGCCGCCGGCCAGAAGGATTCCACGCATACCGCGCAGCTTATGTGAGGTCCGAGGGCCCCCGCCGACCCGGGGCGGAGGGTTCACGCCACCCCGGTAGACTGCCCGCACTATGCGCATCCTCGTCACCGGCGGCGCCGGCTTCATCGGTTCAGAGTTCGTCCGCCAGCTGCTCGGCGCCGACGCAACGGACCAGATCACCGTCTTCGACAAGCTCACCTACTCCGGTGTCGAGGCCAACCTGGCCCCGGTCGCCGACCACAGCGGCTACGCCTTCGTGCGCGGCGACATCTGCGACGCCGAGGCCGTCGACCAGGTCATGCCCGGCCACGACGTCGTCGTCCACTTCGCCGCGGAGTCGCACGTCGACCGCTCGATCGAGGGCGCCGGCCCGTTCGTCGTGACGAACGTCCTGGGCACCCAGGTCCTGCTGGACGCGGCCCGCAAGCACGGCGTCGCCCGCTTCGTCCACGTCTCCACCGACGAGGTCTACGGCTCGATCTCCGAGGGCTCCTGGACGGAGGAGTGGCCGCTGGCCCCCAACTCCCCGTACTCCGCCTCCAAGGCCGGCTCCGACCTGCTGGCGCTCGCCTACCACCGCACCCACGGCATGGACGTGGTGGTCACCCGCTGCTCCAACAACTACGGGCACTACCAGTTCCCGGAGAAGGTCATCCCGCTGTTCACCACGAACCTGCTGGACGGCAAGAAGGTGCCGCTGTACGGCACCGGCGGCAACATCCGCGACTGGCTGCACGTCTCCGACCACTGCCGCGGCATCGAGCTCGCCATGCGCAAGGGCCGCGCCGGCGAGGTCTACAACATCGGCGGCGGCACCGAGCTGACCAACAAGGAGCTCACCGAGCTGCTGCTCCAGGCCGCCGGCGCGGACTGGTCCTCGGTCGAGCCGGTCGCCGACCGCAAGGGCCACGACCTGCGCTACTCGCTGGACATCACCAAGATCAGCGAGGAGCTGGGCTACGCCCCGCAGGTCCGCTTCGAGGACGGCCTCGCGGCCACCATCGCCTGGTACCGCGAGAACCGCGCCTGGTGGGAGCCGCTGAAGGCCAAGGCTTCCCTGCGATGACGAACCCGGTGGCCAAGCTGCTGGGGGCGCTGCCCCCCGGTGTGCGGCTCGTCGCGGGGGGCACCGTCGTGCTCGGTGCCTCCTCGTACATCTTCCTGGCGCTCGCCGGGCACGGCTTGGACACCACGAAGGTGGCCGGGGTCTCGATGCTGTGGACCCTGGTCATGTCGGTCGGATACGGCCTGTTCTCGCCGGTCGAGCTGGAGCTGAACCGGCTGGTGGCCGCCCGCGACGTGGCCGGTCAGGGCCCCGGGCCGGCCATCCGCCGGGTGCTGCTGGCCACCGTCGTCGTGCTCGCCGTGGTGCTGGCCGGCGTCGCGGCCGCGGCCCGGCCGATCGCCGACCGGTTCTTCTCCGGCGACCTCGGCCTGGTGGCCGGCATGGGCGGCGCCCTGGTCGGCCTGGCCGTCAGCTCGGTGGCCCGCGGCGCGCTCGCCGGCCTCGGCAAGTTCGGGGCGTACGGCCTCCAGCTGGGCGTCGACGGCGGCCTGCGGATCGGCCTGGCCGCGCTGATCCCGCTGTTCGGCGTGCACTCGGCCTTCGCCTTCAGCCTGATCCTGGTGGTCTCCCCGCTCGCCGCCTCGGTGATCGGGATGCGCTCGGTGCTCGCCGACCGCCGCGGCGGCCCGGCCCCCGCCTGGCGCGACGTCGTCACGGGCCTGGGCCTGCTGACCGGCTCCACCCTGCTCGCCCAGCTGATGGTCAACGCCGCGGTCGTCAGCGTCGGCGTGCTGTCGCCCTCCTCCAAGGCGCTGATCGCCGCGCTGCTCAACGCCGTGGTGCTGGCCCGCGTGCCGCTCTTCGCGTACGCCGCCATCCAGGCGTCGCTGGTTTCCTCGCTCTCCGGCGCCGCGGCGGCCGGCAACCACGGGGAGTTCCGCAAGGTGCTGCTGCGCACCGGCGGCATCGTGGTGCTGATGTGCACGGCCGCCGGGCTGCCCACCGTGATCCTCGGTCCGTGGGCGATCCGGCTGTTCTTCAAGGCGCAGGACGTGCTCGGCCCGCTCGACTTCCTGTGGCTCTCGCTCGGCACGCTCTGCTACATGCTCGCCACCGTCTTCGGCCAGGCGCTGCTCTCGCTGGGCCGCCACCAGCGGCAGTTGCTCTCCTGGCTGGCCGGCACCGCGGTGCTGGTCGCGGTCACCCTGGGGCCGGGGGCGATCGCCACCCGCGTCGAACTCGCCTACCTGGCTGGTGCCGCCGTGAGCGCGGCTGCCATGCTATGGGCGCTGAGCCGCTCCCTCGCCGCTCCGGTGGACGCCGTGACGGATCAGCGGGCACCTCTGGCGGCGTCCCGGTCGTCCGAGGTCTGAGTCTCGAGCCGAGGTCCCGTCAACCCGGGGCCTAGCACAACCGGCGGCGGCAAGCGCGTTACGCCACGCCTTTTACACTGTGATTACTTGGCCACGCCACTGTCGCTGAAAGGCGCCCCCAGTCGTGCAACTCACCATCATCACCTCGATCACCGGCGTGCTGGTGCTCGTCTACATCCTGGAGCTGCTGCGCCGACAGCAGCTCCGGGAGAAGTACGCGGCGATCTGGCTCGCGATCGGCGTCGTCGTCGCACCGCTCGGGTTCTTCCCCACGATCCTGGACTCCACCGCCCGCAAGCTCGGCATCGCCTCCGGCGTCAGCCTGGTCCTCTTCGCGGGCTTCGTCCTCCTGCTGCTGGTCTCGCTCCACCTGAGCTGGGAGGCTTCCCGGCTGGAGGCCGAGACCCGCACCCTGGCCGAGGACGTGGCGATGATGCGCGCGTACCTGGCCGAGCACCACGACTACCCGATCGCGCGCAGCAACAACGACGCCACCAAGGCGACCGACCCCGGGGTGACGGCATGATCGACGGCAAGCGGGTACTGATCATCCTCCCGGCCTGGAACGAGGCCGAGGGACTGCCCAAGATCCTCCGCGAGATCCAGCAGAAGCTGCCGGGCGCGGACACCCTGGTCGTCGACGACGGCTCGGTGGACGACACCGCGGCCGTGGCCGCCGCCCACGGCTCCAAGGTCGCGCAGCTGCCGTACAACCTCGGCGTCGGCGGCGCCATGCGCTTCGGCTACCGCTACGCGCACCTGCACGAGTACGACATCGCCCTGCAGTGCGACGCCGACGGCCAGCACGACCCCAGTTACGTCCCCTCGCTGATCGCCAAGCTCGACGAGGCCGACCTCGTCATCGGCGCCCGCTTCGCCGGCGAGGGCTCCTACAAGGTGCGCGGCCCGCGCGCCTGGGCCATGAAGCTGCTCTCGGTGGTGCTCTCCCGCGTCGCCGGCACCAAGCTCACCGACACCACGTCGGGCTTCAAGGCGTGCAACAAGCCGATGATCGAGTTCTTCTCGCAGTGGTACCCGGTGGAGTACCTGGGCGACACGATCGAGAGCATGGTCGGTGCGGCCCGCTGCGGCTTCGTGATCCGGCAGGTCCCCGTCGCCATGCGCGAGCGCACCACCGGCACCCCCAGCGCCTCCCCGATCAAGGCGACCATCTACCTCGCCCGCGCCGGCCTGGTCCTCCTGCTGGCGATGATCCGCCGGATGCCCAAGCACATCAAGGAGATCCAGCCCGCCCCCAAGAAGGCTGCTGCGCCCAGCCGGGAGCTCGCCGGCCGCCGCTGAACCGGGCGGCGCCGCAGGGGCGTGTAAGGCTGTGGGACCGTTTCTCTCACGGGTTCCGTACAACTTGTTAGCGTGAGCTCCACGAAACCGGTCACCAGAGGGCGGGCGTCCCCGGACGCCCGCCCCGGCCGCGATCCGGGCCGGACGGCCTGCCGGGTCTCTCGCAGAGCCGGACTATCCACGGGAAGAGTCGGACTTCAGTGCAGACATCAGCAGAGATCGTCGAGGAGCATCGCGGCGCTGCCCGGGCGAGCACGTCGCCGGCGGACGGGGAGCGCGCGCCGGAGTGGTTCCGCAGGGCCGCGGCGAGGTTCGACGAGCTCAGGACCCGCCGCTGGTTCTGGCCGGTGGCGCTGATCGTCGGCTACGCACTGGAGGTGGCCTTCCGCCTGGCGCTCGTCAAGGGCCTGAGCTTCCCCACGGTGCACCCCGACGAGGACTCCTACCTCGTGCTGTCCCGGGTGCTGGCCGGCCGCTCGGTCACCGAGATCCCGGTCGGCGAGGTCATCCCCGCCGGGTACCCGCTGCTGATCTCCCCGGCGCTGCGGCTCACCTCCGACCCGGTGCTGGGCTACCAGCTGATACTCGGACTCAACGCGCTGATGAACGCGTTGGTCTTCCCGCTGGCGTACGCCGCGCTGCGCCGCCTGGGCGTGCGCCGGCTGCTGGCGTACGTGTTCGGCGGCGTCACGGCGCTGCTGCCGCCGGTGATCTTCTACTCGCAGTACGCGATGTCGGACGTCGTCCTGCCGGTGCTCGTCCTCGCCTGGCTGCTCTGCATGCACGGCTGGCTGAGCGAGGGCACCCTGAAGCGGCGCTGCTGGTACGCCGCCGGGATGGGCGCGGCGGCCGGATACGCGATGGCCACGCACGACCGCGGCACCGTGGTGGTCGCGGTGACGGCCGTGGTGCTGCTCGGCGTGCTGGTGCTGCGCTGGGCGCCGTGGCGGGCCTCGGCGGTGGGCCTGCTCGTGCTCGGGGCGGGCGCGGTCTTCGCGAAGGCGCTCGCCTGGTGGCTGCGGCGGACGTTCTCTGTGGGCAAGAGCAAGGTCAGCGACCACCTGATCGAGGGCCTCACCAACGGCGACATCCTCCAGCGCACCCTGACCCGGACCATCGGTCAGATCTGGTACTTCATCGTCTCCACCTGGGGCATCGCGGGCCTGGCCATCGTGGTGTGCGTGTTCGCGGTGTTCAGCGGCCGGTTCAGACGCCCGGACCGCGTGGTCGGCGGCGTCATGGTGGCGCTGCTGGTCGGCACGGCGTTCGCCGCCGCGGCGACGCTTCCGGACGACGGCCGCCTCGACGACTGGGTCTACGCCCGGTACGTGTCCTACCTGGTGCCCTCCCTCTTCCTGACGGGCACCGCTCTGCTCGCCCGCCTCGACCGCAAGCGGGTCGTCTACACGGCGCTCGCGGCGGTCGGCCTCACCCTGGTGCTCGCCCAGGGCGTGATCATGTCGGCCGGCTCGAAGCTGCACAGCCAGATATTCGTGCTGTGGGGCGTGCCGGACGCCGCCTTCCTGGCGGGGGACTGGTCGAAGCTCAACATGCTGCGGTCGACGTTCGCCGCCTTCGTGATCCTCGCGGGCGTCGTCCTGCTGCTGGTCGCCGGCGGCCGCAAGGTGCTGTGGGCGCTCGGCGTCTCGCTGGCGCTGTTCGCCTGCTTCTCGACCTTCACGATCAGCGAGCAGATCACCCACCCGTACGCGAAGGAGCGCAAGGTCGGCGCCACCGGGTTCACCAAGGCCGCCGGGATCAAGCCGGGGGACAACGTGGTGTTCGCCTGGGACCTCGACTGGGGCCTGCGGGCGACGCAGGCGTACGAGGTCATGCCGGGCCGGATCTGGAGCAGGGACCCGCGCTGGCAGGAGGTCCCCGCCGAGGCGACGGTGATCGTGACGCCGCTGCCGGCCGCCGGGACGCCGGAGTCGTACTGGGCGGACCGGCCGAACGTCTGGTACGTCGACCGAACGAACCCGGACGGCAAGTGGATGGTCTGGCGCAAGAAGCACTGACCTGCTCGGTCGCCGAGCAGTCACCCCATCGGGGCCGGTGAGCTACCTCTCACCGGCCCCGATTGGTGTTTGGGCTGCTCCATGTGGCAGTATGTCCAAGTTGCTCGGTTGAGTGCCGATGCTGCGCGCCTCCCGCCGGGAGGACCGGAAGCGAGTCCCATGTACTCGTCGTTCCCGTGATGGCCGTCAAGCGTGAGTTCTACGCCACGGCAGCTGCGGGGCGGACGTACGGGAATCTTCCGGGAAGCGTGTGCGGGGCCTCGATCCGGCTTCCCCCATCCCGAAAGTTTGAAACCGACGATTTCTTCGCCGGTTTTTTGCAAGCGCGAGAGCGACACGCCCGAGCGCGGGGGTCGGAGGGGAACTCGTAAAGCGACTAAGGACAAAGGACTACTGAGTAGCCATGGCGGGACAGAAGATCCGCATCCGGCTCAAGGCCTACGACCACGAGGTCATCGACTCCTCGGCGAAGAAGATCGTCGAGACGGTGATTCGTACTGGTGCGCAGGTCGCAGGCCCGGTGCCGCTGCCCACTGAGAAGAACGTGTACTGCGTCATCCGCTCGCCGCACAAGTACAAGGACTCGCGCGAGCACTTCGAGATGCGTACTCACAAGCGTCTGATCGACATCCTCGACCCCACGCCGAAGACGGTTGACTCGCTCATGCGTCTCGACCTGCCGGCGGGCGTCGACATCGAGATCAAGCTCTGAGAGGCGCACCGAAGATGGCTAAGCAGATTAAGGGCATCCTGGGCGAGAAGCTCGGCATGACCCAGGTCTGGGACGAGAACAACCGGGTTGTCCCGGTGACCGTCGTCAAGGCTGGGCCCAATGTCGTGACCCAGGTCCACACCGCCGACAGCCCGGCCGGCTACGACGCCGTCCAGATCGGCTTCGGCGAGATCGACCCCCGCAAGGTGAACAAGCCCCTCGCGGGTCACTTCGCCAAGGCCGGTGTCACCCCGCGCCGCCACCTGGTCGAGCTCCGTACCTCGGACGCGTCCGAGTACACCCTGGGCCAGGAGATCACCGCCGAGCTGTTCGAGGCGGGTGTCAAGGTCGACGTGACCGGCACCTCCAAGGGCAAGGGCTTCGCCGGTGTCATGAAGCGTCACAACTTCAAGGGCCTCGGCGCCGGTCACGGCACCCAGCGCAAGCACCGCTCGCCCGGTTCCATCGGTGGCTGCGCCACCCCTGGCCGTGTGTTCAAGGGCCTGCGCATGGCTGGTCGGATGGGCCACGAGCGTGTGACCACCCAGAACCTGACCGTGCACGCGGTCGACGCGGAGAAGGGTCTGCTGCTCATCAAGGGCGCCGTCCCGGGCCCGAACGGCGGCCTCGTCCTCGTCCGCACCGCGGCGAAGGGGCTGTGAAGGATATGAGCACCATTGACATCCTGTCGCCGGCTGGCGACAAGACCGGCAGCCTCGAGCTGCCGGCCGAGATCTTCGACGCGAAGGTCAGCGTTCCGCTGATGCACCAGGTCGTCGTGGCGCAGCTCGCTGCGGCCCGTCAGGGCACCCACAAGACCAAGACTCGTGGCGAGGTCCGCGGTGGCGGCAAGAAGCCGTACCGCCAGAAGGGCACCGGCCGCGCCCGTCAGGGCTCGACCCGTGCGCCGCAGTTCGCCGGCGGTGGCGTTGTGCACGGTCCCGTGCCGCGCGACTACTCGCAGCGGACCCCGAAGAAGATGATCGCCGCCGCCCTGCGCGGTGCGCTCACCGACCGGGCCCGCCACAACCGCATTCACGTCGTCACCGGCGTGACCGCGACCGAGGCGCCGTCGACCAAGGCCGCCAAGAGCCTGTTCGGCAAGATCACCGAGCGCAAGAACGTCCTCCTGGTCGTCGAGCGCGAGGACGAGCTGGGCCTGAAGTCCGCTCGCAACCTGCCGCACGTGCACATCCTGGACGCCGGTCAGCTGAACACCTACGACGTGCTCGTCTCCGACGATGTGGTCTTCACCCAGGCCGCCTTCGAGCGTTTCGTGGCCGGTCCGGCCGCGTCCGCCAAGGCCGTTGCCGCTGAGGGCGAGCTCGAAGGGAGCGCCGCCTGATGAGCGACGTTACGAGCAAGACGTTCACGGACCCCCGTGACGTCCTGGTGAAGCCGGTCATCTCCGAGAAGAGCTACAGCCTTCTCGACGAGAACAAGTACACGTTCATCGTGTCGCCGGGCGCCAACAAGACCCAGATCAAGCAGGCCGTCGAGGCGGTCTTCTCGGTCAAGGTCGAGGCTGTCAACACGATCAACCGTCAGGGCAAGCGCAAGCGCTCCAAGACGGGCTTTGGCAAGCGCAAGGACACCAAGCGCGCCATCGTGACGCTGGCCGAAGGCAACCGCATCGACATCTTCGGTGGTCCGGTCTCCTGACTCAGGAGATCGTGATCGTCGATTAGGACGAGGACGAGAGAGCCAAATGGGCATCCGCAAGTACAAGCCGACTACGCCGGGCCGTCGTGGCTCCAGCGTGGCCGACTTCGTAGAAATCACGCGGTCCACGCCGGAGAAGTCGCTGGTTCGCCCCCTGCACAGCAAGGGCGGCCGTAACAACGCCGGTCGGATCACCGTTCGCCACCAGGGTGGTGGACACAAGCGCGCCTACCGCGTGATCGACTTCCGTCGTCACGACAAGGACGGCGTGCCGGCCAAGGTCGCGCACATCGAGTACGACCCGAACCGCACCGCGCGCATCGCGCTCCTGCACTACGCGGACGGCGAGAAGCGCTACATCATCGCCCCGCGCGGCATCACCCAGGGTGACCGGATTGAGAACGGCCCCGGCGCCGACATCAAGCCCGGCAACAACCTGCCGCTTCGCAACATCCCGGTCGGTACCACCATCCACGCGGTGGAGCTGCGTCCCGGTGGCGGTGCCAAGATGGCCCGCTCCGCCGGTTCCGGCATCCAGCTGCTGGCGCGTGAGGGCAAGATGGCGCACCTGCGCATGCCCTCCGGTGAGATCCGCCTGGTCGACGCGCGCTGCCGCGCGACCGTCGGCGAGGTCGGCAACGCCGAGCAGTCGAACATCAACTGGGGCAAGGCCGGCCGTATGCGCTGGAAGGGCGTTCGCCCGACCGTGCGTGGTGTGGCCATGAACCCGATCGACCACCCGCACGGTGGTGGTGAGGGTAAGACCTCCGGTGGTCGCCACCCGGTCTCGCCGTGGGGCCAGAAGGAGGGTCGCACCCGTCGCCCGAAGAAGGCGTCGGACGCTCTCATCGTGCGCCGCCGCAAGACCAACAAGAAGCGCTAGGAGCAGGTCAGATGCCGCGCAGTCTCAAGAAGGGCCCCTTCATCGACGGCCACCTTCTCAAGAAGGTGGACGCGCAGAACGAGGCGGGTACCCAGAACGTCATCAAGACCTGGTCCCGTCGTTCCGTGATCTTCCCGGCCATGCTCGGCCACACGATCGCGGTTCACGATGGCCGTAAGCACGTCCCGGTGTTCGTCACCGAGTCGATGGTCGGCCACAAGCTCGGCGAGTTCGCTCCGACCCGCACCTTCCGTGGCCACGTGAAGGATGACCGGAAGTCGAAGCGCCGCTAGAAGGCCCATCAGTGGCCCCTGGCCACTGGGCTGAGCTTGCGCGCCAAGAAGACTCAATGACTTACTCCATTAAGGGGACAACCATGGAAGCCAGGGCACAGGCGCGGTACATCCGCGTGACGCCCATGAAGGCCCGCCGCGTGGTGGACCTCATCCGTGGCATGAATGCCACGGAGGCCCAGGCAGTCCTGCGTTTCGCTCCGCAGGCTGCCACCGTGCCGGTCGGCAAGGTGCTCGACAGCGCCATCGCCAACGCCGCGCACAACTACAACCACTCCAACGTGGAAGACCTCTACATCTCCGAGGCCTACGTTGACGAGGGCCCGACCCTGAAGCGGTTCCGTCCGCGCGCCCAGGGCCGTGCCTACCGGATCCGCAAGCGGACCAGCCACATCACCGTGGTCGTCAGCAGCAAGGAAGGGACCCGGTAATGGGCCAGAAGGTTAACCCGCACGGGTTCCGGCTCGGCATCAGCACGGACTTCAAGTCCCGCTGGTACGCCGACAAGCTGTACAAGGACTACGTCAAGGAAGACGTTGCCATTCGTCGCATGATGACGAAGGGCATGGAGCGCGCCGGCATCTCCAAGGTCGAGATCGAGCGCACCCGCGACCGCGTCCGCGTCGACATCCACACCGCTCGTCCGGGCATCGTCATCGGTCGCCGCGGCGCGGAGGCCGACAAGATCCGGGGCAACCTGGAGAAGCTGACCGGCAAGCAGGTCCAGCTGAACATCCTCGAGGTCAAGAACCCCGAGCTGGACGCCCAGCTCGTGGCTCAGGGCGTCGCGGAGCAGCTGTCCTCCCGCGTGTCCTTCCGCCGTGCCATGCGCAAGTCGATGCAGGGCACCATGAAGTCCGGCGCCAAGGGCATCAAGGTCCAGTGCTCCGGTCGTCTCGGCGGCGCCGAGATGAGCCGTTCGGAGTTCTACCGCGAGGGCCGTGTGCCGCTGCACACCCTCCGCGCGAACGTCGACTACGGCTTCTTCGAGGCCAAGACGACCTTCGGCCGCATCGGTGTGAAGGTCTGGATCTACAAGGGCGACGTCAAGAACATCGCCGAGGTCCGCGCTGAGAACGCCGCTGCCCGCTCGGGTAACCGCCCGGCCCGTCCCGAGGGTGGTCGTCCCGCCCGCGGTGGCGAGCGCCGTGGTGGCGAGCGCGGTGGCCGTGGCCGTCGTCCCGCCGCTGCCGAGGCTCAGGCCCCGGCTGCCGTCGAGGCTCCGGCTGCCGAGAACACCGGAACGGAGGCCTGACCCCAATGCTGATCCCCCGCAGGGTCAAGCACCGCAAGCAGCACCACCCGAAGCGCCGCGGCGCTGCGAAGGGTGGCACCGAGCTGGCGTTCGGCCAGTACGGCATCCAGGCCGTGACCCCGGCCTACGTGACGAACCGACAGATCGAGTCCGCTCGTATCGCGATCACCCGTCACATCCGTCGTGGCGGCAAGGTCTGGATCAACATCTACCCGGACCGCCCGCTCACCAAGAAGCCGGCCGAGACCCGCATGGGTTCCGGTAAGGGTTCGCCGGAGTGGTGGATCGCGAACGTGCACCCGGGTCGGGTCATGTTCGAGCTGTCGTACCCGAACGAGAAGACTGCGCGCGAGGCGCTCACGCGTGCCGCGCACAAGCTTCCGATGAAGTGCCGGATCGTCCGGCGCGAGGACGGTGAAAGCTGATGTCGGCCGCTACCAAGGCTGCTGAGCTTCGTCAGCTGGACAACGAGGCCCTCGTTGCCAAGCTTCGCGAGGCCAAGGAGGAGCTGTTCAACCTCCGCTTCCAGGCGGCGACCGGGCAGCTCGACAACCACGGCCGGCTCAAGCTGGTCCGTAAGGACATCGCGCGGATCTACACCCTGATGCGCGAGCGCGAGCTGGGCATCGAGACGGTGGAGAACGCCTGATGACTGAGAACACCAACGAGACGCGCGGTTTCCGCAAGACCCGTGAGGGTCTCGTCGTCAGCGACAAGATGGACAAGACCGTCGTCGTCGCCGTCGAGGACCGCGTCAAGCACGCGCTGTACGGCAAGGTCATCCGCCGTACCAACAAGCTGAAGGCGCACGACGAGCAGAACGCGTGCGGTGTCGGCGACCGTGTCCTCCTCATGGAGACCCGGCCGCTGTCCGCGACGAAGCGCTGGCGCGTCGTCGAGATCCTCGAGAAGGCCAAGTAACGAAGTTGATGCGGTACGGCCGTATGTGCACCGGGCTCCCTGTGAGCGCCGGTGTGAGCAGCGGCCGGCCCGTCAGCTCTCGTTGACGATCAGGAGAAAGCTGTGATCCAGCAGGAGTCGCGACTGCGCGTCGCCGACAACACGGGCGCGAAGGAAATCCTTTGCATCCGCGTTCTCGGTGGCTCCGGTCGCCGCTACGCCGGTATCGGGGACGTCATCGTCGCCACCGTCAAGGACGCGATCCCCGGCGGTTCGGTGAAGAAGGGTGACGTCGTCAAGTGCGTCGTCGTCCGTACCGTGAAGTCGCGCCGTCGTCCCGACGGTTCGTACATCCGGTTCGACGAGAACGCCGCCGTCGTCCTCAAGAACACCGAGGGTGACCCCCGTGGTACCCGCATCTTCGGCCCGGTGGGCCGCGAGCTGCGCGACAAGAAGTTCATGAAGATCATCTCGCTGGCGCCGGAGGTGCTCTAACCCATGGCGAACAGCATGAAGATCAAGAAGGGTGACCTGGTCCAGGTCATCACCGGCAAGGACAAGGGCAAGCAGGGCAAGGTCATCCAGGCCATGCCGGCTGAGAACAAGGTCCTGGTCGAGGGTGTCAACCGGGTCAAGAAGCACACCAAGCCGGGCCCGGGCACCCAGGGTGGCATTGTCACCGTCGAGGCTCCCGTGCACGTCTCCAACGTCCAGCTGGTCGTGGAGAAGGACGGCAAGAAGGTCGTCACCCGCGTTGGTTACCGCTTCGACGACGAGGGCAACAAGATCCGCGTTGCCAAGCGAACCGGTGAGGACATCTGATGTCTGAGACGTCTGTTGAGAAGGTGACCCCCCGTCTCAAGGAGCGTTACAACTCCGAGATCAAGGGTCAGCTGCAGGAGCAGTTCTCGTACGAGAACGTCATGCTGACGCCCGGCCTGGTCAAGGTCGTCGTCAACATGGGTGTCGGCGAGGCCGCCCGTGACAGCAAGCTGATCGAGGGCGCGATCCGCGACCTGACCGCGATCACCGGTCAGAAGCCGGCCGTGACCAAGGCTCGTAAGTCCATCGCGCAGTTCAAGCTGCGCGAGGGCCAGCCGATCGGCACCCACGTCACCCTCCGTGGTGACCGCATGTGGGAGTTCCTGGACCGTCTGGTGTCGCTGGCTCTGCCGCGTATCCGTGACTTCCGTGGCCTCTCCCCGAAGCAGTTCGACGGCCGTGGCAACTACACCTTCGGTCTGACCGAGCAGGTTATGTTCCACGAGATCGACCAGGACAAGGTCGACCGTCAGCGCGGTATGGACATCACCGTCGTGACCACCGCTCAGACCGACGACGAGGGCCGGGCGCTCCTGCGCGCTCTGGGCTTCCCGTTCAAGGAGGCGTGAGCCAATGGCGAAGAAGTCCCTCATCGCGAAGGCCGAGAGGAAGCCGAAGTTCGGCGTCCGGGCCTACACCCGGTGCCAGCGCTGCGGTCGTCCGCACTCGGTGTACCGCAAGTTCGGCCTGTGCCGTGTGTGCCTCCGTGAGATGGCGCACCGCGGCGAGCTGCCGGGCGTGACCAAGAGCTCCTGGTAATCCCAGGTTCTAGGCACACCAGCGACGCAGAGGTGCCCGATCCCACAGGGCCCATTTTTGGGCTGCCGTACGGATTCCCGTAAGGTAGTGGGGTCGGGCCCCCTGCCACGGCTTCCCCATGGACGCCAGTGGCCCTCCAAGAGAGGGCTCGCACCCAGTCTTACGACGCCGCAGGTCCCCTGCGTCTGTGCCCCTGCCGCACTCCTCGGAGTGCGGCGGGGGGACCTGGCGCGGAGAAACCACGGCGAGAGAGGCCTGAGGCCATCATGACCATGACCGACCCCATCGCAGACATGCTCACGCGTCTGCGTAACGCGAACTCGGCGTACCACGATTCCGTGGCGATGCCGGCCAGCAAGATCAAGGCGCACGTCGCCCAGATCCTGCAGCAGGAGGGTTACATCTCCTCCTACAAGGTTGAGGAGCCCGTCGAGGGCGAGGTCGGCAAGAAGCTGACCATCGAGCTCAAGTTCGGCCCCAACCGTGAGCGCTCCATCGCCGGCATCAAGCGCATCAGCAAGCCGGGTCTGCGCGTTTACGCAAAGTCCACCAACCTGCCGAAGGTTCTCGGCGGCCTGGGCGTGGCGATCATCTCCACGTCCTCCGGCCTCCTGACCGACAAGCAGGCCGCCAAGAAGGGCGTAGGCGGAGAAGTTCTCGCCTACGTCTGGTAATTCGGGAAACGGAGGTACAGCAATGTCGCGCATTGGACGGCTGCCCATCCAGGTCCCCGCTGGCGTGGACGTCACCATCGATGGCCAGGCGGTCTCGGTGAAGGGCCCGAAGGGCTCGCTCACCCACGTTGTCGCCGCGCCGATCGAGATCGGTAAGGGCGAGGACGGCACCCTGTTCGTCACCCGCCCGAACGACGAGCGTATGTCGAAGGCCCTGCACGGCCTTTCCCGCACGCTGGTGGCGAACATGATCACCGGCGTGACCGCGGGCTACCGCAAGTCGCTGGAGATCAGCGGTGTCGGCTACCGAGTTCTGGCGAAGGGCTCCGACATGGAGTTCCAGCTGGGCTACAGCCACCCGATCCTCGTCGAGGCCCCCGAGGGCATCTCCTTCGTCGTCGAGTCGGCCACCAAGTTCCACGTGGACGGCATCGACAAGCAGAAGGTCGGCGAGGTCGCTGCGAAGATCCGCAAGCTGCGCAAGCCCGACCCGTACAAGGCCAAGGGCGTCAAGTACGCGGGCGAGGTCATCCGCCGCAAGGTCGGAAAGAGTGGTAAGTAAGCGATGAGTGTCTCTGTCAAGATCGGCAAGGGCAACGCCTACAAGAGCGCCGCTCGCAAGCGCCGCGCGATCCGGGTTCGCAAGCGCGTCGTCGGCACCGAGGTGCGTCCGCGCCTCGTCGTGACGCGTTCGAACCGTCACATGGTCGCCCAGGTCATCGACGACGCCAAGGGTCACACCCTGGCGTCGGCGTCCACCCTCGACGTGTCCATCAAGGGCACCGAGGGCGACAAGACCGAGCTGGCCAAGAAGGTCGGGAGCCTGGTCGCCGAGCGCGCCAAGGCCGCCGGCATCGAGTCGGTCGTCTTCGACCGCGCGGGCAACCGGTACGCCGGCCGCATCGCCGCCCTGGCGGACGCGGCCCGCGAGGCCGGGCTCGACTTCTAAGCCGCTCGTCGACTCTGTCGGCGGACGTAATCGAGAGAGGTAATTCCAATGGCTGGACCCCAGCGCCGCGGTAGCGGCGCCGGCGGCGGCACCGGTGGCGAGCGGCGTGACCGTAAGCGTGACGACCGGGGCAACGCCCCCGCCGTCGAGAAGACCGCTTACGTCGAGCGCGTCGTCGCGATCAACCGTGTCGCCAAGGTTGTCAAGGGTGGTCGTCGTTTCTCCTTCACCGCGCTGGTCGTGGTGGGCGATGGCGATGGCACCGTGGGTGTCGGTTACGGGAAGGCGAAGGAGGTTCCGGCCGCCATCGCCAAGGGTGTTGAGGAGGCCAAGAAGAACTTCTTCAAGGTCCCCCGTATCCAGGGCACCATCCCGCACCCCATCCAGGGTGAGAAGGCCGCCGGCGTCGTGCTCCTGAAGCCCGCCGCCCCCGGTACCGGTGTTATCGCCGGTGGTCCGGTGCGCGCCGTCCTGGAGTGCGCCGGCATCCACGACATCCTGTCGAAGTCGCTCGGCTCGGACAACGCGATCAACATCGTGCACGCCACCGTGGCTGCTCTGAAGGGCCTCGTGCGCCCCGAGGAGATCGCCGCTCGTCGTGGCCTGCCGCTGGAGGACGTGGCCCCCGCCGCTCTGCTGCGGGCGCGTGCTGCTGGGGTGAGCGCCTGATGGCTCGCCTGAAGATCACGCAGACCAAGTCGTACATCGGCAGCAAGCAGAACCACCGTGACACCCTGCGTTCGCTTGGTCTCAAGCGCATGCACGACGTCGTGGTGAAGGAGGACCGTCCCGAGATCCGCGGGATGGCCCACACGGTCCGTCACCTGGTGACGGTTGAGGAGGTGGACTGATCATGGGCGAGAACCCGATCAAGATCCACAACCTGCGTCCCGCCCCTGGTGCCAAGACCGACAAGATCCGTGTCGGTCGTGGTGAGGGCTCCAAGGGTAAGACCGCTGGTCGTGGTACCAAGGGCACCAAGGCCCGCTACCAGGTTCCGCAGCGCTTCGAGGGTGGCCAGATGCCCCTCCACATGCGCCTGCCGAAGCTGAAGGGCTTCAAGAACCCCTTCAAGGTGACCTTCCAGGTCGTCAACCTCGACAAGCTGGCCGAGCTCTACCCGCAGGGTGGAGAGGTCACCGTCGAGGACCTGGTCGCCAAGGGCGCGGTTCGCAAGAACTCGCTCGTCAAGGTGCTCGGCACCGGCGACATCGCGGTTGCCCTGCAGGTGACGGTCGACGCCGTCTCCGGCTCGGCCGCCGAGAAGATCACCGCCGCCGGCGGTACGGTCACCGAGCTCATCTGAGCCCGCTGACAACCGGCTTCGGGCCCCGCACCTCCTCCGGGAGGTGCGGGGCTCTCGGCGTTCTCGGCCCGTTCACGGGTGACCGGAAACCCGCCCGCTCCGGCCGTCGTTCTTTTGTGTGGCAAATCCGGGCATCCCGTACCCCGTGAGTGGGGGAGTCCCGGCTCACGCTTCTTCGGAGTGGCTGCGCACTGTTAGAGTCCGTGGAGTTCCCTTGTAGGCTGCGCGTAGGCTCGCCTGTGCCGTCTGTACGGGAGCTCCGAACCGCAAACTCCCCCCATTCAGGACCGACCCTCCCGCCGACGACGTGCGGGAGGCGCAGGAGGCACCGTGCTCAGTGCGTTCGCGCGGGCGTTCCAGACGCCCGACCTGCGCAAGAAGCTGCTGTTCACGCTGGGCATCATGGTGCTGTTCCGGCTGGGCTCGCACATCCCGATCCCCGGAGTCAACTTCGAGGCGGTCAACGTCTGTGTGAGTGACTCCAAGAAGAACGGCCTGTTCGGGCTCGTCAACCTGTTCAGCGGTGGCGCGCTGCTCCAGCTGACGATCTTCGCGCTCGGCATCATGCCGTACATCACGGCCAGCATCATCCTCCAGCTCCTCACCGTCGTGATCCCGCGGCTCGAGGCGCTGAAGAAGGAGGGGCAGGCCGGCCAGGCGAAGATCACGCAGTACACCCGCTACCTGACCATCGCGCTCGCCATCCTCCAGGGGACCGGCATCGTCGCGACGGCCTCCAGTGGCGCGCTGTTCTCGGGCTGCCCGGTGGCGAACGAGATCGTGCCGGAGACGGGCGTCTTCCGGATCGCCGTCATGGTGATCACGATGACCGCCGGCACCTCGGTGATCATGTGGCTCGGTGAGCTGATCACCGACCGCGGCATCGGCAACGGCATGTCGCTGCTGATCTTCACCTCGATCGCCGCGCAGTTCCCGTCCTCGCTGTGGAACATCAAGCAGTCGGGCACCATCGGCGGCGGCTGGGTCGAGTTCCTCTCGGTCATCGCGGTCGGCGTGATCGTTGTGATGCTCGTCATCTTCGTCGAGCAGGCACAGCGCCGGATCCCGGTGCAGTACGCGAAGCGCATGATCGGGCGCCGCGCCTTCGGCGGCACCTCGACCTACATCCCGCTCAAGGTGAACCAGGCCGGTGTCATCCCGGTCATCTTCGCCTCGTCGCTGCTGTACATCCCGGCCCTGGTGGTCCAGCTGACCAACAGCCAGTCCGGGTGGGCCGTGTGGGTCAGCCGCCACTTCGTCAAGGGCGACCACCCGATCTACATGGCCACGTACTTCCTGCTGATCGTCTTCTTCGCCTTCTTCTACGTCGCCATCTCCTTCAACCCCGAAGAAGTTGCCGACAATATGAAGAAGTATGGTGGGTTCATCCCGGGCATCCGGGCCGGCCGCCCGACGGCCGAGTACCTGAACTACGTGCTGACCCGAATCACGTGGCCGGGTTCGCTCTACCTGGGCCTGATCGCGTTGATCCCGATGATCGCCCTGGTCGCCTTCGGACAGCAGACCAACTTCCCGTTCGGCGGCACCAGCGTGCTCATCGTCGTCGGCGTCGGACTCGAAACTGTGAAGCAGATCGAGAGCCAGCTCCAGCAGCGCAATTACGAAGGGTTCCTCCGCTGATGCGTATCGTCCTCGTTGGTCCTCCCGGGGCCGGGAAGGGTACTCAGGCGCACCTGCTCGCCAAGACCCTGTCCATTCCCCACATCTCCACCGGAGACCTGTTCCGCGCCAACATCGGTCAGGGCACCCCGCTGGGGCTCGAGGCCAAGAGCTACATGGACGCGGGTCGCCTGGTGCCGGATGAGGTCACCATCGGGATGGCCAAGGACCGCATGCTCCAGGCGGACGCCGAGGGCGGCTTCCTGCTCGACGGCTTCCCCCGCAACCTGGGCCAGGCCAAGGCGCTGGACGAGTTCCTCGCCGAGCAGGGCATCCAGCTGGACGGCGTGCTGGACCTGGAGGTCCCCGAGGACGAGGTCGTGCGCCGCATCGCCGGTCGCCGGCTGTGCCGCAACGACGGGGGCCACGTGTACCACGTGGACTACAACCCGCCGAAGGTCGAGGGCGTCTGCGACGAGTGCGGCGGCGAGCTGTACCAGCGCTCGGACGACACCGAGGACAAGGTGCGCACGCGCCTGGAGGTCTACCACACGGAGACCGAGCCGATCATCGACTACTACGTCCAGCAGGGCCTGGTGGCGACGATCTCGGCCCTCGGCAAGGTGGACGAGGTCACCTCGCGTGCGATCGAGGCGCTGAAGCAGGACAACTGAGTTTCCGGCGTACCCGTACGGCCGCGCTCCCCGCTCCCGGGGCAGCGCGGCCGTACGGCGTCGTACGGTGGTAGACAGTGGCAAAACGGAACGTGGAAGGCGTGACCAGATGGTGGAGATCAAGACCCCCGACCAGATCGCGAAGATGCGAGCGGCCGGGCTGGTCGTCGCCGAGGCCCTCAAGGCGTGCCGGGAGGCCGTCGCTCCGGGGGTGACGACCCAGGAGCTCAACGACATCGCCGACAAGGTGATCACGGACCACGGCGCGACCTCGAACTTCCGGGCGCACCACGGCGGGCTCTGGTTCCCGGGCGTGATCTGCGCCTCGGTGAACAACGAGGTCGTCCACGGCATCCCGGGGGAGCGGGTGCTCCAGGAGGGCGACGTCATCTCGATCGACTGCGGCGCGATCCTGGACGGCTGGCACGGCGACGCGGCGATCACCGTCGCGGTCGGCGAGGTCCGCCCCGAGGTCGAGATGCTGAGCCGGGTGACCGAGGGCTCGATGTGGGCCGGCATCGCCCAGATGAAGAAGAACAACCGCCTGGTCGACGTCTCCAAGGCGATCGAGGGCTACATCCGCCGCCAGCCGCTGCCGCCCAAGGGCAAGTGGGGCATCACGGAGGGCTACGGCGGCCACGGCATCGGCACCGCGATGCACATGGAGCCGCACGTGCTGAACTACGTGGAGCGCGGCCGCGGCAAGGGCCCCAAGCTCGTCCCCGGCACCGTGCTGGCGATCGAGCCGATGGTCTCGCTCGGCACCCCGCACACCACCGTGCTGGAGGACGACTGGACGGTCGTCACCAACGACGGCACCTGGGCCTCGCACTGGGAGCACTCGGTGGCCGTGACGGAGGAGGGCCCGCTGGTCCTGACCGCCTTCGACGGAGGCCGGGCGGAGCTCGCCAAGCTGGGCATCACCGCAGCTCCGGACCCCTTGGCGTAGTCGTCGCGCAGTCGGTCGGGGCCCCAACTGCCCCGTCTGACAAGGGATCAGAGCCCTGGAGGTTTGGACCTCCAGGGCTTTTGTCCTATTTTTATCGGCGGGCAGAGGCAGTTCGGGTTAGCGAGCGAGCAGGAGAGAGTACGTGCTCAAGGGATTCCGCGACTTCATGATGCGCGGCAACGTCGTCGACATGGCCGTCGGTGTGGTCATCGGCGCCGCGTTCACCGCGGTGGTGACCGGCTTCGTGTCGGCCTTCCTCACCCCGCTGGTGGGCGTGGTGGTCGGCGCGGCCGGCGACTTCAGCTCCTACAAGGCCGAGATAGCCGGGGTGAAGTTCCCCTACGGCCAGTTCCTGAACGTCCTGATCGCCTTCTTCATGACCGCGGCGGTGCTGTACTTCTGCATCGTGCTGCCGATCACCAAGGCGACCGCGCGCTACATGCCCAAGAAGCCGGCCGCGCCCAAGCGCCCGTGCCCGGAGTGCCTGACCGAGATCCCCGTGGCCGCCCGCCGCTGCTCGGCCTGCACCGCCCACGTGGAGCCCCTGACGGTCTCCGTGGGCTTCTGACCGGCGGTGTGACGGTGGTCGCCTTCCGGGACCCCGGTTTTGGTCCACCCGGAGCGCTGGCGTAGGATGGACCGTCGGCTCACTCGTAGCGTGCTTCGGCACGCCCTCTTCCCCGCGGGGACGGGGTGGACCCAGGTTCGCACGAGCGTGCCGCATACGGTAGCCGGTCCCGGAAGGTGGATCTCGCAGTTCATGGCTAAGAAGCAAGGCGCCATTGAGATCGAGGGCACCGTGATCGAGTCTCTTCCGAACGCGATGTTCAAGGTCGAGCTGCAGAACGGTCACAAGGTCCTCGCGCACATCAGCGGCAAGATGCGCATGCACTACATCCGCATCCTGCCGGACGACCGGGTCGTCGTGGAGCTCAGCCCCTACGACCTCACGCGCGGTCGGATCGTCTACCGCTACAAGTAAAGTCACATCACCGCCTAACGGCGGTGGCGTCAGATCTAGACCCGGAGAACCTGAACATGAAGGTCAAGCCGAGCGTCAAGAAGATCTGCGACAAGTGCAAGGTGATCCGCCGCCACGGCCGGGTCATGGTGATCTGCGACAACCTGCGCCACAAGCAGCGCCAGGGCTGATCGTCCCCCCGCATTTCTCGTAGTACTTCGCGCGACGCGAAAACGTCATAAGCGGGCCATCCGATCCGTCCCACCCGGGACGGACTGCCGCCCCCGGCGCAGAGGCCGGGGCTCCCTCATCGAGAGATGAAGGAGTAGGTGGCACGCCAGACCTCTGAAGAACCACAGGAGCCATGAATGGCACGCCTCGCCGGCGTTGATCTCCCCCGTGAGAAGCGGATCGAGATCGCCCTCACCTACGTGTACGGCATCGGTCGTACCCGCGCCCAGCAGACCCTGGCCGAGACCGGTGTCAACCCGGATGTCCGCGTTCGCGACATCACCGAGGAAGACCTCGTCAAGCTGAGCCAGTACATCGACGCCAACTACACGGTCGAGGGTGACCTCCGCCGTGAGGTCGCCTCCGACATCCGCCGCAAGGTCGAGATCGGTTGCTACGAGGGTCTGCGTCACCGCCGGGGCCTGCCGGTCCGCGGCCAGCGCACCCACACCAACGCGCGTACCCGCAAGGGCCCGCGTCGCGCGATCGCCGGTAAGAAGAAGCCGGGCAAGAAGTAGTCCGTCCCGTAACCGGACATCCCTCCGGCCCGCGGGTCAGCGGACCGACCACCTCAGTAGGAGAACAGACTTATGCCCCCCAAGGGTCGTCAGGCTGCCGGCGCGAAGAAGATCCGCCGCAAGGAAAAGAAGAACGTCGCTCACGGTCACGCGCACATCAAGAGCACGTTCAACAACACCATCGTTTCGATCACCGACCCCGCGGGCAACGTGATCTCCTGGGCCTCCGCCGGTCACGTCGGCTTCAAGGGCTCGCGCAAGTCCACCCCGTTCGCCGCGCAGATGGCCGCCGAGGCCGCTGCCCGTCGCGCGCAGGAGCACGGCATGCGCAAGGTTGACGTCTTCGTGAAGGGTCCGGGCTCCGGCCGCGAGACCGCGATCCGTTCGCTCCAGGCCACGGGCCTGGAGGTCGGCTCGATCCAGGACGTCACCCCCACCCCGCACAACGGCTGCCGTCCGCCGAAGCGCCGCCGCGTCTGACGCAGCGCCTTCGGGCACGCGGGTCCTGCTTTAAACCACGTACGGGGTCTCGTTTTCTGCGGGACCCCGTACGCTTGGTCCTGTCGGCATCAAATAGTGGGTGCCGAAGACAACTGGAGGAACATCCCCCATGCTTATCGCTCAGCGCCCCTCGCTGACCGAAGAGGTCGTCGACGAGTTCCGCTCGCGGTTCGTGATCGAGCCGCTGGAGCCGGGCTTCGGCTACACCCTCGGCAACTCCCTGCGCCGCACGCTCCTGTCGTCGATCCCGGGTGCCGCTGTCACCAGCATCCGCATCGACGGCGTCCTGCACGAGTTCACCACCGTGCCGGGCGTCAAGGAGGACGTGACCGACCTCATCCTCAACATCAAGCAGCTGGTCGTCTCCTCGGAGCACGACGAGCCGGTCGTGATGTACCTGCGCAAGCAGGGTCCGGGTGTCGTCACCGCCGCCGACATCGCCCCGCCGGCGGGTGTCGAGGTGCACAACCCCGAGCTGGTCCTCGCCACGCTGAACGGCAAGGGCAAGCTGGAGATGGAGCTGACTGTCGAGCGCGGTCGCGGCTACGTCTCCGCCGTGCAGAACAAGGCTTCCGGCCAGGAGATCGGCCGCATCCCGGTCGACTCGATCTACAGCCCCGTGCTGAAGGTCACCTACAAGGTCGAGGCCACCCGTGTCGAGCAGCGGACCGACTTCGACAAGCTGATCGTCGACGTCGAGACCAAGCCCGCCATGCGTCCCCGCGACGCCATGGCCTCGGCCGGCAAGACCCTGGTGGAGCTGTTCGGTCTCGCCCGCGAGCTGAACATCGACGCCGAGGGCATCGACATGGGCCCGTCCCCGACGGACGCCGCCCTGGCCGCCGACCTGGCGCTGCCGATCGAGGAGCTGGAGCTCACGGTCCGCTCCTACAACTGCCTCAAGCGCGAGGGCATCCACACCGTGGGTGAGCTCGTCGCCCGCTCCGAGGCCGACCTGCTCGACATCCGCAACTTCGGTGCGAAGTCGATCGACGAGGTCAAGGCGAAGCTGGCCGGCATGGGCCTGGCCCTCAAGGACAGCCCGCCCGGATTCGACCCGACCGCCGCCGCCGACGCCTTCGGCGCCGACGACCTGGACGACGCGGGTTACGCGGAGACCGAGCAGTACTGAGAGACTTGACCGCGGGGCGGTTCCCCGGAACCGCCCCGCTGTCGTGAAAGTCGTGCGGGCACAGTGCCCGTACGCCCGCTGCGGTACCTGGTACGGCCGCAGTCGGAGATTCGAGGAGTAATTCCATGCCGCGTCCCACCAAGGGTGCCCGCCTCGGCGGCGGCCCGCACCACGAGCCGCTGCTGCTCGCCGGTCTGTGCCGGGAGCTCTTCCAGCACGGCCGCATCACCACGACCGAGGCCAAGGCCCGTCGGATGCGCCCGCTGGCCGAGAAGCTGATCACCAAGGCGAAGAAGGGCGACCTGCACAACCGTCGCCTGGTGCGTAAGACCATCACCGACGTGTCGGTCCTGCACACCCTCTTCACCGAGATCGCGCCGCGCTACGAGAACCGCCCGGGTGGTTACACCCGTATCACCAAGATCGGTCCCCGTCGTGGCGACAACGCCCCGATGGCCGTGATCGAGCTGGTCGAGGCGCTCACCGTCGCGCAGAACGCCGTCGGCGAGGCCGAGGCCGCCACCAAGCGTGCCGTCAAGGAGGCCGACGCCAAGGTCGAGGCCACCGAGACCACCGAGGTCGAGGCCGCCGAGCAGGCGTGACACCGTCAGGTGTTCGCGGGCCCGCTTCCCCATCCGTGGGGGAGCGGGCCCGTCCCGTGTCCGGGGACGTTCCAGGGAGAAGTGGGAAGCAGTGCTCAACGATTGCGCCGAGCAGCCGCCGGTGAAGGACGGCCCGGCCGACGGGTACGTCCGGGTGCGGCTCGATCTCGCCTACCAGGGCGCCGAGTTCTCCGGCTGGGCCCGGCAGAAGGGCGGCCGCCGTACCGTCCAGGAGGAGATCGAGAGCGCGCTGCAGATCGTCACCCGCAGCTCCGAGCTCTTCCCGTTGACCGTCGCCGGCCGCACCGACGCCGGGGTGCACGCCCGCGGCCAGGTCGCCCACGTCGACCTGCCGGCCGAGCTGTGGGAGGCCCACCGGGAGAAGCTGCTGCGGCGCCTCGCCGGCCGGCTCCCCGGGGACGTGCGGATCTACCGGGTCGGCGAGGCGCCGGCCGGGTTCGACGCCCGCTTCTCGGCGATCTGGCGCCGCTACGCCTACCGCGTCGCCGACCACCCCGGCGGCGTCGACCCGCTGCTGCGCGGGCACGTGCTCTGGCACGACCGGCCCCTGGACGTCGAGAAGATGAACGCCGCGGCGAAGCTGCTGCTCGGCGAGCACGACTTCGCGGCGTACTGCAAGAAGCGCGAGGGCGCCACCACCATCCGCACCCTGCTGGAGCTGCACTGGGACCGCGTCCCGGTGGACGCCTACGCGAGCCAGGAGGGCTCGCTCGCGGTCGCCACCGTCCGGGCCGACGCCTTCTGCCACAACATGGTCCGGGCGCTGGTCGGCGCGATGCTGCTGGTCGGCGACGGGCACCGGCCGGTGGAGTTCCCCGGCGAGGTGCTGGCGGGCGGCGTGCGCAACTCCGCAGTCAACGTGATCCGGCCGTACGGGCTGACGCTGGAGGAGGTCGGCTACCCGCCGGACGACCAGCTGGCCGAGCGCAACCGGCAGGCCCGCCGCATGCGCACCCTGCCGGGGCAGCCGGCGGCCGTCGGTTAATCGGTTTTGGCCCGGCGCGTCCGCTTGGGACAATCGTCCGCATGGGACACGTCGAGATTTCGCACCTTGAGTACTACCTGCCGGACGGGCGGGTGCTGTTCGACGACGCGTCCTTCCGGGTCGGCGAGGGCTCCGCGGTCGCCCTGGTCGGCGCCAACGGGGCCGGGAAGACCACCCTGCTGCGCATGATCGCGGGCGACATCCAGCCGCACGGCGGCTCGGTGACGATCAGCGGCGGGCTCGGCGTGATGCGCCAGTTCGTCGGCACCACCGGCCGCGAGGACCAGCAGAACACCCCGGGCGCCCTGCCCGCCGACGCCTCGGTGCGCGACCTGCTGGTCTCCGTCGCCCCCGAGCGCATCGCCGTCGCCGCCCGCGCGGTGGACGCGGCCGAGCTGGCCATGATCGCCCAGGACGACGAGAAGACGCAGATGGCCTACGCCCAGGCGCTCTCCGACTGGGCCGACGTCGGCGGCTACGACTACGAGACCGACTGGGACGTCTGCACCACGGCGGCCCTGGGCGTGCCCTTCGACAAGGCCCAGTGGCGCGGCCTGAACACCCTCTCCGGCGGCGAGCAGAAGCGCCTGGTCCTGGAGGCCCTGCTGCGGGGCCCCGAAGAGGTGCTGCTGCTCGACGAGCCCGACAACTACCTGGACGTCCCGGCCAAGCGCTGGCTGGAGGAGGCCATCAAGGCCACCTCGAAGACCGTGTTGTACATCTCGCACGACCGCGAGCTGCTGTCGAAGACCGCCGACAAGATCATCTCCGTGGAGTCCGGCGCGGCCGGCAGCAGCGTCTGGGTGCACGGCGGCGGCTTCGACTCCTTCCACGAGGCCCGCAAGGACCGCTTCGCCCGCTTCGAGGAGCTGGGCCGCCGCTGGGACGAGGAGCACGCCAAGCTCAAGAAGCTCGTCGTCACCCTGCGTCAGGCCGCCGCCGTCAGCCACGCGCTGGCCACCCGCTACGCCGCCGCCCAGACCCGACTCAAGAAGTTCGAGGAGGCCGGACGGCCGGAGGAGCCCCCGCGCGAGCAGAGCATCACCATGCGCCTCAAGGGCGGCCGTACGGGCGTGCGGGCCTTCACCATGGAGCGGCTGGAGCTCACCGGGCTGATGCAGCCCTTCGACCTGGAGGTCTTCTACGGCGAGCGGGTCGGCGTGCTGGGGGCCAACGGCGCCGGCAAGTCGCACCTGCTGCGGCTGCTGGCCGGAGACGAAACCGTGGCGCACAGCGGGAGTTGGAAGCTCGGCGCCCGCGTCGTCCCCGGGCACTTCCGGCAGACCCACGCCCACCCGGAGCTGTTCGGCCGCACCGTCCGCTCGATCATCGAGGAGGAGCACGCGCTCAGCCGCGGCGCCGCGATGGGCGCGCTGCGCCGGTACGAGCTGGACCGGCAGGAGGAGCAGAAGTTCGAGTCGCTGTCCGGCGGGCAGCAGGCCCGGCTGATGATCCTCAAGCTCGAACTCGACGGCGTGACGGCCCTGTTGCTCGACGAGCCGACCGACAACCTGGACCTGGAGAGCGCCGAGGCGCTGCAGGCCGGTCTGGAGGCGTTCGAGGGCACCGTCCTGTGCGTCACCCACGACCGGTGGTTCGCGAAGACCTTCGACCGTTTCCTGGTCTTCGGGGCCGACGGGAAGGTGTTCGAGTCCACCGAACCGGTCTGGGACGTCACCCGGGTCGAGCGCGAACGCTGAGTGACGACGGTGGGCCGGTTCGGGGATTTTTGACCCGTACCGGCCCGCCCGGTAATCTGGACGCTTGATGTGCGTATTGGCTCGCTCTATCTCACGTGAGAGGTCGGTACGCCGGAGACATCAGGTCGACGACCAGCGGTCCCCCTTGAATTGCGTCCAAGGGTGACCAGGCTGCTCTTCCGTCCGGGTGCTCCTGTCAGGACTCACTCACTGAAAAGCGAAGGCTACGACCGTGCGTACGTACAGCCCCAAGCCCGGCGACGTCCAGCGTCAGTGGCACGTCATCGACGCGACCGACGTCGTGCTCGGCCGCCTGGCCTCCCAGGCCGCCAACCTCCTCCGGGGCAAGCACAAGGCGATCTACGCGCCGCACGTTGACACTGGTGACTTCGTCATCATCATCAACGCCGACAAGGTGCACCTGTCCGGTAACAAGAAGACCCAGAAGCTGGCCTACCGCCACTCGGGCTTCCCGGGCGGTCTGCGCTCGGTGCGCTACGACGACCTGCTGGCGAACAACCCGGAGAAGGCCGTCGAGAAGGCCATCAAGGGCATGATCCCCAAGAACAGCCTGGGCCGTCAGATGCTCTCGAAGCTGAAGGTCTACTCGGGCGACCAGCACCCCCACGCTGCCCAGCAGCCGGTGCCGTTCGAGATCACCCAGGTCGCGCAGTAATTCGGCCACCAAGCCCCCCAACACTGAAAGAGCTGAGGAACATCGTGGCCGAGACCACTGAAACCCTTGAGGTCGACTTCGACGAGGCCGTTGAGGCCGTCGAGGGCGAGTACACCTCCGAGGAGAGCTACACCTCCGAGTCGCTGGCCGGTCGCTTCGGCGAGGCCACCCCGGGCGCCGGCCTCGGCCGTCGCAAGGAGGCGATCGCCCGCGTGCGCATCGTCCCCGGCACCGGCGTGTGGAAGATCAACGGCCGCACCCTCGAGGGCTACTTCCCCAACAAGGTGCACCAGCAGACCGTGAACGAGCCCTTCAAGCTCCTCGAGCTTGACGGCCGTTACGACGTCGTCGCCCGCATCAGCGGTGGCGGCGTCTCCGGCCAGGCTTACGCGCTGCGCCTCGGCGTGGCCCGTGCCCTGAACGAGGCCGACGTGGACAACAACCGCGGCGCCCTCAAGAAGGCCGGCTTCCTGACCCGTGACGCCCGCGCCGTCGAGCGCAAGAAGGCCGGTCTCAAGAAGGCCCGCAAGGCGCCGCAGTACAGCAAGCGCTAATCGCGACCCCCGGGGGTGCGTACCGCCCTGGCGGCAGCACACCCCCTGGATGCGCGAAAACCGTCGCCCCGGAGTACCCCGTGTACTCCGGGGCGACGTGTTCCCCGGCTATCGTGCGGCGGCCGGGTCAACGATCGGGTTCCGAGCATGGTGATGGAGGACGGACAGTGGGACGACTCTTCGGTACGGACGGCGTTCGCGGGGTGGCCAACGAGGGGCTGACGGCCGAGCTGGCGCTCGGGCTGTCGGTCGCGGCCGCGCACGTGCTCGGCGAGGCCGGCGCCTTCGACGGGCACCGGCCCGTCGCGGTGGTCGGCCGTGATCCGCGTGCCTCGGGGGAGTTCCTGGAAGCCGCCGTCATCGCGGGCCTGGCCAGCGCCGGCGTCGACGTCCTGCGGGTCGGCGTGCTGCCCACCCCGGCCGTGGCGTACCTCACCGGCGCGCTGGGCGCCGACTTCGGCGTGATGCTCTCCGCCAGCCACAACGCCATGCCCGACAACGGCATCAAGTTCCTCGCCCGCGGCGGCCACAAGCTGGACGACCGCATCGAGGACGCGATCGAGTCGCACTACCGCAAGCACACTGCCGGCGGCGAGGACTGGAACCGCCCCACCGGCGCCGCGGTCGGCCGGGTGCGCGAGTACACCGAGGGCTTCGACAAGTACGTCGCCCACCTGATCGGCGTGCTGCCCAACCGCCTCGACGGCATCAAGGTCGTCATCGACGGCGCCCACGGCGCCGCCGCGTACGTCGCCCCCGAAGCCTTCGCCCGCGCCGGCGCCGAGGTCGTCCACACCCTGGGCGCCGAGCCGACGGGCCTCAACATCAACGACGGCGTCGGCTCCACCCACCTGGACCGGCTGCGCGCCGCCATGAAGGAGCACCGGGCCGACCTCGGCATCGCCCTCGACGGCGACGCCGACCGCTGCCTGGCCGCCGACGCCGACGGCAACGAGGTGGACGGCGACCAGATCATCGCCATCCTCGCCGTCGCCATGAAGGAGGCCGGCACCCTGCGGCGCAACACCGCCGTGGCCACCGTCATGTCCAACCTCGGCTTCAAGCTGGCGATGCGCCGCGAGGGCGTCGAGCTGGTCGAGACGGCCGTCGGCGACCGGTACGTGCTCGAGTCGATGAAGGAGCACGGCTTCGCGCTCGGCGGCGAGCAGTCCGGCCACGTCATCCTGCTCGACCACGCCACCACCGGCGACGGCACCCTCACCGGCCTGATGCTCGGCGCCCGCCTGGCCGCCACCAAGCAGCCGCTGGCCGACCTCGCCGCCGTGATGACCCGGCTGCCGCAGGTGCTGATCAACGTCAAGGGCGTCGACAAGTCCCGGGTGAGGTCCAGCACCGAGCTGGCCGCCGCCGTCGCCTCCGCCGAGGCGGAGCTGGGCGACACCGGCCGGGTGCTGCTGCGCCCGTCCGGCACCGAGCCGCTGGTGCGGGTGATGGTCGAGGCGGCCGACGCCGCGCAGGCGGAGACCGTCGCGCAGACGCTCGCCGAGGCCGTCCGGACGCACCTGGGCTGAGTGCCCGTCCGTACGCCGAAGGGCCCCGCTCCGTGCGGGGCCCTTCGGCGTACGTTCAGAGCTTGCGCAGCAGCGCCCGGCGGACCTTGTGGTCCTGGCCCTTCTGCAGGATCAGGGTGGCCCGGCCGCGGGTGGGCAGCACGTTCTCCAGCAGGTTGGGCTTGTTGATGGTGCGCCAGACCTGGCGGCCGTACTCCATCGCCTCCTCCTCCGGCACCTCGGTGAAGCGCTGGAAGTAGGAGTTCGGGTCCTGGAAGGCCGTCCGGCGCAGCTTGCGGAAGCGGTCCAGGTACCAGTGCTCGATGTCGTCGGTGCGGGCGTCCACGTAGATCGAGAAGTCGAAGTAGTCGGCCACCGCGAGGCGGGTGCGCCCGTCCGTGCCGGGCAGGGCCGGCTGGAGCACGTTCAGGCCCTCGACGATCAGGATGTCCGGGCGCTCCACGGTGAGGTGCTGGTCCGGCACGATGTCGTACACCAGGTGCGAGTACACCGGCGCGGTGACGCGGTCCTTGCCCGCCTTCACGTCCGCGACGAAGCGCATCAGCGCCCGGCGGTCGTACGACTCGGGGAAGCCCTTGCGGGCCATCAGGCCGCGGCGGCGCAGCTCGGCGTTGGGCAGCAGGAAGCCGTCCGTCGTCACCAGCTCCACCCGGGGGTGCTCCGGCCAGCGGGCCAGCAGGGCCTGGAGCAGGCGGGCGGTGGTGGACTTGCCGACCGCGACGGAGCCGGCCACGCCGATGATGAACGGCGTCCGGGTCCGCTCGGTGTCCGGGGTGTCCAGGAACGTGCCCAGGGCCCCGCGCAGGTCGTGCGTGGCGTGGATGTACAGGTTCAGCAGCCGGGACAGCGGTAGGTAGACGTCGCGGACCTCGTCCAGGTCGAGGGCGGTACCGAGGCCACGCAGCCGTTCCACCTCCTCGGCCGTCAGCGGCAGCGGCGTACGCTCGCGCAGCGCGCTCCACTCGGCCCGGCTGAGGTCCACGTAGGGGGACGGTGACGGGCCGGCCGTGGCGGCGCCCCGCGTACAGAGTTCGGTCAGCACATGCTCCATTGTGAGCCGTAGCGCCGTTCACGGTGGCTGTGGTGTCGGTCACCCAGCGTTCCGGAGTGCCGGGAAAAGTGCCGCGAAACCGCCCTTATGCTGGCACGCATGTGCGGAATTGTTGGATACGTGGGCGCGCAGTCCGCCCTCGACGTCGTCATCGCAGGCTTGCAGCGACTGGAATACCGGGGTTACGACTCGGCCGGTGTCGCGGTACAGGCGCAGGACCCCTCCGGGCAGTGGGGTCTCGTCACCGACAAGCGGGCCGGCAAGCTCGCGAACCTGGAGAAGTCCCTCGCCGAGACCCCTCTTCCCGGCGGCACCACCGGCATCGGCCACACCCGTTGGGCCACCCACGGCGGACCGACCGATGCCAACGCCCACCCCCACTTCGACGACCACCTCAAGGTCGCCGTGGTGCACAACGGCATCATCGAGAACTTCGCCCAGCTGCGCGCGGAGATCGCCGAGCGCGGCCACACCCTGCGCTCCGAGACCGACACCGAGGTCGTCGCCCACCTGCTCGGCGAGGTCTACGAAGGCGACCTCGCCGAGGCCATGCGGGTCGTCTGCCGCCGGCTCGACGGCGCCTTCACCCTCGTCGCCGTCCACGCGGACGCCCCCGGTGTCGTCGTCGGCGCCCGCCGCAACTCGCCGCTGGTCGTCGGGCGCGGCGAGGGCGAGAACTTCCTCGCCTCCGACGTGGCCGCGTTCATCGCGCACACCCGTGAGGCGATCGAGCTGGGCCAGGACCAGGTCGTCGAGCTGCGCCGCGACGGCGTGACCGTCACCAACTTCGACGGCACCGAGGCCGAGGTGCGCGAGTACCACGTCGACTGGGACGCCTCCGCCGCCGAGAAGGGCGGCTACGACTACTTCATGCTCAAGGAGATCGCCGAGCAGCCGAAGGCCGTCGCCGACACCCTCCTCGGCCGCATCGGCACCGACGGGCGGCTCACCCTCGACGAGCTGCGCATCTCGGACGCCGAGCTGCGCTCCGTCGACAAGGTCGTCATCGTCGCCTGCGGCACGGCGTTCCACGCCGGCATGATCGCCAAGTACGCGATCGAGCACTGGACCCGCATCCCCTGCGAGGTCGAGGTCGCCTCGGAGTTCCGTTACCGCGACCCGATCATGGGCCCGGGCACGCTGGTCATCGCCATCTCGCAGTCCGGCGAGACCATGGACACCCTGATGGCGCTGCGGCACGCCCGCGAGCAGGGCGCCAAGGTGCTGGCGATCTGCAACACCAACGGCTCGACCATCCCGCGCGAGTCGGACGCGGTGCTCTACACCCACGCCGGGCCGGAGGTCGCGGTCGCGTCCACCAAGGCGTTCCTCACCCAGCTGGTCGCCTGCTACCTGGTCGCCCTCTACCTGGGGCAGGTGCGCGGCACCAAGTGGGGCGACGAGATCTTCGCCGTCATCCGCGAGCTCGGCGACGCGCCGAGGCAGGTCGAGCAGGTGCTGGAGACCATGGAGCCGGTGCGCGAACTCGCCCGCTCCCTGGCCGACGCGCGCTCGGTCCTCTTCCTCGGCCGTCACGTCGGCTTCCCGGTGGCCCTGGAGGGCGCGCTCAAGCTCAAGGAGCTCGCCTACATGCACGCCGAGGGCTTCGCGGCGGGCGAGCTCAAGCACGGCCCGATCGCCCTCATCGAGGAGGGGCTGCCGGTCGTGGTGGTCGTGCCGTCCCCGCGCGGCCGGTCGATCCTGCACGACAAGATCGTCTCCAACATCCAGGAGATCCGCGCCCGGGGCGCCCGCACCATCGTGATCGCCGAGGAGGGCGACGAGGCCGTCGTCCCCTACGCCGACCACCTGATCCGCATCCCGGTCACCCCGACCCTGCTCCAGCCGCTGGTCTCCACCGTCCCGCTCCAGGTCTTCGCCTGCGAGCTGGCCACGGCCAAGGGCCACGAGGTCGACCAGCCGCGCAACCTGGCGAAGTCCGTCACCGTCGAGTAGTCACCCGCTGCCCCACGGCGCCCCTGCGGTAGCTACCGCAGGGGCGCCGTGTCGAGGGTGAAGGAGAACGGGGCGGGCAGGTCGAGCGGCTTGCCGAAGGGGACCTCGTTCCTGGCGAGGTAGTCGTCTCCCTTCGGCTCGGTGAAGAGCGTGACCATGCCTTTACTGCGGTCGACCAGGAGGTAGCAGGGGATGCCGGCGGCGGCGTAGCCCCGGCGCTTCTGCTCGCGGTCCTTGGTCGGGTTGGTCGATGTCACCTCGAAGACCAGGAGGACGCCAGCCGGGTCCGCCCAGGAATCCGCGTTCAGGAAGTGGCCGACGGGGGCGATGGTGCCGTCGGGGATGAAGCGCCCGGTCGGCACGATCAGGCCCTTGGTGCCATAGAGGTCGAACTCGGCTTCGGCCTTGCGCATGAACTGCCGGTTGAGGAGCGCGAACGCGGACTCGTGTTCTCCGTCCGGCGGTGGCGTCACGACGATGTCCCCTTCGATGAGCTCTGCCTTGAAACCCGGCGGCGTGTCCAGCTTCAGGAATGCCTGGAGGACCTCCTCCGGGCCGACGAGGCGCTCGACTGCTGGCATGGCGACCATGGCCCTTCTCCCTCCTGTGGGTCCGTGCCGAGCCACAAGGTAGGCGTACGGACCGACACCGGCGGGGGATCGAAGTGGTTGTCACTCGAAGTGTGCCGTAGGCCCGCCTCCCGTGGGGTGGTGACGCGGGCTAGCGTCGGCAGTAGCCGACCGCCGAAGGAGTCCCTCCCATGCGTCATGCACACCCTGTGGAAACTGTTCGGGCCGCCGAGGCGGAGCTGATGGCGCGGCTGCCGGAGGGCACGCTGATGCAGCGGGCGGCGGCCGGGCTCGCCGCTACGTGTGTGCGGCTGTTGAAGGGGCGTCGGGGGCGGGTGTACGGCGCTCGGGTGACGGTGCTCGCCGGGAGTGGGGACAACGGGGGTGACGCGCTGTACGCCGGGGCGGCGCTGGCCCGGCGCGGGGCGCGGGTGACGGCGGTGCTGCTGTCGCCGGGGAAGGCGCATCAAGGCGGGCTGGGCGCGCTGAGGGCGGCCGGGGGGCGGGTGACGCTGGAGCGGGAGGTCGGTCTGGCCGACTTCTCACGCGCGGACCTCGTCCTCGACGGGATCGTCGGCATCGGCGGGCGGGGCGGGCTGCGCCCCGAGGCCGTCCCGTACGCCGAGGCGCGGCGCAGCGGGGTGGTGGTGGCGGTGGACCTGCCCAGCGGGGTGGACGCGGACACCGGGGAGGTGCCCGGCGCGGTGCTGCGCGCGGACGTCACGGTCTGCTTCGGCACGTACAAGCCGGGGGTGCTGATCGACCCCGGGGCCTCCTGCGCGGGCGCCGTGCAGCTGGTGGACATCGGGCTGGCGCTGCCGCAGCCGGAGCTGACGGCCCTGCAGCACGCGGACGCGGCGGCCCTGCTGCCGCGGCCGGGCGCGGAGAGCGACAAGTACCGGCGCGGCGTGGTCGGGGTGGCGGCCGGCTCGGCGACCTACCCGGGGGCGGCGCTGCTGGCCGTCGCCGGGGCGCTGCGCGGGGGCGCGGGCGCCGTACGGTACGTCGGCACGGCGGCGGAGGAGGTCGTGCGGCGCTTCCCCGAGACCCTGGTGACGGAGGGCGGGCCCGCCGGGGCCGGGCGGGTTCAGGCGTGGGTGGTCGGGCCGGGCGGCGGCGAGGGCGCCCGGCAGGCGCTGGCCGAGGCGCTGGCGAGCGACGTCCCGGTGCTGGTCGACGCGGACGCGCTGACGGAGCTGGGCCGCCTCGGCCCCGCCACCCTGGCCGGCCGCACCGCGCCCACCCTGCTCACCCCGCACACCGGCGAGGCCGCCCGGCTGCTCGCCGGTGCGGAGGGCGGCGCCCCGCCCGCCGCCGCCGACCTGGCCGCCACCCGGCTCGCCACCGCCCGGCGCCTCGCGGCGGCCTACCGGGCCACGGTGCTGCTGAAGGGATCCACCACGGTGATCGCCGACCCGGGCGGCGCCGTCCGGGTGAATCCCACCGGCACCTCCTGGCTCGCCACGGCCGGCAGCGGGGACGTCCTCGCGGGCCTCGCCGGCTCCCTGCTCGCCTCGGGCCTCCCGCCCCTGGACGCCGCCTCGGTGGCCGCCTACCTCCACGGCCTGGCCGGCCGCGAGGCCGCGGGCACCCCGGGCGCCCCGGTGACCGCGACGGCGGTGGCCGAAGCCCTCCCGGCCGCCTGGCGCGCGGTGCGCGAGGCGTAGCCCGTACGGCCGCCGCGCGGAACCGGGGCGTCCGTTCCCGGCGTCCTGGGAAGGGTGGGCGAGTGCTTCGTCGCAGGTCGGCGCGGGTATCCGGTGTGGGGGACGGAGGCCCGGCCGTTGGGCCGTTCGGCGAGGACTCCGGGACGTCTGGGAGACTGACCCTGATGACAACAGCGAACACGACCGGCACAGCCACCCTCACCGAAGGCGTTCGGGCCGAGGCGACCATCGATCTGGCGGCCCTGCGCGGCAACCTGGACGCGCTGCGGGCGCGCATCGGCGCCGCCTCGGTGATGCTCGCGGTCAAGGCGGACGCCTACGGCCACGGGGCGGTCGAGTGTGCCCGGGCGGCGGTCGCGCACGGGGTCGGCTGGCTGGGCTGCGCCACGCCGGAGGAGGCGCTCGCGCTGCGCGCCGCGGGCATCCGCCCCGAGCAGGCGCGCATCCTGTGCTGGCTGTGGACGCCCGGAGGCCCGTGGCGCGAGGCCCTGCGCGCCGGGCTGGACATCTCCGTCAGCGGCATGTGGGCGCTGGACGAACTGCTCCCGGCCGTCCGCGAGACGGGCATCCCGGCGCGGGTCCACCTCAAGGCCGACACCGGGCTGGGCCGCAACGGCTGCCAGCCGCACGACTGGCCGCGCCTGGTGGAGGCCGCCCGCCGCGCCGAGACGGACGGGCTGCTGACCGTCGTCGGCGTCTGGTCGCACTTCGCCGCCGCCGACGAGCCCGGCCACCCGTCCATCCGGGCGCAGCAGGACTCGTTCCGCACCGCGCTGGCCACGGCGGAGGCCGCCGGGCTGCGCCCCGAGGTGCGCCACCTCGCGAACTCCCCGGCCACCCTGCTGCTGCCGGAGGCGCACTACGACCTCGTCCGTACGGGCCTGGCCGCGTACGGGCTCTCGCCGGTGCCGGAGGTCGGTTCGCCGGCGGACTTCGGGCTGCGCCCGGTGATGGCGCTGACGGCCCGGCTGGCGCTGGTCAAGCACGTGCCCGGCGGGCACGGGGTGAGCTACGGCCACCACTACACGACGCCCGGCCCGACGACCCTGGGCCTCGTCCCGGTCGGCTACGGCGACGGCATCCCGCGCCACGCCAGCGGCTCCGGCCCGGTGCAGGTCGGCGGCAAGTGGCGTACGGCGGCCGGCCGGGTCGCGATGGACCAGTTCGTGGTGGACCTCGGCGGCGACACCCCCGCGATCGGCGAGGAGGTGCTGCTGTTCGGCAACGGCGACCGCGGCGAGCCGACCGCCGAGGACTGGGCCCGCGCCGCCGGGACCATCTCGTACGAGATCGTCACCCGGATCGGTGCCCGGGTGCCCCGCCGCTACCTGGGCGCCGAGCACACCGAGGGCCTGCCGGCATGACCGGCACGCCCGACGGGAGCAGCCCGGTGACGGCGGTGGCCAAGGCCGCCGGCGGGGTGAGCCGGGCGGGCGTGATCGGGATCTCGGTCGGCGTGCTGGCGGCCGGCGCGGCCGCCGGGGTGGCGATCGAACGGCTGACGGTCGGACGGGCGACGCGCCGCCGCGCCCGGGCGGAACTGGACGCCGGCGCCCCGTACGGCTCCCTGCGCGGCCGCCCGCTGACGGTGGCCGCCCCGGACGGCACCGAGCTGTACGTGGAGCTGGACGGCACCGGCTGGGAGAGCGGGGACGAGGACCAGCTGACGGTGGTGTTCTGCCACGGCTACTGCCTCAACCAGGACAGCTGGCACTTCCAGCGCGCCGCGCTGCGCGAGGGCCTGCGGCTGGTGTTCTGGGACCAGCGCAGCCACGGCCGTTCCGAGCGCTCCCGCTCGTACCTGGCGGGGGAGCCGGCGAGCATCGACCAGTTGGGCGGGGACCTCGAGGCGGTGCTGGACGCCGTCGCGCCGAGCGGGCCGCTGGTGCTGGTGGGGCACTCGATGGGCGGGATGACGGTGATGGCGCTGGCCGACCGGCGGCCGGACCTGTTCCGCGAGCGGGTCGCCGGGGTCGCGCTGATCGGCACCCTGGCCGGGGACTGGAACGAGGTGAGCCTCGGGCTGCCGAAGGCCGGGGCGAAGCTGTTCAAGAAGGTCGCGCCCGGGGTGGTGCGGCTGCTGGGCCGTCAGGTGGAGCTGGTGGAGGCGACCAGGCGGCTGGGCTCGGAGGTGGCGGCGGTGTTCTACCGGCGGTTCTCGTTCGGGGGCAAGGACGTCGATCCGGGCGTGGTGCGCTTCGCCGAGCAACTGCTGGACGCCACGCCGATCGACGTGGTCGCCGAGTTCTACCCGGTGTTCGGCGCGCACGAGAAGTACGCGGCGCTGGCCGCCGTGCGGGGCCTGCCGGCGCTGATCCTGGCCGGGACGAAGGACCTGCTGACCCCGGCGGCGCACAGCGAGGCGATGGCCGAGCGGCTGCCGGAGGCGGAGCTGGTGGTGGTCGAGGGCGCCGGGCACCTGGTGATGCTGGAGCGGCCGGAGCTGGTCGACCACGAGCTGGCGGTGCTGCTCAGGCGCGCCGCGGCGTTCTGCGGGGCGGGCGAGCCGCCGGCCTCCGTCCTCGACCTGGCGTAGACCTCGGGAAACGCCGAGGCCCGACACCCCGAAAGGTGCCGGGCCGGTTCGGTCGGGCGATGGCAGGCGCTATCAGGCGCTCGCGCCGGCCTTGCGGCGACGCAGGAAGACCAGGGTGCCGGCGCCGAGGGCGACGACAGCGGCACCGGTCAGGGCGATGGCGGTGGTGTTGCTGCCGCCACCGGTCTCGGCCAGGTTGCCGGCACGGGCGCCGGCCTTGGACTTGGCCTTGGCGACGGCGTCACCGGAGGGCTTCTTGCCCTTGGCGTCCGGCACGGTGACCGGGGTGCCGCCACCGGCGTTGGTGCCGGCCTTGCCGATGGTGAACGGGGTGACCGCGCTCGCCGGGAAGCCGACCTTCTCGTTGCCCTTCTCGATGTAGGCGGCGCCCAGCGCGGAGGCGGCGGCGTCGGCCTCGGTGTCGGCGGTGACGGCCAGCTTCAGCTGGAACGTCAGCTTCTCGTCCTTGTTGAGGTAGAAGCCCTCGTCGCCGAGGTCCAGCACGCGGGCCTTGTCGGTGCCGGTGTCCGGGGTGGCGTCCTTCCACGCCTTGGTGTCGGGGTCCTGGTACTGCAGCTTGATCTGAGCGTTGGTGATCTTGTTGTGCTCGGTCGCGACGATCAGGTACGGGAAGACGGCCGACTCGTGACCGGAGACGTTGGCGACCTCGGCGCTGAACTCGACGGCCGGGGCGCCCGGGACGACGGTGGTCGGGAAGCCCTTGACCGTGATCTTCGGCAGGGTCAGCTCACCGGTCGGGGCCGGGCTGGTGCTGGTGGTGGGCTTGGTGGTCGCCGTGGCCGTGGCCGTGGCGGAAGTCGAAGCCGAAGCCGAAGCGGACGCGCTGGGCGTCGCGGCCGGAGAGGCGGCGGTGGACGCGCTGGTGGTCGCGGTCGGCGCGGCGCTCGCACCGGTGGTCGCCGTGGGCGCCGGGGACTCGGCGGAGGCGATCGGGGCGGCGGCGATGACGGCGGCCGAGGCGATGACGGCGGCAGTCGGTATCGCGAAACCGCGGCGGAGCTTCATGAATGGGACCTCTGCGTAGCCGGCCCCGGGGCCTGTGCGGCCCGGGGCGATTTGGGTCCGGACAGGCAGGGGTGTCTCCAGCTACGAGCCCCCCGCTCGCATCCGGTACGGATGAAAGGACCGTACGGCATCATGAGAATCCCATGAAACCGGGGGGTGGTTCGTGGGCGTCACGCATCCGCTGAAAGCCGTTCACAGTCGGACGAAACGACACCCCGAGCGCGCGCGGGCGGCGATGTGGCACGGTAGCGGTGGCGCCCGGAAGGCGGTGCGCCGGTACGGACCGAAGGACTGGAACCGCATGGGCTCGCACGCCACTCTCACCGTCCCCACCCCGGAGCGGATGGGCCGGCTCGGCCGGGAGCTGGCCGCGCTGCTGCGCCCGGGGGACCTCGTGCTGCTCTCCGGCGAGCTGGGCGCGGGGAAGACGACGCTGACCCGGGGCCTGGGGGAGGGGCTGGGGGTGCGCGGGGCGGTGACCTCGCCGACCTTCGTGATCGCCCGGGTGCACCCGTCGCTGGTCGGGGGCCCGGCGCTGGTGCACGTGGACGCGTACCGACTGGGCGGGGACCTGGACGAGATGGAGGACCTCGACCTGGACGTCTCGCTGCCGGAGTCGGTGATCGTGGTCGAGTGGGGCGAGGGCAAGGTCGAGCGACTGTCGGAGGACCGGCTGGAGGTGCGGATCGAGCGGGCGATCGGCGACGACGCCGGGGAGGACCACGACCCGCGCCGGGTGCTGCTGACCGGGATCGGCCCGCGCTGGACGGGCGTCGAGCTGGGGGCGCTCGCCTGAGCCGTACGGCGCGCGCGTGAGCCGTACGGCGTGTGCCCGCGCCGTACGCCGCCCGCGGCGGCGCGTACGCCGTTTTACCGACAGGCTGTCGGCAAGGTGTTGCGGCAGAGGTGCCGGGCGTGGTGGGATGGTTGCTGCGGTTAGGTCTGCCTAACTAGGGAGGCTCCATGTCGAGCACCACCCCCGCCCCGGAGCGCGCCGTGCGCCCCGCCGGGGCCGGAGAGTCCGCCCGTCGCGCACCGGGGGAGTCGATGCGGGCGCTGCTGGCCGCCTGCGCGGCCGCCGAGGCGGTGTCCACCCCGCCCGAACCGGAGCCCCGGCCGGCCCGTGGTCGTGCAGCGGAACGGCCCGAGGCGCAGGCGCCCCGGGCCGCGTAGTCGCGCAGTCGGCCTCAGGCGACCACGACCACCTTCACGCCGTTGGTCGCGAAGTCCCAGAGCAGCTGGGCGTCCTGCCGGCTGCTGCGGATGCCGCCGGTCTTGGAGGTCGGGTCGACGGTCGGCGTGCTGCCGTCCACGGCCGCGCTGAAGCCGAACACCACGCCGTTCTGCTGCGCGAACCGCACCACGTGCTCGATCGCCTTGTGGTCCGTCCCGGTGCCGGTCGCGGTGCGGCTGTACACCGAGTAGCTGCCGGGGGTCGGCTCGATCGAGCCCGGGGTGACCGGGAAGGCGGCCGCGACCTGCGGGTTCTTCCTGGGGTCGATCAGCCAGACGTAGTGGCCGCTCACCGAGTAGACCACCCGCAGGCCGGTGCCCGAGGAGGCCGGCAGCGTCGGGGCGGTCGGCGTCGGGGTGGCGCTGGGCGCCGCCGAGGCGGGGCCGCTGGTGGCCGGGGTGCTGACGACGGGCTTGGCGCCGCCGGCCCGGTCCTGGGCGCCGTTGGCCTGGAAGGCCAGCAGGCTCACCACCGCCAGGGCCCCCAGGGTCAGCCCCGTGACCACCACTCCAGGACCCATCTTCGCCACCGTGCCGCTCCCGCCGCCGTCCCGTTACGTACCCGCCCAATCGTGCCAGGTCCTTCCGCGCGGTTCGCAGCGCCTCGGAAGTGTGTTCCCGACCGGTACACCTCTGCGATCGGCCGGTCGGAGCAACCTCGGTCTAACCTTGACCCGTGCTGCTGCTCGCGTTCGACACCGCAACCCCCGCCGTCACCGCCGCCGTCCATGACGGCACGGCCGTCCTCGCCGAGACCCACCAGGTCGACGCCAGGCGCCACGGCGAACTGCTGCTGCCCGCCATCGACCAGGTGCTGAAGGCGGCCGGGGTGGACAAACACGCGCTGACCGGCATCGCGGTGGGCGTCGGCCCGGGCCCGTACACGGGCCTGCGGGTCGGCCTGGTGACGGCCGCCGCGCTCGGCGACGCCCTCGGGCTGCCCGTGCACGGCGTCTGCACCCTGGACGCGATCGCCTTCCAGGCCCGCGCCGAGGGCCTGACCGGTGAGCCCTTCACGGTGGCGACCGACGCGCGCCGCAAGGAGGTCTACTGGGCCTCCTACGACGCCGAGGGCCGCCGCGTCGAGGGCCCGGGCGTGGACCGCCCGGCCGAGCTGACGCCCGCGGCCCGCGCGGTCGGCGCCGGCGCGCTCCTCTACCCCGACAGCTTCCCGGGCGGGCACGGCCCCGAGCACGTCTCGGCCGGAGCCCTGGCGGGCTTCGCCGCCGCCGAACTGGCCGCCGGGCGCGAGCTGCTGCCTAACGTCCCGCTCTACCTGCGCCGCCCGGACGCCCAGGTGCCCGCTGCCTACAAGACGGTTCTAGGGGGCAAGGCGGTGCTCCCGGCGTGAAGCACGGCACCACCCTTCGCCCGATGCGCTGGTGGGACATCGAGCCGGTGATGGGCCTGGAGCTGGAGCTCTTCCCCGAGGACTCCTGGTCCCACGGGATGTACTGGTCCGAGCTGGCCGAGGCCCACCCCGGCGGCACCCGCCACTACACCGTCGCCACCACCGGGGACGGCACGGTCGTCGGCTACGCCGGGCTGATGGCCGTCGCCGGCGAGGGCGACGTCCAGACCATCGCCGTCGCCGGGCGCCACCAGGGCACGGGCCTCGGCGCGGCCCTGCTCGTCGACCTGATCCGGGAGGCCGCCCGGCGCGACTGTACCGAGCTGCTGCTGGAGGTCCGGGTGGACAACCCGCGTGCCCAGCGGCTGTACGAGCGGTACGGCTTCCAGCCGGTGGGCATCCGGCGCGGCTACTACCAGCCCGCCAACGTCGACGCGCTGGTGATGCGCCTCGACCACCCGAGCACCGAACCGAAGGACATTGAGGACCTCCACCATGGCTGACGAACCGCTCGTCCTCGGCATCGAGACCTCCTGCGACGAGACCGGCGTCGGCATCGTGCGCGGCACCACGCTGCTGGCCGACGCGGTCGCCTCCAGCGTCAACGACCACGCCCGCTTCGGCGGCGTCGTCCCGGAGATCGCCAGCCGCGCCCACCTGGAGGCGATGGTCCCGACCATCCGGCGCGCCCTGGACACCGCCGGGGTCAAGGCCGCCGACCTGGACGGCATCGCCGTGACCGCCGGCCCCGGCCTGGCGGGCGCGCTGCTGGTCGGGGTGAGCGCGGCGAAGGCGTACGCCTGGGCGCTGGACAAGCCGCTGTACGGGGTCAACCACCTCGCCTCGCACATCTGCGTGGACCAGCTGGAGCACGGCCGCCTGCCCTCGCCGACGATGGCCCTGCTGGTCTCCGGCGGGCACTCCTCGCTGCTGCTCAGCGAGGACATCACCACCGACGTCCGCCCGCTCGGCGCGACCATCGACGACGCGGCCGGCGAAGCCTTCGACAAGGTCGCCCGGGTGCTCGGGCTGGGCTTCCCCGGCGGGCCGATCGTCGACCGGACGGCCCGCGAGGGGGACCCGAAGGCGATCCACTTCCCGCGCGGCCTGAGCGGGAAGAACGACCCGGCGTTCGACTTCTCCTTCTCCGGGCTCAAGACCGCCGTCGCCCGCTGGGTCGAGGCCAAGCGCCGCGCCGGCGAGCCGGTGCCGGTCGCCGACGTCGCCGCGTCCTTCCAGGAGGCCGTCACCGACGTGCTGACCCGCAAGGCCGTCAAGGCGTGCCGGGAGAACGGCGTGGACCACCTGATGATCGGCGGCGGCGTCGCGGCCAACTCCCGGCTGCGGGAGATGGCGCAGCAGCGCTGCGACCGGGCCGGCATCCGGCTGCGGGTGCCCCGGCCGGGCCTGTGCACCGACAACGGCGCGATGGTGGCGGCGCTGGGCGCCGAGATGGTCTGGCGCGACCGCGCGCCGTCCTCCCTCGACCTGTCGGCGGACTCCTCGCTGCCGGTGACGGACGTCCACGTGCCCGCCGCACACCTTGAGCACGGGCACTTCCACGACCAGGCGTACGACGCCCTCGGCGGCGGCGAGGCATGACCCTCGCCGCGATGTGGGAGGCCCGGGCGGCGGCCGGGCGTGGGCCCGAACTCGCCGCCTGGGCGCGGGAGTTCGCCCTGCCTGCGCTGCGCGGTGCGGCGGGCCTCGAACGGCTGGAGCTGCTCTCCGCCCCCGGCGAGCGCGTCCTGCTGATCACCTGGTGGAGCGGCGGGCCCGTGCCCGTCCCGGACCCGCCGGAGGAGCTGCTCGGCCGCCCGGTGCACCGCTGGTCCTTCACCAGCGAGCACGTCGAGCGGTACGTCGAACAGCACGTCGAACAGCACGTCGAGTAGCGGCGTTCGGGAACCGGCGACCCGGCCGCTACCGTGCTTGCTGAGAGAAAGCTGGACGAAGCCGGGAGCGCGGTGCGGGTGAGCAGGGACGGGCTGAACAGGGACGGGCTGGGCCGGGACGGGCTGGGCAGGACCAGGGCGTACGCGGCCGGTGCGGTGGCCGTGCTGGCCTTCGCCACCGCGTGCGGCAGCGGAGGCGACGGCGGCGCGGCCCCGGCCGCCACCACGGCGGGAGCGGCCGCGACGCAGTCCGCCGGTGCCGCCGCGCCGACCGGAGCCGCCACCACGCCGGGCGCCGCCGCCCCGGCCGGGGCCGACGCCGCGGCCTGGGCGAAGTGGAACCTCAAGCCGCTCGCCCCGGCCCCCGCGCCGCCCGCCGACAAGCCGATCAAGCTGGAGAAGACCGGCACCGTCCCGGTGTTCAGCGATGTGAAGACCACCGACAAGGTCGTCTTCATCACCATCGACGACGGCGCCGAGAAGGACCCGAAGTTCGTCGAGATGCTCACCGAGCTGAAGGTGCCGATCTCGATGTTCCTGACCCGGGACATCGTCAAGAACGACTACGGCTACTTCAAGCCGCTCCAGGCGCTGGGCAACCACATCCAGAACCACACCGTGGACCACCCGGTGATGAGCAAGATCTCCCCGGAGAAGCAGAAGTCCGAGGTCTGCGATGCGCAGTCCGCGCTCACCCAGCAGTACGGCACCGCCCCGCTGCTGTTCCGCCCGCCCTTCGGCGACGGCGCCAACACCCCGACCCTCAACAACTCGGTGCAGCAGTGCGGCCCGCGCGCGATCGTGCTGTGGCGCGAGTCGATGCAGATCCACGACATGCAGTACCAGTCGGGGGACAAGCTGAAGGCGGGCGACATCATCCTGGCGCACTTCCGCGGCCCCAAGGAGCTCAAGGGCTCCACGATGACCCAGATGTTCGGCGAGCTGCTGGCCCGCATCCAGGAGCAGGGCTTCTCGGTGGCCCGGCTGGAGGACTACATCCAGGCGCCGTCCTAGGCCGTGTCCGGCTGCGCTGCACCCGCTGCCCTGCACCGGCAGCGCTACACCGGCTGGCCGAGCATCATCAGCGGCCCGTTGTCGGTGCGGCTGAGGATCACCGTGACGGTGTTCGGCCCGGAGGGCCTGAGCTGGCGGCGCAGCTCCTCCGGGGTGATCGCCATCCCGCGCTTCTTGATCACCACCGTGCCGACGCCGCGCTCGCGCAGCAGCGCCTTGAGCTTCTTGACGTTGTACGGCAGTACGTCGGTCAGTTCGAAGGCGTGCGCGTACGGGGTGGGGACCAGGGCGTCCGAGGTCAGGTAGGCGATCTTCGGGTCGATCAGCCGGCCGTCGACCATCTCGGCGACCTCGGCGACCAGGTGGGCCCGGATGACCGCGCCGTCCGGCTCGTACAGGTACCGCCCGACCGGGCCGGCCGGCGGGTCGGGCAGGTCTCCGCCGGTGAGGCTGGCGGCCTGCGGCAGCAGGGTGGCGCGGTGCGGGCGGGAAGCCTTGGTGCCGAACCAGAGCACCGCCTCCTTGACGTCCCCGTGGTCGGAGACCCACTCGGCCTCGGCGTCCTCGGGGACGGCCTCGTGGGGGATGCCGGGCGCCACCTTGAGCGCGCCGACCGGGGTGCGGCGGCCGGCCTCGATCGCCCAGGACAGCGGCGGGGCGTACGCCTCGGGGTCGAACACCCGGCCGCGGGCGGTGCGCCGGGCCGGGTCGGTGAAGACCGCGTCGTAGCCGGTGACGTCCACCTCGGCGACGTCCGCGCAGACCACCTCGACCAGGTCGGCCAGGCCCAGGGCGGCGGCGTTGGCCGCCGTGGCGGCGCAGGCGGCCGGGTCCCTGTCCACGGCCAGCACCTGGATGCCCGCCCGGGCCAGCGCCAGCACGTCCCCGCCGATCCCGCAGCAGAGGTCGGCGAGGCGCCGTACGCCCAACTCGGCGAAGCGGCGGGCCCGCCACTCGGCCACGCTGCGCCGGGTGGACTGCTCGACGCCGTTGGGCGTGAAGTACATCAGGTCGGCGTCCGCCCCGAACTTCGCCCGCGCCCGCTGCCGCAGCCGCGCCTGCCCGAACGCCGCCGACACCAGCTCCGCCGGGTGCTCCCGCCGCAGCCGGGTGGCCAGCGCCAGCTCCTCCTCGGGCGTGAACTCGCGCAGCTCGGCGAGCAGGGCCTGGCCCTCGGCGGTCAGGAGGGGCTGGAGGTTCTCGGTGTCCACGGGATCATTCTCGCCGGTCAGGAGAGGACGTGGAGGCCGAGGGCGGCCCGGATCAGCAGCGGCCCGAGCAGCGGCGTGGCCACCGCGACGACCGGGGTGATCCGGTAACCGGTCCGCCAGGTGCCCCGGACGGTGAACGCCAGCCCCACGAGGGCGGCGACGGCGTAGACGACCACTCCGGCGGTCCAGGAGTGGACGAGGAGCGCGAGGACGAAGGCCGCCCAGAATCCGATGTACGCCGCCACGCCGATCGACAGGAGGACGATCAGGGCGAGCAGCAGGTCGACGCCCCGGTGCATCCGCGGCCGTGGCGCGCTCACCAGAGGGCGCCGGAGGAGAAGACGGCCGGGACGACGAAGGGCGAGATCGAGGCGGCGACCGGCAGGTAGCGGTAGCCGGCGCGGTGGCTGCGGACGGCGACCACGATGTCCGCCATCAGGGCGGCCACCGGCCCGGCGAGCATCCCGTAGGCCAGGAAGGCCCAGCCGCTGCCGTCTCCGTCGTCGCCGCGCCCGGGACCGTTGCCGAAGCTCGCGACGAAGGAGAAGACGACGTACGGGAGCGCGATTCCCAGCAGGGGCAGTGCCAGCAGGGCGAGGGCCGCGTCCTGGAGCCGGGACGGGCCGATGCGGGCCGGGGTGTCGGTCATGGCACGAGTCTGGTCGCCCGGCCGACGCCCGCACATGAGTACGGCTACTCAATCGCGGAACGGGCTCCGGAGGCGCGCCGTTGGCACTCTGGTTGACTGAGTGCTAACACGGGCCTATGGTCGTCCTTGGCACTCCCCACTGGGGGAGTGCTAACGCGAAGACGTGTGTCTGACCCCCGCGACGGCAGGCACGCAGGTTCGCCCCTACCCGTTAGAAAACCCCGTAATCTCCGAAGGGGAGCTCGGACGTGACCACCAGCAGCAAGGTTGCCATCAAGCCGCTCGAGGACCGCATTGTGGTCCAGCCGCTCGACGCCGAGACCACCACGGCCTCCGGCCTGGTTATCCCGGACACCGCCAAGGAGAAGCCCCAGGAGGGCGTCGTCCTGGCCGTCGGCCCGGGCCGCTTCGAGGACGGCCAGCGTCTGCCGCTCGACGTCGCCGTGGGTGACATCGTCCTGTACTCGAAGTACGGCGGCACCGAGGTCAAGTACCAGGGCGAGGAGTACCTCGTCCTCTCGGCCCGCGACGTCCTCGCGATCATCGAGAAGTAAGACGTCACCGCCCCGCCCCGGATCGCCTCCTCAGTGACGGTGGCCCGGGGCGTGGTCGTTGGTCCACCTAGTTCGGCGGCCTCCGAACCGGCCGCAGCCCCGAGGGAATAGGGAACATGGCGAAGATCCTGCAGTTCGACGAGGACGCCCGCCGCTCGCTGGAGCGCGGTGTCAACAAGCTGGCCGACACCGTCAAGGTGACCATCGGCCCCAAGGGCCGCAACGTCGTCATCGACAAGAAGTTCGGCGCCCCGACCATCACCAACGACGGTGTCACCATCGCCCGTGAGGTCGAGCTGGACGACCCGTACGAGAACCTTGGCGCGCAGCTCGTCAAGGAGGTCGCCACCAAGACCAACGACGTCGCGGGTGACGGCACCACCACCGCCACCGTGCTGGCCCAGGCCCTGGTCAACGAGGGTCTGCGCAACGTCGCCGCCGGTGCCGGCCCGGCCGCCCTGAAGAAGGGCATCGACAAGGCCGTCGCCGCCGTCTCCGAGCACCTGCTGTCCGTCGCCCGCGAGATCGAGGGCAAGGACGACGTCGCCGCCGTCGCGTCCCTCTCCGCGCAGGACACCCAGGTCGGCGAGCTGATCGCCGAGGCGATCGACAAGGTCGGCAAGGACGGTGTCATCACCGTCGAGGAGTCGAACACCTTCGGCGTGGAGCTGGACTTCACCGAGGGCATGCAGTTCGACAAGGGCTACCTGTCGCCGTACTTCGTCACCGACGCCGAGCGCCAGGAAGCGGTCCTCGAGGACCCGTACATCCTGATCAACCAGGGCAAGATCTCCTCGATCCAGGAGCTGCTCCCGCTGCTGGAGAAGATCCTGCAGGGCGGTGCCTCCAAGCCGCTGCTGATCATCGCCGAGGACGTCGACGGCGAGGCGCTGTCGACCCTGGTCGTGAACAAGATCCGCGGCACCTTCAACGCCGTCGCCGTCAAGGCCCCGGGCTTCGGCGACCGCCGCAAGGCGATCCTCGGCGACCTCGCCGTCCTGACCGGCGGTCAGGTCATCTCCGAGGAGGTCGGCCTCAAGCTCGACCAGGTCGGCCTGGACGTGCTGGGCACCGCCCGCCGCGTGACCATCACCAAGGACGAGACCACCGTCGTCGACGGCGCCGGTGACACCGAGGCCGTGGCCGGCCGCGTCGCCCAGATCAAGGGCGAGATCGCCGCGACCGACTCCGACTGGGACCGCGAGAAGCTGCAGGAGCGCCTGGCCAAGCTGGCCGGCGGCGTCTGCGTCATCAAGGTCGGCGCCGCCACCGAGGTGGAGCTCAAGGAGCGCAAGCACCGCCTCGAGGACGCCATCTCGGCGACCCGCGCCGCGGTCGAGGAGGGCATCGTCGCCGGTGGTGGCGCCTCTCTCGTCCACGCCGCCAAGGTGCTGGACGGCGGCCTGGGCCTGTCGGGTGACGAGGCCACCGGTGTCGCCGTCGTCCGCAAGGCGCTGCACGAGCCGCTGCGCTGGATCGCCCAGAACGCGGGCCTCGAGGGTTACGTCATCACCCACAAGGTCGCCGAGCTGGAGTCGGGCTTCGGCTTCAACGCCGCCACCGGCGAGTACGGCGACCTGGTGAAGGCCGGCGTCATCGACCCGGTCAAGGTCACCCGCTCCGCCCTGGAGAACGCCGCCTCGATCGCCTCCCTGCTGCTCACCACCGAGACCCTCGTGGTGGAGAAGAAGGAGGAGGAGCCGGACGCCGGTCACTCGCACGGCGGCCACGGCCACTCCCACTGAGGCACTGCGCCTGAGCTGAGTGCCTGAAGCTCGACGGAGGCCCGGTCCGCACTCCCCGCGAGGGGTGCGGCCGGGCCTCCGGTGTGTTTCCGTACTCAACTATCATGAGAATTTTGCAGAATGCAAAGATTGCCTTATAACTGAGGCATGATCGAGGCCCGCCATCTGCGCGTCCTGCGTGCCGTCGCCCGCTCCGGCTCCTTCTCCGCCGCCGCGCGCGAACTGGGCTGCACGCAGCCCGCCATCAGCCAGCAGATGAAGGCGCTGGAGAAGTCGGTGGACACCCCGCTGGTGGTCCGTTCGGGCCGGGGGATGCAGCTGAGCGAGGCCGGGAAGGTCCTGCTCAAGCATGCCACCGGCATCCTGGCCGGGCTCTCCGCCGCCGAGGAGGAGGTGGCCGCGATCGCCGGGCTGCGGGCCGGGCGGGTGAGGCTGGTGTCCTTCCCGACCGCGAGTTCCACCCTGGTGCCGCCGGCCGTCGCCCGGTTGCGGGACGGCCACCCGGGGGTGCGGGTGTCGCTGGTTGAGGCGGAGCCGCCGGAGTCGCTGGCGATGCTGCGCGGCGGGGAGTGCGAGATCGCGCTGGCCTTCCGCTACCCGCAGTCGGACGGCGCGGGCGCCGTGGCCCCCGTCGCAGCCCCCGCCGCCGGGCACGGGACGCCGCGCGAGGCGCGGGCCGAGGCCAACCTGGAGGCCCAGCAGCTGAGCGCCGGCACGGACTGGTCCGATCTGGTGGTCACCCCGCTGCTGGACGACCCGATGGTGGGCCTGCTGCCCGCCGCCCACCCGCTCGCCGGGCGCGAGGGGCCGGTGGAGCTGGCCGAGCTGGCGGGGGAGCAGTGGATCGCCGGCTGCCCGCAGTGCCGGGGGCACCTGGTGGAGCTGTGCGCGGGGGCGGGCTTCGAGCCCCGGATCGACTTCGCGACCGACGACTACCCGGCGGTGGTCGGCCTGGTGGCGGCCGGCCTGGGGGTGGCGGTGCTGCCCCGGCTGGCGTTGCAGTCGGTGCGTCCTGACGGTGTGTCGACGGTGCCGGTGCGGACGGCCTCGGGGGCTCCCGCGCTGCGCCGGGTGGTGGCGCTGACCCTGCCGGACCTCGCCGAGGTCCCGGCGGTGGCGCTGATGCTGGAGCGTCTCGCGGGGGCGGCCGCCGACCGCTGACGGTCGGTGACGGCCGGGCTTCCCGGGGGCTCTCGGCGGATTGCGATGTCCCACGGCGCCGCGAAGGAACGTTTCTTCACGGCGCGACGACGGCCGATGCTAACGCTGGGCGATCGCCGGCGGGGTCAGTGGGACCTCCACCAGCCGGTGCCGCGAGCGGCCCAGCATCTCCTCGCGCTCGTCCTCGGTCATCCCGCCCCAGACCCCGTACGGCTCCCGGACCGCCAGCGCGTGGGCCGCGCATTCGGCGATCACCGGGCAGCGCATGCAGACCTCCTTGGCGCTGGTCTCCCGCGAACTGCGCGCGGCTCCTCGCTCGCCCTCCGGGTGGAAGAAGAGCGAGCTGTCCACGCCGCGGCAGGCCGCCGAGAGCTGCCAGTCCCAGAGGTCCGCGTTGGGACCGGGGAGGCGGGAGAAATCTGCCATGGCTCATTCCCTTCAGAGGCTCTACCGCCCGGACCGGGCGCTCGGCGGGGTTGCCGCCGAGCGGCGCGGTGGGCCGTCGATGCACCGGTGTGGACACCTGGAAATATGACTTAAGGCAACTCCATGGACAAGTCACCCACAGACTGGCACAACAGTCAATGACCATACGAAAGCTATAAAAACGGGCAAAGGGGGCAAGGGTTTCGGCGGCGCGGGCGTGGCATTCGGGTGGCCTACCGGCGCACGACGCTCCGCATGGGTGTGCGGGTCGCACGCCCACCGCGCGCGAGCTGCGGAAAAGTGCGGCGTGTGCACCGCGATGCGGCTGATCCGTAATGGGTTGGCCACGTACAGTGGTGGAGATGGCCCCGAAGGCCGTAACTCATTCGAGTGACGGTCGTTGGAAGTGCGGAGGCGGTTAGCGGGCGCCGGACGTCGGGAAAGATCGCGGACAGTCGGGGCGATCAGGACGGACGCTGACGCCGATCGGCCGTGTCGGAGAGGTTCGTACCAGCCAGGAGGCTCAACGTGACGCGGATCAGCTGCGGAGGACGACGGTCATGACTTCCGTTCTCGTTTGCGACGATTCCCCGCTCGCCCGCGAGGCGCTTCGCCGCGCCGTAGCGACCGTACCCGGCGTCGACCGGGTCACCACCGCGACGAACGGGGAGGAGGTCCTGCGCCGTTGGGTGGCCGACCGCTCCGATCTCGTCCTGATGGACGTCCGGATGCCCGGCCTCGGCGGGGTGGAGACGGTTCGACGGCTGCTGTCCGCCGACCCGGGCGCGCGCATCATCATGCTCACCGTCGCCGAGGACCTCGACGGCGTGGCGCTCGCCGTGGCCGCCGGTGCCCGCGGGTACCTGCACAAGGACGCCTCGCGCGCCGAACTGCGGGCCACCGTCACCCAGGCCCTCGCCGACCCGACGTGGCGGCTCGCCCCGCGCCGGCTGCGCAGCCCCGACATGGGCGCGGCGCCCACGCTGACGGCGCGTGAGATCCAGGTGCTCGAAGGCATGAGCCACGGCCGCAGCAACGCCGAGATCGGCCGCGAACTGTTCCTCTCCGAGGACACCGTCAAGACCCACGCCCGACGGCTGTTCAAGAAGCTCGGGGCCTCGGACCGCGCGCACGCGGTGGCGCTGGGTTTCCGCTGGGGCCTGGTCCGCTGACCGCCGCCGTCGCCGTCGCCGCGGGCGCGCCGCCGTCGAATCGCGGTGCGGGAACCGCACGGGCGTGTGACGTCACGGCCCCGAGGTTGCACCATGGAGGAGTGGAGCACCTCGGGGACCAGCGGACAGGCACTGCGGCGAACCACGCAGCCGCAGGACACTCGGCGGACGGCGCGACGGATGGCACCGCCCACGACGGCGGGGCGGGAGGCGGCACGGTGCAGGAGGGGCCGGTGGTGCGCGGCGCGGTGCCGTACGGTGCCGCAGCGCATAACGTTCCGGTGCACAACTCCGGACGCGGTGCCGCGTTTTCCCGGACGACCAGGCACCATGGACCGATGCGCGACGACGTCGCCGGCGTGGCCGGCCAGGCGGACGCGGTGGAGGGGGAGCCCCCCGGGCCGGGTCACGATCCGTCGTACGCGGACCCCGGCGAGGGCCGGGCGGCCGTGGGCCCCGACCGTCCGCCGGTGCTCGGTACGGGCGGTTCCCCGCTGGTGGGCGAGCTGGTCGCGGCCGCCGTCCGCGGCGAGAACCCGGCCATCGACGCACTGCTCGCCTACGTCCACCCGCTCGCCCTGCGCTACTGCCGGGCGAAGCTGACCAGGCTGCCCGGCGGCGCCCGGCACCACGTGGACGACGTGGCGCAGGAGGTGTGCGTCGCGGTGCTGTGCGCGCTGCCCCGGTACAGGGACCAGGGGCGTCCGTTCGAGGCGTTCGTCTACGGGATCGCCGCGCACAAGATCGCCGACCTGCAGCGGGCCGCGATGCGCGGGCCCGGCTCGACCGTCGTGCCGCAGGACGACCTGCCGGAGGTGCCGGACGAGGCGCTCGGGCCGGAGGAGCAGGCGCTGCTGAGCAGCGACGCGGCCTGGGCCAAGGAGCTGCTGTCCAACCTGCCGGCCCGCCAGCGCGAACTGGTGCTGCTGCGGGTGGCTGCGGGGCTGTCCGCCGAGGAGACCGGCGAGGTGCTCGGGATGTCGCCCGGGGCCGTCCGGGTGGCGCAGCACCGGGCGCTGAGCCGGCTGCGGGCGCTGGCGGAGGAGTCCTCCTGAGCCCGTCCTGAGCCTCTCCCCCTTCGGGAAGGGGGTGGAATGGCCCATGGCCGGTCGGTGTTGTCAAGGGCACACGAGGACCCATTCGCGGTGCCAGTACCATGGGGTATCGGCGCCTGGGCGGGTCGCCAAAGTTTCGCGGGTGTGGACGGGATTCCCTTGGAGGTTCCTCCAGAGCACCCGGCTTTCGGCGGTCTGCGCGAGTGAGCGATGAGCGCGCCCCCACCCTCGGGCGTGAGCGGATCAAGGCCGGCCACGGAAGGTACCCCCGAAATGTCTTACAACGCCGCAGGCGTACCCGAGAAGTTCGCGATGCTCGGGCTCACGTTCGACGACGTCCTGCTGCTGCCCGGGGCCTCCGCGGTTCTGCCGAACGAGGTCGACACCTCCTCGCGGGTCTCCCGGAACGTGCGCGTCAACATCCCGCTGCTGTCCGCGGCGATGGACAAGGTCACCGAGGCCCGCATGGCCATCGCCATGGCCCGTCAGGGCGGCGTCGGCGTGCTGCACCGCAACCTGTCGGTCGAGGACCAGGCCAACCAGGTCGACCTGGTGAAGCGCTCCGAGTCCGGCATGGTCACCGACCCGATCACCGTCGGCCCCGACACCACGCTCGGCGAGGCGGACGCGCTCTGCGCCAAGTTCCGCATCTCCGGCGTCCCGATCGCCGACGCGTCCGGCAAGCTGCTCGGCATCGTCACCAACCGCGACATGGCCTTCGAGTCGGACCGCAGCCGCCAGGTCCGCGAGATCATGACCCCGATGCCGCTGATCACCGGCAAGGTCGGCATCTCGGGCGAGGACGCGATGGCGCTGCTGCGCCGCCACAAGATCGAGAAGCTGCCGCTGGTCGACGACGAGGGCCGCATCAAGGGCCTCATCACCGTCAAGGACTTCGTCAAGGCCGAGAAGTACCCGAACGCGGCCAAGGACGCCGAGGGCCGCCTGCTGGTCGGCGCCGCCGTGGGCGCCAGCGCCGAGGCGTTCGACCGGGCCCAGGCCCTGGTCGAGGCGGGCGTGGACTTCCTGGTCGTCGACACCTCGCACGGCCACAGCCACAACGCGCTGGCCTGGATCGAGAAGATCAAGTCGGCCGTCAAGGTCGACGTCGTCGGCGGCAACGTCGCCACCCGGGACGGTGCCCAGGCGCTGATCGACGCCGGCGTGGACGGCGTCAAGGTCGGCGTCGGCCCCGGCTCCATCTGCACCACCCGCGTCGTCGCCGGCATCGGCGTCCCGCAGATCACCGCCATCTACGAGGCCGCGGTGGCCTGCCAGGCGGCCGGCGTGCCGGTCATCGGCGACGGTGGCCTCCAGTACTCGGGCGACATCGGCAAGGCGCTGGCCGCCGGCGCCGACACCGTGATGCTCGGCTCGCTGCTGGCCGGCTGCGAGGAGTCCCCGGGCGAGCTGCTGTTCATCAACGGCAAGCAGTTCAAGTCCTACCGCGGCATGGGCTCGCTGGGCGCCATGCAGTCGCGCGGCCAGGGCCGCTCGTACTCCAAGGACCGCTACTTCCAGGCCGAGGTCGCCTCGGACGACAAGCTCGTGCCCGAGGGCATCGAGGGCCAGGTGCAGTACCGCGGCCCGCTGTCCGCCGTGCTGCACCAGCTGGTCGGCGGCCTGCGCCAGACCATGGGCTACGTGGGTGCCGGCACCATCGCCGAGATGGAGAGCAAGGGCCGCTTCGTGCGGATCACCTCGGCGGGCCTCAAGGAGAGCCACCCGCACGACATCCAGATGACCGTCGAGGCGCCGAACTACTCGGCCCGCTGACGCACGCACCAGGGAAGGGCCCGCTCCGGCGGGCCCTTCCGCACGTCCGGGGGCCGGGCCGTCCGGGCGGGTACCCGTCCCATTTGGGATACTGAGCTGCGGCCGGGGGTGACCCGGCGGGCATGAGCAACAAACCAGAAGGGCTCGAAGTGACTGAGATCGAGATCGGGCGAGGCAAGCGCGGCCGCCGGGCGTACTCCTTCGACGACATCGCCGTCGTCCCCAGCCGTCGTACGCGGGACCCGAAGGAGGTCTCGATCGCCTGGCAGATCGACGCCTACCGCTTCGAGCTGCCGTTCCTCGCAGCCCCGATGGACAGCGTGGTCTCGCCTCAGCAGGCCATCGCCATCGGCCGGCTCGGCGGTCTCGGTGTGCTGAACCTCGAAGGTCTCTGGACCCGCTACGAGGACCCGCAGCCGCTGCTCGACGAGATCGCGACGATCACCGACGAGGCCGCCGCGACCCGCCGCCTCCAGGAGATCTACGCCGCGCCGATCCGGGCCGAGCTGATCAAGCAGCGCATCCAGGAGGTCCGCGACTCCGGCGTCGTCACCGCCGCCGCGCTGTCGCCGCAGCGCACCGCCGAGTTCTCCAAGGCCGTGGTGGACGCCGGCGTCGACGTCTTCGTCATCCGCGGCACCACCGTCTCGGCCGAGCACGTCTCCAGCGCCGCCGAGCCGCTCAACCTCAAGCAGTTCATCTACGAGCTCGACGTGCCGGTGATCGTCGGCGGCTGCGCCACGTACACCGCCGCGCTGCACCTGATGCGGACCGGTGCGGCCGGCGTGCTCGTCGGCTTCGGCGGCGGCGCCGCCCACACCACCCGCAACGTCCTGGGCATCCAGGTGCCGATGGCCACCGCCGTCGCGGACGTGGCCGCGGCCCGCCGCGACTACATGGACGAGTCCGGCGGCCGCTACGTGCACGTGATCGCCGACGGCGGCGTGGGCTACAGCGGCGACATCCCGAAGGCCGTCGCCTGCGGCGCGGACGCGGTGATGATCGGCGCGGCGCTGGCCCGGGCGACGGACGCCCCGGGCAAGGGCATCCACTGGGGCATGGAGGCCGTCCACGACGAGCTGCCGCGCGGCAAGCGGGTGGACCTGGGCACGGTCGGCACCACCGAGGAGATCCTCACCGGTCCGTCGCACACCCCGGACGGGACGATGAACCTGTTCGGCGCGCTGCGCCGGGCGATGGCGACCACGGGGTACACGGAGCTCAAGGAGTTCCAGCGCGTCGAGGTGACGGTGAACCCGGCGCTCAACCACCGCTGAGCGAGAGCGGGGTGGGGGTGGGTCGTTGGGTGGGGGCTCTCGGGAGGGTGGGTGCCGGGGCGGCTCCGGGGGTGGCCGCTCCGAGGGGCTGGATGATTTTCAGACTGCCGACTCTGTGGGTGGGGGTTGGCCGCCGTTGGCAGTCTGAAAATCACCCGCAACGCCCCGCTCCGGGCCACTCCCTCCACCGCCCCCTTCCGCAGCGCGTCCCTCTCGCTGGGGGTGGGTCGTGGGGCTGGGGTGTTGCGGCCGCGCAGGGCGAAGCCCGCGCGGCCGCTGGGTTAGGAGCGGGCGGCGGCGCGGTGGGTGAGGAGGTGGCCGCCGATGAGGGCGATGGCGTAGAAGGCCAGGTCCAGGGGGCGCAGGTCGGCGCGCCAGGTGGTCAGGGTGTCGTGGAGGAGGCCCGCCGGGCCGGGGCCGTCGGCGTGGACCTGGCGCAGGTGCTGGGTGAGCTGGCCGAGGAGGAGCGCGGCGGCGGCCAGGAGGGCGCCCAGTGGCGGGAACGCGCGGGAGGGGCCGCCCAGGCGGCCGAGGGGGAGGGCGACCAGGCCGGCCAGCGCGATGGCGAGCCAGCCGAGGGTGTCGGCGGCGCGCAGCGGGGCGAAGCCGTACGCCAGGCCGCCGAGGAGGGCGGCGAGCAGGGCCGTGAGGATCGCGGTGGTGGGGCGGTGGCGGGGGGTGGCCCGGTGGCGGGTGGGGGAGTCCGCCTCCTGGGTGGGGACCGGGGCGCCGGGCATGCCCGGGGCGGCGTATCCCTCGGGGGACGGCGGGAGCGCCGCGACCGTGTAGTGCTGCGCGGTCAGGGGCCGGGCCGACTGGTCGTCAGCGCCCGGTGTGGGTGCGGTCATGGGCGTCCGATCCCCCCGGAAAGACGATGAGCTGCCGAACGGTAGCAGCGTTCCGGGCGGTTCTCGGCGAGTTTTCGATCACAGATCGGGCACGGAGCGCCGCAAGCGCTCCGGTTCGTCCGACTTGCGACGGGGGGTGGGTGGTCTCGACCGGTGGGGACAGGGGATGATGGAGGCTTCGGTGTCGGGCCGATGCGCCGTCACCACGACCGCCAGCAGCACATGGGGGAACGTTCCGAATGACCCAGGCGCAGGGTTCCACCGACGGCCGCCTCCTGGCGGGCCGATACCGGCTGAACGCGGTGCTCGGCCGCGGGGGTATGGGCACCGTCTGGCGCGCCGAGGACGAGATGCTGGGCCGGACCGTCGCGGTCAAGGAACTGCGGATGAACGCCAGCGTCGACGAGGAGGAGAAGCACCGGCTGATCGTCCGGACGCTGCGCGAGGCCAAGGCGACCGCGCGGATCCGGCACGCCTCGGCGGTGACCGTCTTCGACGTGGTCGAGGAGGACGACCGGCCGTGGATCGTCATGGAGCTGGTCGAGTCCCGCTCCCTGGCCGACGTCGTCCGCGAGGACGGGCCGCTGGCGCCCGCGCGGGCCGCCGAGATCGCGCTCGACGTGCTCGGCGTGCTGAGCGCCGCGCACGCGCTGGGCATCCTCCACCGCGACGTGAAGCCGTCCAACGTGCTGATCGGCGATGACGGCCGGGTGGTGCTGACGGACTTCGGCATCGCCAGCGTGGAGGGCGACGCGTCCGTCACCTCCACCGGGATGCTCGTCGGCGCGCCCTCGTACATATCCCCCGAGCGGGCGCGCGGGCAGAAGCCCGGGCCGCCGGCCGACCTGTGGTCGCTGGGCGGCACGCTGTACGCGATGGTCGAGGGGCGCCCGCCGTACGACCGGGGGTCGGCGCTGGCCACGCTCACGGCGGTGATGACCGAGGAGCTGACCGCGCCGGAGAACGCGGGGCCGCTGCTGGCGGTGATCGAGGGGCTGCTGGAGAAGGACCCGGCCGAGCGGCTGGACGCCTCGCAGACCCGGTCGATGCTCAGGCGGGTGGTGGCGGAGGCCACCGCCAAGGCGGAGTCGACGACGGAGTCGGCCGTGCCGGTCGCGGCCGCCGAGGAGGCCGGGAAGAAGGACGTCGAGTCCGAGCCGGTGAAGCCCGAGCCCCGGCGGAGCATCAGCGGGCTGCTGGGGACCGTCCGGGTGGGCAGCAGGGCGAAGGACGCGGAGCCTGCCGGACCGGCCGAGCCGGCCGCCGAGGCCGTACCCGCTGCACCGGCGGAGGCTTCGGAGGCGGCGCCCGCTCCGGCGGCCGATCCGATCCGGCCGGTGACCAGCGAGTGGACGATGGGCGCGACCCAGGCGGCCGGGGCGGACCCGCGCAAGGGCCGGCGGCGGCTGGCGGTGGTCACCGTGGTGCTGGTGCTGCTGCTGATCGCCGGGGTGGTCGCGGTGGTGCGGGCGGTCGGCAGCGGCGACGGCGGTGCCGACGGGGCCGGGACGAACGGCGCCGGGACGACCAGCGCGGGGACGAACAGCGCCGGGGCGAGCGCTCCGGCGGCGGCGCCGGTCGTGCCGAGCGCCCCCGGGGCCTCCGCCACCGAGCCCGCGGGCACGCCCGCCGCGACGACGCCGCCTCCGGTGGCCCCTCCGGCCACCGGTGCCGCCTCGGAGACCGGGGCGCCGCCCGCCGCCACGACGGCCGCACAGCCCCCGGCGCAGCCGCCGGCCCCGGCCGTGCCCGCCGGGTTCCACGAGTACAAGGACCCGAGCGGCTTCTCCGTCCTCCTGCCGGACTGGCTGCAGCCGGCCGATTCGGACTCCGGCAACCGGCGGATCTTCAAGAACCCGGCGGACGGCAGCCAGCTGCGCTTCGAGTGGACCACCTCGCCCGGCCCGAGCGCCCTCGCCGACTGGCAGGGCTCCGAGGCCGGCGTGCGCGGGCAGGTCACCAACTACCAGCGGCTGAACCTGGCGGCGATCACCTACCGGGACTGGACGAACGCGGCGGACTGGGAGTGGACCAACGGGACGCCCAGGACGCACTCGCTCAACCGGGGCTTCGTGACGGGCAGTCCGGCCAAGTACGGCTACTCGATCTACTGGATCGTTCCGGACGCCCAGTGGGCGGCCCAGGCGTCCGCGCGGGACACGGTGTTCAACAGCTTCCAGCCGGCCCCGTAGCGGTGCACCGAACCGGGCGGGCCGCGAACTCCCGTGGCACGCCCGGCGATCGGGCGGCTCAGCCGATCAGGCGCTGTTTGGCGCGGCTGAACTCCTCGTCGGTGAGGGCGCCGGAGGTGTGGAGGGCGGCCAACCGCTCGAGCTGGCCGAGGAGTTGGTCGCCCGCCGACAGCTCACCGGTCGACAGCTCGGCGGGCGCGGCGTCGGTCGGCGCGGCGGCGGCCGGGGCGGCGGCCGGGCGCGGGGTGGAGGCGGCGCGGGCGTTGCGGGCGGCCTCGCGGACCTGCTCGGCGAAGACCTCGGCCTTGATGACGTCCTCGAAGCGGTGCGCGCCGGTGAGCGCGACGACGGTGAGCACCTCGCCGTTGAACTTGGTCCGGTTGACGGTGGCGTCGGTGACGGCCGGAAGCGGAACCGGGACCGGCGGTTTTCCGTCCTTCAGGAAGAGCAGCCGATGGGTGGTGAGGACCAGCACACCCCTGCGGAAGTGGTCGGGGTGGCGCCCGGCCGTGGAGGCGACCGGCAGTTCGCCGTCGATGACGGCCGCCTCGACCGAGCGGACGGCTTCGGCCCGGTTGGTTTGGCTGCTGTTGCCCGCCACCTTGAAGGCGGTGTCGATCAGATCGGTCCAGTCCATGGGCCGAGCGTAGAGGAACCGCTCAGTAGGCTGCTCGGTGACGAGAGGAACTGGCATGCGAGGCGGCGCCGGGCAGTTGTTGGCAGGACGGTACCGGCTGACGGACCGTCCCGAACCGCTGCGCGCCCTCGCGGTGGACGAGCGGACGGGCGAGTCGGTGCTGATGCGCGCCCTGGAGCTGCCCGCCCTGCTGACCGCCGTTCAGGAGTTCGACGACCCGGTGCCCGCCCAGGCCGACCGGCTGGTGCGCCGGGTGGCGAAGGCCGGTTCGGTGGCGCCGACCTGGCACCCGAGGCTGCTGCGCGGGGTCGGGGCCTTCGTCGAGGGCGAGCTGCTGTGGACGGTGGAGGAGCGCCCGGCCGGGCGCTCGCTGGCCGAGCTGCTCGCCGCCGGGCCCGTACCGCCGTACCGGGCGGCCGAGTTGGCGGCGGACCTCACCGGGGCGCTGCGCGCGCTGCACGAGGCCGGGCTGACCCACGGGAACCTCACCGCCGAGACGGTGCTGGTCTGCGAGGACGGCGCGGCGATGCTCGGCGGGCTGCTCGCCGGGGTCGCCGAGGAGGCCATGGCCGAGGACCTCGGCGGGCCGGGCGGGCGCAGACGTTACGACGTGCGGGCCGCCCTGGTCGGGGCGGTGGCCGAGCGCTGGCCGCTGGACGGCGGCCCGGCGGGGGACTGCTGGGCGCTCGGGGTGCTGGTGCAGCGGATGGTCACCGGCCGCTCGCCGTTCCCGGAGGGCGGGGTGCCGGAGCTGGTGACGGCCGTACGGGACGGGCGGCGCGAGCCGGCGGCGGTGTGCGGCCCGCTGGCGCCGCTGGTCGAGCGGCTGGTGCGGCCCGACCCGGGGCAGCGGCCGGGCGCCGAGGCCGTGCAGCGGGAGCTGGCGGCGCTGCTGTCGGGGGCGCCCGAGCCGGTGGAGGCGGACGGGCCGTCGCGCGACGTGGTGCTCAAGCCGGTGGCGCTGCCGGTGCCGACACGCCCGCGCGGGCGCAGGACCCGACCCGCTCCGGTGGAGGGCGGCGGGCGGGCGGCGAAACCGCCCCGGATACCGCCGGCCCTTCTGGGGCCGCTGCTGGTGGGGGGAGTGTTCGTGCTGCTGGCGCTGGGGGTGGCCGCGGTGGTGCTGTTCGCAGGCTGACGGCCCCGGCGGGCGGGGCACGCACCGTTCGCCCTCCGGACGTGATTACCGGGCCCGGCAAGGTGCGCCTAATGTGTGTCTGGGATTTGTTCGAACAGTGGTCCGTACCGGGCCTCCCCGTCGCGGTGACGGCAGGCGGATGAGAGAGAGGCTCGGTCGCCGATGGGCGTGCAGGACCGGCCGGAGGCGGCCGAGGCGGAGCGGTTGCTTGCCGGGCGGTACGAGCTCGGCGACCGGCTCGGCCGGGGTGGGATGGGCACCGTCTGGCGGGCCTGGGACCGGATGCTGGACCGCGAGGTGGCGGTCAAGGAGCTGACGGTCAACCACCTGCCCGAGGAGGAGCTCCAGATCCTGCACGCGCGGATGAAGCGCGAGGCCAGCGCCGCCGCCCGGATCAAGCACCCCGGTGTGATCACCGTGCACGACGTGCTGGAGCAGGACGGCCGGCCGTGGATCGTGATGGAGCTGGTCGACGGCCGCTCGCTGGCCGACGTGATCAGCCAGGACGGCACCCTGCAGCCGCGCGCCGCCGCCGAGGTCGGCAGCCAGGTGCTCGCCGCGCTGCACCGGGGCCACCAGCTCGGCGTGCTGCACCGCGACGTCAAGCCGGCCAACGTACTGCTGGAGCGCGGCACCGGTCGGGTGGTGCTGCTGGACTTCGGCATCGCGACGTACGAGGGCTCCACCGAGCTGACCAGGCCGGGCGACCTCGTCGGCTCCCCGGACTACCTGGCGCCCGAGCGCGCCCAGGGCGAGCGGCCCGGGCCGGCCTCCGACCTGTGGGGTCTGGGGGCCACGCTGTGGGCGGCCGTCGAGGGGCGCTCGCCGTTCCGCCGGGACTCGCCGATCACCACGCTGGCCGCCGTCGTCGACGAGCCGTTGCCGGACTCGCGCCGGGCCGGGCCGCTGGGGCCCGTCCTGGCCGCGCTGATGGCCAAGGACCCGGCCGAGCGGCCGACCGCCGACGAGGCCGCGCGGATGCTCGCCGAGGTGCGGGCCGGGCACACCATCGGCCTGAAGTCCGTCGCGCCGGTGCGCATGCCCACCCAGTCGGTGCCGGTGGTGGACCGCGGCGACCGCACGGAGTCGGCGGAGCCCGAGGCCCCGGCGGAGGAGGAGGCGACCGAGCAGCGCACGCCCGGCTCCTCGACCGCCGTTCCGACTGCCGTTCCGACCGGCGTCCAGACTGCCGTCCCGACCGCTGTCCCGACCGGCGTTCCGACCGCTGCGGACACGATGGGGGGCGCGCTCGCCTCGGGGCAGGCGCACACCGCGCCCATCGCGCCGGTGGTGTACCCCGTCACGCCCGCGCGCGGCCCCGCCCGGCGCCGCAACGCGCTCAAGCTGGCCGCCATCGGGCTGGCCGTCGGGGTCCTGGCCGCCGGGGCCACCTACTTCCTCACCCGGCACACGGCCGGCCCGGACGCCGTCGCCGACCCCGCCCCGACCACCACCCTCGAGCGGCCGGACCCGACCAACTCCTCCGGCCCGCTGACGACCCTGCCCGGCGGCTACCGCTGGGCCGACGACCCGGCCGGCTTCCGCTTCCCGTTGCCGACCGCGGCCCCCGCCTGGGCGCGGGCCACCTCCCCGGACGGCAACCAGATCTTCTACACCCCGGACAACAAGGTCCACTACCTGCAGTTCGCCGTCACCGTCGGGCAGTCGGTCAAGCCGATGGAGCACATGAAGCAGCTGGAGGGCGACGTCTCCAAGTCCCTCAAGGACTACAAGCAGCACCGGCTGGCGAGCGCCGGGGTCAACGGCCACGAGGCCGCCGTCTGGGAGTTCAGCTACCTCGCCAAGGAGGGCGGCCGCAGACGCGCGATCGAGGCCGAGTTCATCGACGAGAACGGCACCGGCTACGCGATCTACTCCTCCAGCCCCGACAAGGGCAACGAGTGGAACGAGGCGTACCAGCGGTTCACCACGGTGCTCAACGGCTTCACCCCGACCCGCTGAGGTTCACCCCGACCCGCTGAGGGTGACCCGTTCGCCCGGGCCCCTTTTCGCCGGGTTGGGACCGACTGCGGCAGATTCTTGTTACCCATGGGTACCGCGTCGGGCGCCGAACGCCTAGGCTGCGCCGTATGTCGGACCTCTCAGCAGACGCAGTGGCCCCCGAACACCCCGGCACCGCCCCCTCGGGCGGCAACCCGCCCGCCCCCGGCGGCGGGCGCACCGTCTCCTCGGCCGTCCCGCCGTCGCTGGTCGCCCGGCTGGCCGCGGGCATCACGGCCACCGGCGAGCCGGACCTCGTGGAGACCGTCGCCCCGCTGACCGGCGAACGGCTGGCGGGCCTGCCGCAGTCCAGCACCGCGGACGTCGAGGTGGCCTACGAGCTGGCCCGCCGCGCCCAGCCGGCCTGGGCCGCGCTGCCGGTGCGCCGCCGGGCCGCCGTCCTGCTGCGCTTCCACGACCTGCTGCTCAAGCGGCAGGACGAGGTGCTCGACCTCATCCAGGCGGAGACCGGCAAGGCCCGGCTGCACGCCTTCGAGGAGGTGCTGGCCGTCGCCATGGCCGCCCGGCACTACGGGCGCGCCGCCCACGGCTACCTCAAGGACAAGCGGCGCGGCGGCGCGCTGCCCGTGCTCACCCACGCCGTCGAGGCCCGCCGCCCCAAGGGCGTCATCGGCCACATCTCGCCCTGGAACTACCCGCTGGAGCTGTCCGTCGGCGACGCCCTGCCCGCCTTCGTGGCCGGCAACGCCGTCGTCAACAAGCCCGACACCCAGACCGCGCTGACCGCCCTGTGGGCCCGCGAGCTGCTGATCGAGGCCGGGCTGCCCGCCGACCTGTGGCAGATCGTGATCGGCGACGGCCCGGTGGTCGGCCCCGCCGTGGTGGAGCACGCCGACTACGTCTCCTTCACCGGCTCCACCCGCACCGGCCGCGACGTCGCCCAGCGCGCCGCCGCCCGGCTGGTCGGTGCCTCGCTCGAACTCGGCGGCAAGAACGCCATGCTGGTGCTCTCCGACGCCGACCTGGACGCGGCCGCCGCCGGGGCCGTCCGGGCCTGCTTCTCCTCCGCCGGGCAGCTGTGCATCTCCATCGAGCGGCTGCTGGTGCACCGCTCGGTGGCCGACGACTTCCTGGAGCGCTTCGCCGCCCGCACCCGGGCGCTGCGCCTGGGCGGCGGGCTCGCCTACGGCGCCGACATGGGCTCGCTGGTCTCCGTACGGCAGTTGGACACCACCACCCGGCACGTCGAGGAGGCCGTCAAGGCGGGCGCCACCGTGCTGGCGGGCGGCCGGGCCCGGCCCGACCTCGGCCCGTACTTCTTCGAGCCGACCATCCTCGACGGGGTGACCCCGGAGATGGCCGTCTGCTCCGAGGAGACCTTCGGCCCGGTGGTCTCGGTCTACCGCTTCGACACCGAGGACGAGGCGGTCGCGGCCGCCAACTCCACGCCGTACGGCCTGAACTCCAGCGTCTGGACGCGGGACCACCGGCGCGGCCGGTCGGTCGCGGCGCGGCTGCGCACCGGCACCGTCAACGTCAACGAGGCGTACGCGGCCACCTACGGTTCGGTCGGCGCGCCGATGGGCGGCATGGGCGACTCCGGGCTCGGCCGCCGCCACGGCGCCGAGGGCATCCTGCGCTTCACCGAGGCGCAGACCATCGCGACCCAGCGGGTGATGCCGATCGCGCCCTCCTTCGGCCTCGACGACGAGAAGTTCGCCGCGGTGATGACGAGCGGGCTGCGGGCGCTCAAGGCGCTGCGCTTCAAGTAGGGCTTCCAGGGCTTCCAGGGCTTCCAGGGCTTCGGTAGGGCCGTGGGCGGGTGCGCGCCCGCGGCGGGCGGGTACGACCTCGAAGGGGCAGGGCAGATGGTGGAGTCCGACGGTGCGGCGGCGGAGTTCGACTACGACGTGGTCGTGGTCGGTTCGGGCTTCGGCGGTTCGGTGGCCGCCCTGCGGCTGACCGAGAAGGGGTACCGGGTCGCCGTACTGGAGGCCGGCCGGCGCTTCGAGCGCGACGAACTGCCGCGCGACTCCTGGGACCTGCCGAACTACCTGTGGGCGCCCGGTCTCGGCCTGTACGGCATCCAGCGCATCCACCTGCTGGCCAACGTGCTGATCCTGGCGGGTGCCGGGGTCGGCGGCGGCTCGCTGAACTACGCCAACACCCTGTACGTGCCGCCGAAGACGTTCTTCGAGGACCGCCAGTGGCGCCACATCACCGACTGGCAGGAGGAGTTGGCGCCGTTCTACGACCAGGCGCAGCGGATGCTCGGTGTCCGGCTCAACCCGACCGTCACCCCCTCCGACGTCCACCTCAAGGCGGCCGCAGAGAAGATGGGCGTCGGTGACACCTTCCACCTGGCGCCGGTCGGGGTCTTCTTCGGCGACGGCTCGGACTCCGACGGCAGTGCGGCGGCCGCGCCGGGCTGCGAGGTCGCCGACCCGTACTTCGGCGGCGCGGGCCCGGCGCGCAAGGCGTGCGTGGAGTGCGGCGAGTGCATGACCGGCTGCCGGCACGGCGCCAAGAACATGCTCACCGAGAACTACCTGTACCTGGCCGAGAAGGGCGGCGCCGAGATCCACCCGCTGACCACGGTGGCCCGGATCAGGGAGCTGGGGGACGGCGCCGAGGGCCGTGGCTACGCGGTCGACGTCCGCCGTACCGACTCCCGCTCGAAGACGGACCGGGTCAAGGCCGGCGCGCGGACGATCACCGCCGCCCGGGTCGTCGTCGCGGCCGGCACCTACGGCACCCAGTCGCTGCTGCACCGGATGCGCGACGCAGGCCACCTGCCCCGGATCTCCGCCCGGCTCGGCGAGCTGACCCGCACCAACTCCGAAGCCCTGGTGGGCGCCCAGACCACCGACCGCCGCTACGGGACGAAGACGGACTTCACCAAGGGCGTCGCGATCACCTCCTCGATCCACCCGGACGCCAACACCCACATCGAGCCGGTCCGCTACGGCAAGGGCTCCAACGCGATGGGCGCCCTGTCGATCGCCCAGGTCAAGGGCGGCGGCCGGGTGCCGCGCTGGCTGCGCTACCTGGGCAACTCGGCGCTGCACCCGGTGACGTTCGCGCGCTCGATGAACCAGCACCGGTGGTCCGAGAAGACGATCATCGGCCTGGTGATGCAGTCCCTGGACAACTCCATCACCGTCTCGCTGAAGAAGGGCCCGCTCGGCAAGCCCCGGCTCACCTCCACCCAGGGCCACGGCGAGCCCAACCCGACCTGGATCCCGGCCGCCGAGAAGGGCGCCCAGGCGCTGGCCGACGAGATCAACGGCTTCCCCGGCAGCACCGTCGGCGAGATCTTCGACATCCCGATGACCGCCCACTTCCTCGGCGGCTGCGCGATCGGCGACTCCCCGGAGACCGGCGTCGTCGACCCGTACCACCGGCTCTACGGCCACCCCGGGATCAGCGTGGTGGACGGCGCCGCCGTCTCCGCCAACCTCGGCGTCAACCCCTCGCTGACGATCACCGCGCAGGCCGAGCGCGCCCTGTCGATGTGGCCCAACAAGGGCGAGGCCGACCGGCGCCCGGAACAGGGCGAGCCCTACCGGCGGGTCGCCGGGGTCGAGCCGCTGAGCCCGGCGGTGCCCAAGGACGCCTTCGGGGCGCTGAGGCTGCCGCTGCTGCCCGTGCCGGCCGTCCCGAAGAAGAGCGACTGAGCGACTGAGTGACGGCCCGGACCACGGCGGGCAGGGCTCTCAGCAGGCTAAACCTCCTGCCGGCGTTCTCGGTTGACACCGGTTCGGGTCCGGTGGGATAAACGGGCTCCCTGGGGGGACCAGGAATCTCGTCGAGCGGGGGGAAAGCGGTTCATGACCAATTGCGCATGGTGCGGCGCGGCTTCGGTGGAGGGATCGCCGGTCTGCGCGGCCTGCGGACGGCCCGCGGCCCCGCCGGCCGCGGCCGCGGTGCCTCCCGTGCCGCCGCCCGCTCCCCAGTACGCACCCCCACCCGGCGGCCCCGGCTACCCGCCGCCGCCCGGGGCGGGCTACCCGCCGCCCCCGCCCGGCTACGGACCCCAGGCCCAGCCCCAGGGCCCGTGGGGCGCCGGGCAGCCGTACCGGCCCTCGTACGAGCGCTCGCCCTTCCAGCGCTGGCTGGGCGGGGACTGGCGCCCGGTGCTCAAGGCGGCCGTCGCGCCGACCGTGCTGCTGCTCCTGCTGGCGCTGGCCCTGGCCATCCCCACGGACAACGCGGCCAACGAGGCGACCACCGGCTCCTTCGGCAGCGGCAGCAGGGGAGCCGACACCCCCGGCTTCGGCGACCGCTTCACCGCCGGGCTCGCCGTCACCCTCAACGCGCTCGGCGCGCCGCTGAGGGCCGGCACCCGCAGCGCCGGCGCGCTCGGCCATGGCACGCAGTTCGAGTTCACCGCGGTGCCGATGGCCGTCACCGTGGTCTGGCTCCTCCTGCTCTGGCTCGGCGTGCGCGCCGGTGTGCGCCGCCGCAAGGGCGACGGCGCACAGCTGACCCGGGGCCAGGCGTTCGGCGAGGCGCTGCGCACCACCCTGGTGATGACCGCGGTGACGGTGGTCCTCGGTCTGGTCTCCGGGACGACCTGGTCCCCGGCGAACGGCTCGCGCACCTACGGCTCCGACATCTACGGGTCCGGTGGTTACGGCTCCGGCGGCCGCAACTCCAAGTCCTCGGGCATCGAGGTCTTCATGGAGTCCGGCTGGGCGCAGGCACTGGCCTGGACGGCCCTGTTCGCCTTCCTGGTGGCCTTCGCGGTCTACGGCACCGACGCGCTGCGCTGGGCCGCCTGGCGCAGCCGGGCCGTGCGCGGCTGGGCGGTGGCGGCGCTGACGGCGGGCCAGGCGCTCGCCCTGACCTGGGGCCTCGCCTCGGTGGCCGGCCTCATCGTGGCCGCGAGCAACTCCGACAACGGCTGGCAGGTCGCGGCGGCGTTCGCCTTCATGCCCAACATGGGCCTGCTGATCCTCGGCTTCGGCTCGGGGGCGACCCTCCAGGGCTTCTCCCTCGCCGACAACGGCGAATCCTCCTCCGCCCTGCGGGGCCCGTACACCCACAACGTCGAGTACTCCTTCTTCGACCTGCACGACCTCACCGCGGACTGGCGCTGGACGGGCGTGGCGGCGATCGTCTCGGCGATCGCGCTCGGCTGGGCGGCGCACCGGCGCCGGCTGGACACGGTGGACCGGGTGCGCCTGGCGGCCGTCCACGCGGTGGTGCTCACAGCGGTGACCGCGGCGGCGGGCGTGGCGATGAAGAACTCGATGACCATGACCGGGTGGACCTCCTCGGCGCGCTCGACGATGTCGCAGGAGATGTCGCTCGGCCTGAGCTTCGGGACCGTGCTGCTGGCGAGCGCGATCTGGGCGGCCGTCGGCGCGCTGCTGATCCCGCCGCTGCTGGCGATGGGCCGCGGCGGGGCCGCACCGTACGGGGCCGCACCGTACGGGGCCGCTCCCTACGCCGATCCGTACGGCGGCGCGCCCTACGGGCCCGAGGGCGGTGCGACGTACGCCGGCCAGCCGGTGCCGCCGCAGGCGGCGTACCCGCCGGCCGCTCCCGGGTACGGCTTCCCGGCGCAGGCGGCGGGGCCGCAGGACATCACCCCGCAGCCGCCGGTGCCCGCTCCGGCTCCGTCGCCCGAGGCGGCTCCGGCCGCCGCGGCCGGGGTCGGCGAGGTGCTCGGCTCGCACGCTCCCGCGCCCGCACCCGCGCCGGCGGATGCACCCGCTCCGGCGGACGCGCGGCCGGCCGAGGAGCCGGTCGACCCGGAGGTCTGGCGCAAGCACCCCTGACGCGGTCGGGGCCGGGGCCGGGGCTGGTGTGACGACACCGGCCCCGGTTTCGTGCGTCCTGGAGCGGTCGGGGAAAGGGCAAAGGGCCCCGCGGGGGAACGGGGCCCTTTGTCGCTCAGCACTCGGCGTCAGGGCCGCGCCGGTGCTGCGGTGACGGCGCCGGGGGAGGAGCGCCGTCGTGTCGGTCGGTCTCGGGGCCCCGCCGCGGCTCCGGCGTGGGTGGCCGGGGTGCGGGGCGCACGCGCTCCCTTCGCGACGGTCCGTGCGCTGGTGCGCGCCACCCGTCACTTACGGAGCGTGAGCTGATCGCCGACATCCGCCTCCCTGGGCGACGGCGTCGGCGGGCCACTCCGAAGGCCGTTCGGCCTGTCGGGTGAACCGTTCACACGCAGCATCGTGCTGGACGGAGGGCCTGCTCTGCAACCGATTCGGCACAGTTCGCCGCAGTTCGTTTACCGCGGGGCCTCTCGAACGGTCCCGGTCGGATTCTGTGCGGATGCCGTGAGGGGGCCTTCGGACGGCCCTCGGGGCCGACACGGATGATCACGGTGCGTAGCGGTGCGCACGGTTGCGGCGCACGGGGACGCGCGTAGCGGCGCAAGGGCGCGACAGAAGTGCGCCGGGGGTGCGACGGTCGGCCCCGGGCGTCCCCGGCGCCGGCCGTCCCACCTCTCGGCCCAGTCGCGGCCGGGGTCGCTGTCCCCTGCTGGCCGGCCGCGGCACCCGCGCACGGTCCCACGGCGCCGCCCTGCCCGGCGGGGCCGGGGTCGGCGGCGCCACATGCGCCGGTGGACTGGTGTGAAGCTCCACGCGTGGTCCTGCAGTCCGTACGGCGATGCCCCCGGCCGGGGGCGTGGGGCGGCGCGTCTGGCGGGCGCGGCGCGGGCCGTGCGGTCGTAGGAAGCAACGAACCGCGGCCCCGCCCGGTCACGGTCGCTCGGACGGGCAGACGAGTGAAACCGGACAGCCCGGTAGAATCGGTGTCCAGACACCCCACACCCGTCCGCCGCCGACACCCCCGCCGGGGAGACGGTCCGGCGCGACACCTCGATACCGCTGCCGGAAGGCCGTCTGTGTCCTCTGCAATTCCCAGCCAGTCCCTGCCGGACAACGACCCCGTCCTGGTGGTCGACTTCGGCGCCCAGTACGCCCAGCTCATCGCCCGTCGGGTGCGTGAGGCGCGGGTCTACAGCGAGATCGTGCCGAGCAGCATGCCGGTCGCCGAGATGCTCGCCAAGAACCCGAAGGCGATCATCCTGTCCGGCGGCCCGTCCTCGGTCTACGAGGAGGGCGCGCCGCAGCTCGACCGCGCGATCTTCGAGGCCGGTGTCCCGGTCTTCGGCATGTGCTACGGCTTCCAGCTGATGGCGAAGACCCTCGGCGGCACCGTCGACAACAACGGCGCCCGCGAGTACGGCCGCACCCCGCTGACGGTCTCCCGCACCGGCTCCACCCTGTTCGAGGGCGTCCCGGCGGAGCACTCGGTGTGGATGTCGCACGGCGACGCCTGCTCGGCGGCCCCGAAGGGCTTCACCGTCACCGCCTCCACCGACCTCGTGCCCGTCGCGGCCTTCGAGAACGACGAGGCGAAGCTGTACGGCGTCCAGTACCACCCCGAGGTGCTGCACTCCGACCACGGCCAGCAGATCCTGGAGCACTTCCTCTACCGCGGCGCCGGCATCGCCCCCACCTGGACCACCGGCAGCGTGGTCGAGGAGCAGATCGCCCTGATCCGCGAGCAGGTCGGCGACAAGCGCGCCATCTGCGGCCTGTCCGGCGGCGTGGACTCCGCCGTCGCCGCGGCCCTGGTCAACCGCGCCATCGGCGACCAGCTGACCTGCGTCTACGTCGACCACGGCCTGATGCGCAAGGGCGAGACCGAGCAGGTCGAGAAGGACTTCGTCGCCGCCACCGGCGTGCAGCTGAAGGTCGTCGACGCCTCCGAGCGCTTCCTGACCGCGCTCAAGGGGGTCACCGACCCCGAGGAGAAGCGCAAGATCATCGGCCGCGAGTTCATCCGCGTGTTCGAGCAGGCGCAGGCCGAGATCATCGCCGAGGCCGGCGAGCACGGCCAGTCGGTCGACTTCCTCGTCCAGGGCACCCTGTACCCGGACGTGGTGGAGTCGGGCGGCGGCACCGGCACCGCCAACATCAAGTCCCACCACAACGTCGGCGGCCTGCCCGAGGACCTCCAGTTCCAGCTGGTCGAGCCGCTGCGCAAGCTGTTCAAGGACGAGGTCCGGATGGTCGGCCAGGAGCTGGGCCTGCCGGAGGAGATCGTCCAGCGCCAGCCGTTCCCGGGCCCGGGCCTGGGCATCCGGATCGTCGGCGAGGTCACCCGGGAGCGCCTGGACCTGCTCCGCGACGCCGACGCGATCGCCCGCGAGGAGCTGACCGCGGCCGGTCTGGACCGCGAGATCTGGCAGTGCCCGGTCGTGCTGCTCGCCGACGTCCGCAGCGTGGGCGTGCAGGGCGACGGCCGCACCTACGGTCACCCGATCGTGCTGCGCCCGGTCTCCTCCGAGGACGCGATGACCGCGGACTGGTCGCGCCTGCCGTACGACGTGCTGGCGAAGATCTCCACCCGCATCACCAACGAGGTCCGCGACGTGAACCGCGTCGTCGTCGACGTCACCAGCAAGCCCCCGGGCACCATCGAGTGGGAGTAGCCCTCCCGTCGGCCTCCCGGGGAACGCCCGGGGAGGCCGGAGCCTGAACACCCGCGCCGTCGTTCCCGTACTGGGGAGCGGCGGCGCGGGCGTTCGCGCCCCCCGGTTCCAGTGAAAGCGTTCAGGAGCGGGCAGAATACGGACCGGACCTGTCAGGTGCTGGCGGGCCGAGAGGGAAGGTGTGAGCGATGTCGGAGGCCAGCAACTCCCGGCCGGACGACGGGGGAGCGGCCGGTCGGGCCGACCGGGCGGCGCAGCGGCGGGCGCTCGCGTCCAGGTACGCGCTGCTGCCCCTGCGGCTCTTCCTCGGCGTCACGTTCGTCTACGCCGCGCTCGACAAGCTCTCCGACGCGCACTACCTGGGCGGCGCGGCCGACGCGGCGTCGTTCGTCTCGCAGACCCAGGCGGCCAAGGCCGGCGGCAGCCCGATCTCCTTCCTGCTCGGCCCCGCCCTCGACCACCCGACACTGTTCGCGCTGGCCATCGCCTTCGGCGAACTGGCGGTGGGCCTGGGCACCCTGCTCGGCCTGTGGGGCCGGATCGCGGCGCTCGGCGGCGCCACGCTCAGCCTCAGCCTCTGGCTGACCGTCAGCTGGAGCGTCTCCCCGTACTACCTCGGCAACGACCTCGCCTACCTGATGGCCTGGACCCCACTGCTGCTGGCCGGCACGCCGTACCTCTCGGTGGACGGCTACCTGGCCCGGCGCGCCGGGCGGGACCGCGTGCGGGGCCTGAGCGACGAGCACGTCCGGCGCCGGGCGCTGGTGGACGGCGGCATCGCGGCCGTGGCGATCGGCGGCGCCGGGCTGCTGGCCGGCTCGCTGACCCGCACCTACGGGCGGGACGAGAAGGCCGCGCCCAAGCAGTCCGCCGCCCCCGTCTCCGCCGCCCCGCAGGAGGCACCCTCGGTGGCGGCCGCGAGCGTGCCCGTCGGCGGCTCGGCCCAGGTCAAGGACCCGGTCACCGGGGACGCCGTCTACATCCTCCAGCCCAAGGCCGGCCAGTACTGCGCCCTGTCCTCGGTCTGCACCCACTCCGGCTGCGCCGTGGACGCCCCGAAGAACGGCCAGCTGTACTGCCCCTGCCACAGCTCGCGCTTCGACGCCGCCACCGGCGCGGTGGTCAACGGGCCGGCGAAGAAGCCGCTGCCGAAGTACGCCGTCACCAAGGACGGGGACAAGCTCACCCTCGGGCCGCTGCAGTCGCAGGCGTAATGCCGGGTCCTGGTTCCGGTCCCGGCTGCGCCGGACTGTGCTAGTTCCGGTCCCGGCTGCGCCGTGACACCGCCACCACCGCCCCGGCCAGGCCGCCCGCGCCCAGGACGATGAAGGCGACCGGGATGACGACCCGTCCGTTCACCGACTGGTCGTTGAGCGCCGCGACCAGGTACACCAGGGAGATCACGGTGAACAGCGCCCCCGCGATCAGCGAGAACACGTCGAGCTGGTGCTTCCTCACTGCTGGACCACCTTGATGTTGCCCAGCCCGATGCCGAGCCGGAGTTTGAGGGTGCCCTTCGAGGCTTGGCCGCCCCTCGGGTCGAGCTGGTAGGTGTGGCGCCCGGTGCCGTCGGAGCGGCCGTCCGGGAGGTTGATGTTGCCGAGGCCCACCCGGGCCTCCACGTCTACCGTGACGTCGGTCGGCACGGTGATGGTGACCTGGCCGACGCCGACCTCGACCTTGGTGGTGAGGTCGGCGCCCGCCGGGTCGAGCGCGGAGAGGTCGAGCCGGATCGAGCCGGCCGCGAGGTTGTAGCGGTCGCGCAGGTCGCCCGCGGTGGCCACCGTCCATTCGCGGTCGCCGACGGCGTTGTCCATCGAGTGCGGCGTCCGGCCGACGACGGTCAGCGCGAGGGTCATCAGCAGGCCGATCACGGCGAGCTTGCGGGCCCGGCCGACCTTGGCGGCGAGCAGGATGGTCAGCCCGACCACCAGGAGCCCGGCGGAGAGCATCAGCGTGCTCAGCTTGGTGACGTCGGTGTGGCCGTAGCCCACCGACCAGACGGAGGCGGCCGCGCCGATCGCCAGCAGGAAGCCGAAGAAGCCGAGCGGCGAGCGCTCCCGGGGGTGGCGGACCACGGCCGGGCGCGGCGGGCGCGGGTGCCTCGGGCGGCGGGAGCCCTCCTTGCGCAGCGGGTCGCCCTCGGGCAGGTCCGGCCGCTGCCACCAGGGCTGGGCCGGCGGGACGGGCGGAGGCGTGACGGGGTCGCCGCCGTACGGGTTGCGCTCCGGGTGGCGCGGGTCCCACAGGTAGCCGCTGGGGCCGGGCACGGGGGAGTCGGCCGGGACGGTGCCGGCGGCCCGCTCGGCGGCGTGCCTGGCGCGGGCCTCCTCGGCGTCGCCCGGCTGGGGCCACTGGTACGCCTCGGCGTCCGGGTACATCCGGTCGTACGGGCCGCCGCGGCGGCGCCCGCGACGGCGTCCGCGACGGCGCTCGGGGTCGTAGCGCACCGCGAGGAAGACCAGCCCGGCGAGGAGCAGCAGCGGGAACATCTGGTCGCCGTCGCCCATCATCGAGAAGAACACCCCGGTGCCGATCACCGTCAGCAGCACCGCGCCGATCGACTGGCCGTCGACCCGGCCGGTGAGCACCCGCTGGAGCTCGGTGCGCCCGCCGCGGCCGTCGGCGTCGGTGCTGCCCTCGGTCGGGACGACCAGCCAGGCCAGACCGTACAGGAACAGCCCGAGGCCACCGGAGAGGCAGAGCACCACGGTGACCACCCGGAAGACCACCGGATCGATGTCCAGGTGCCGGCCCAGGCCCCCGCAGACGCCGGCCACCACGCGGTGGCGCTCGGCCCTGGTGAGCGGCGGGCGCTCGGCCTCGGGCGGCGAGGCGGGCCCGGTCTCCTCGATGCGCTGGTCCTCGGTCATGGGGACCATCCTTCCGGCTGGGCCCGGCCCGGCCCAACCGGGTGCGCCCCTGTCCGCACCCTGACTTGTCCCTGATAACGGGTAGGGCCCCACCCTGATGCGCCCGCGGGCGCCCGCGTGGAACCATCGTGGCGTGGCAGCACCCGGTACCGATCCCCGCCCCCTCGCCCCCGACGCCCCGTCGGCCGGCGCCGACCCGGCCGCGCCCGACGAAGGGCGCCCGCCCTACCGCCGGCTGTACCGGAGCCCGCGCGGGCGCATGCTCGGCGGCGTCGCGCACGGACTGGCGCTGCACCTCGGGCTGCCGGTGCGGTGGGTGCGGCTGGCGTTCGTGCTGCTCTTCCTGGCGCAGGGGATCGGCGCGCTGCTGTACGCCGCGTTCTGGTTCGTGGTGCCGATCGGCATCGGCGAGCCCGCGCGGCGCGGCGCCTCGCAGTGGGCGTACGTCAACGGGGTCTTCGTCCCGGCCGGCAGCTGGCAGCAGAGCGGCGCGCTCACCAAGGGCCGTCCCGGGGGCGGCGGTTGGGTCGGACGGCTGCGCTCGCTGCTCCAGCACGCCCTCCAGGGCGAGCCGGTCGCGCCTGTCGACGCCCCCGGGGAGGGCGAGGCCGAGACCCCGTCCAAGGGCGGGCAGGGCGGCATCGGGCAGCTGGCCGCGCTCGTGCTGACCGTCGTCGGCCTGATCGCCCTGCTCAACCTGCTCGGCTGGCAGACCGCCAAGCCGTACACCTGGCCGCTGCTGGCGATCGGCGTGGGCGTCGCCCTGGTGTGGCGTCAGGCCGACGACTCGCGCTGGCAGCGCTGGTTCGGCCTCGAGGAGGGCAACAGGCGGCGCGGCGCCTACACCCGGGTCGGCGCCGGCGTGCTCCTCGCGGTGGCCGGCACCATCGCGCTGCTCGCCATGCAGGGCGACGGCTCGGCCATCGGCTCGGTGATCGAGGCGTCCATCGCGGTGCTCGCCGGGGTGCTGGTGCTGCTCGGCCCGTACGGCCTGCGGCTCTGGCAGGACCTCAACGCCGAGCGCACCGCCCGCATCCGCGCCCAGGAGCGCGCCGAGATCGCCGCGCACATCCACGACTCGGTGCTGCACACCCTGACCCTGATCCAGCGCCGGGCCGAGGACCCCAAGGAGGTGCAGCGCCTGGCCCGCTCGCAGGAGCGCGAGCTGCGGCTGTGGCTGTACCGCCCGGAGGCCGTCGCCGAGGCCGCGCCGGACACCATGGCGGAGAGCCTGCGCGTCGCCGTCGCCGAGGTCGAGGACCGCCACGGCGTCCCCGTCGAGCTGGTCATCGTGGGCGACTGCCCGATGGACGACAGGATCGCGGCACAGATGCAGGCCGCGAGGGAGGCGACCGTCAACGCGGCCAAGTACGGTGGCGGGGGACCGGTCCAGGTCTACGCCGAGGTGGAGGGGAAGAAGGTGTCGGTGTTCGTGCGCGACCACGGCCCCGGCTTCGACCCCGACACGGTGCCCGAGGACCGGATGGGCGTACGGGAGTCGATCATCGGCCGGATGAAGCGCAACGGGGGCACCGCCAGGGTGCGGCCCGCGGCGGGCGGCGGGACCGAGGTCGAGCTGGAGATGGAGAGAACGAATGACTGAGGCAGCTCCGGAGCGCACGGCGAGGGTCGTCCTGGTGGACGACCACCGGATGTTCCGGACGGGGGTCAGGGCCGAGATCGGCCGTACCGAGGTGACCGGCATCGACGTGGTCGGCGAGGCCGACGACGTCGACTCGGCGGTCCGCGTCGTCGCCGAGACCAGGCCGGACGTGGTGCTGCTCGACGTGCACCTGCCCGGCGGGGGCGGCGTCGAGGTGCTGCGCCGCTCGGCCGGGCTGATGGGCGAGCAGGGAGGGGTCAAGTTCCTGGCGCTGTCCGTCTCGGACGCCGCCGAGGACGTCATCGGCGTGATCCGCGGCGGCGCGCGCGGCTACGTCACCAAGACCATCACCGGCACCGACCTGGTCGACGCGATCTTCCGCATCGGCGACGGCGACGCGGTCTTCTCCCCGCGCCTGGCCGGCTTCGTCCTGGACGCCTTCGCCGCCACCGACACCCCGCCCGTGGACGAGGACCTCGACCGCCTCACCCAGCGCGAACGCGAGGTCCTGCGCCTGATCGCCCGGGGCTACGCCTACAAGGAGATCGCCAAGCAGCTCTTCATCTCCGTGAAGACGGTCGAGAGCCACGTCTCCGCGGTCCTGCGCAAGCTCCAGCTCAGCAACCGCCACGAACTCACCCGCTGGGCCACCGCCCGCCGCCTGGTCTGACCGGCGCACTGCATCCGTAGTGGTACTACATCCGTAGTGCCACTACGGATGTAGTGCGGAGCCCGTCCGCTCCCCGGGGCCGGGCGGGCTTGTCGGTGGGTGGCCATAGACTCGGCAGTGCCATGAATAGCCTCTTTGACGACCTTCCGCTCCCCGGTTTCGAGGCCCCGGCCGCCGGGTCGAAGCAGCCCGCCGTGCCCCTGGACGAGGAGCCGCCGCCGTACGAGGACGACCGGCCGTACGACGCGTACGAGGAGTCGATCCCCGAGGGGCTGTTCCAGACGGACCACGCCGCCGAGACCGAGCGGGACGCCTGGTACCGCAACGGCTCCGCCCGGACGGTGGTCGACCCGGCGCAGCTGCTGGAGGGCATGAACGACCCGCAGCGCGAGGCCGTGCTGCACGCCGGCTCGCCGCTGCTGATCGTGGCCGGGGCCGGCTCCGGCAAGACCCGGGTGCTCACCCACCGGATCGCCTACCTGCTGGGCGCGCGCGGGGTGCAGCCGGGCGAGATCCTGGCGATCACCTTCACCAACAAGGCCGCCGGGGAGATGCGCGAGCGCGTCGAGGCGCTGGTCGGCCCCCGCGCCCGGGCGATGTGGGTGTCCACCTTCCACAGCGCCTGCGTGCGCATCCTGCGCCGCGAGTCCAAGCAGCTGGGCTTCACCTCCAGCTTCTCGATCTACGACTCCGCCGACTCGCAGCGGCTGATGTCGCTGGTCTGCCGCGACCTCGACCTGGACCCGAAGCAGTTCCCGCCGAAGTCCTTCACGGCGAAGGTCAGCAACCTCAAGAACGAGCTGATCGACGAGGAGACCTTCGCCGACCAGGCCGCCAACCCGATGGAGAAGAAGCTCGCCGAGGCGTACGCGCTGTACCAGCGGCGCCTGCGCGAGGCCAACGCGCTGGACTTCGACGACATCATCATGACCACGGTGAACCTGCTCCAGGCGTTCCCCGACGTCGCCGAGCACTACCGGCGCCGCTTCCGGCACATCCTGGTCGACGAGTACCAGGACACCAACCACGCCCAGTACACCCTGGTGCGCGAGCTGACCGGCGGCTCGGTGGCCGACGCACCCAAGCGCACCGTCGACGGGGACTTCGTGAACCCCGCCGCCGGCCGCCTGGCCGAGGTGCCCCCGGCCGAGCTGTGCGTCGTCGGTGACGCGGACCAGTCGATCTACGCCTTCCGCGGCGCGACCATCCGCAACATCCTCCAGTTCGAGGAGGACTACCCCGACGCGACCACGATCCTGCTGGAGCAGAACTACCGCTCCACGCAGACCATCCTCAGCGCCGCCAACGCCGTCATCGAGCGCAACGCCAACCGCCGCGAGAAGAAGCTGTGGACGGCCGGCGAGCACGGCGAGAAGGTCATCGGGTACGTCGCGGACGACGAGCACGGCGAGGCCCAGTTCATCGCCGACGAGATCGACCGGCTCACCGACAAGGGCGAGGCCAAGCCCGGCGACGTCGCGATCTTCTACCGGACCAACGCCCAGTCCCGCGTCTTCGAGGAGGTGTTCATCCGCGTCGGCCTGCCGTACAAGGTCGTCGGCGGGGTGCGCTTCTACGAGCGCAAGGAGGTCCGGGACGTCCTGGCGTACCTGCGGGTGCTCTCCAACCCGGAGGACACCGTGCCGCTGCGCCGCATCCTCAACGTGCCCAAGCGCGGCATCGGGGAGCGCGCCGAGGCGATGGTCGACGCGCTGGCCGCGCGGGAGCGCATCTCCTTCGCCCAGGCGCTGCTGCGTGTCGACGAGGCGTACGGGATGGCCGCGCGCTCGGCCAACGCCGTGAAGAAGTTCAACGTGCTGATGGCCGGGCTGCGCCAGGTCGTCGAGTCGGGCGCGGGCCCGGCGGCGGTGCTGGAGGCCGTCCTGGAGGAGACCGGGTACCTGGCCGAGCTGCAGTCCTCCACCGACCCGCAGGACGAGACGCGGGTGGAGAACCTCCAGGAGCTGGCCTCCGTCGCCCTCGAGTACGAGCAGGACCCGGGGGAGCGGCCGGACGCGGGCGAGGACGGCACTCCGCCGGTCGGCTCGCTGGCGGACTTCCTGGAGCGGGTCGCCCTGGTCGCCGACTCGGACCAGATCCCGGACGAGGACGAGGAGGGGCGGGGCGTCATCACGATGATGACCCTGCACACCGCCAAGGGCCTGGAGTTCCCCGTCGTCTTCCTGACCGGCATGGAGGACGGGATCTTCCCGCACATGCGGGCGCTCAACCAGGTCAAGGAGCTGGAGGAGGAGCGCCGGCTCGCGTACGTCGGCCTCACCCGGGCGCGGGAGCGGCTGTACCTGACGCGCTCGGTGCTGCGCAGCGCCTGGGGGCAGCCGGCGTACAACCCGGCCTCGCGGTTCCTGGAGGAGATCCCGGACACGCTGGTCGACTGGAAGCGGACGGGGGCGGCGCAGGCGCCCGTCCAGCGGGGCTTCTCCTCGGGCTCGTCCTGGGGCAAGTCCTCGTCCGGGGGCGGGAGTTCGCGCTCCTCCTCGGCCTCGGCGGCCTCGCCGAAGGCGGGCTGGGGGCAGTCGGTGCGGCGCGGCGGGAAGGTCGTGGAGCGCGAGGTGGTCGCGCTCGCCGTCGGCGACCGGGTCACCCACGACACGTTCGGGCTGGGCACGGTGGTGAGCGTGGCGGGCGTCGGCGACAACGCCCAGGTCGAGGTGGACTTCGGCTCGGGCGGGCGCAAGCGGCTCGTCCTGCGCTACGCGCCGGTCGAGAAGCTCTGAGCATCCGGCTTCAGCGCGGGTCCAGACCGTTCTGGAGGAACCACGGCAGCGGGTCGACCGGCCCGCTGCCGTCCGCCGGGCGGATCTCGAAGTGCAGGTGCGGCCCGGTGCTGTTGCCGCTGCTGCCGACGAAGGCGATCACGTCGCCCTGCTTCACCGGCCCCTTACGGACCTTGTACGCCCGCAGGTGGCACATCCAGGCTTCGGTGCCGTCGGACATCTTGAGTATCGACATGTAGCCGTAGAACGGGTTCCACTGGGTGCGGATCGTGCCGTCGGTGACGGCGTAGACCTCGGAGCCGCCGTCCACCGGGAAGTCGATGCCGGTGTGCTTGCGCATCCAGTGCTCGCCGGAGGCGCCGAACAACTCGCCGAGGCCGTGCTTGGCGACCGGCATGACCACCTTCGGCGCGGTCGGCTGGGCGGGGGCGGGCTGCGCGGTGGTGTCGGAGGCGGGCTGGGCGCCGGCCAGCGGCTTGCGGGCGTCGCCGCGCGAAGCCTGCCCGGGGGCGTCGGTGGCGGCGGCCTGGGCGGCCTGCCGGGCGGCGGTCCGGTCCGGGGCGTCGGCGGCCGAAGCCTGCGCCGGAACGCCTCCGTCCTGCTGCACCACCGTGATCGCCGCGGCGCCGGCCACGCCCAGGGCGGCCACCGAGGGGACGGCGACGCGGAACAGCGCGGCCCGGGTGGCGGCCTTGGCGGCGCCGCGGCGCTGGGCACGGGACTGCTCGCGGGCCGCGACACGCAGCTCCGCACGGGTCGGGCGGGCTACTTCGGGAGCCATCGGGGGCTGCCTCCTCGGTGGGCCTCGGGCGCGTCGTCGGGCGAGGGGAAAACAGCCGTGACTGTAGCCGCAAGGTCGACACCCCGGAAAAATTCCCGGTTGTCAAGGGGTCGCAAGGGGGTCGTCCGGTGCGCACGGACAGCCCTACCCGCCGGTAGCAAGGGCTCCGGCCTGTGACTTTGCCCTCCTCTTGGCAGGCGGTCGAGCCAACCGGGCCCGGTGGCGCTAACCTCCCCTCAGGCTGGTTATCAGCCGTTAACCGCGCCGCTGGCCCACGAGGTCCGGTCGGATGGTGGACGACGAGGTCCAGGAGGCAGTGATGAGTGTGTCGGGGCCGATCCGTGTGGTGGTCGCCAAGCCGGGGCTCGACGGCCACGACCGTGGCGCCAAGGTCATCGCCCGCGCCCTGCGCGACGCCGGTATGGAGGTCATCTACACCGGTCTGCACCAGACGCCCGAGCAGGTCGTCGACACCGCGATCCAGGAGGACGCGGACGGCATCGGGCTGTCGATCCTCTCCGGCGCGCACATGACGCTCTGCGCCCGGGTGCTGGAACTGCTCAAGGAGCGGGACGCGGCGGACATCAAGGTGTTCTGCGGCGGGATCATCCCGGACGAGGACGTCGCCGAGCTGAAGGCGATGGGCGTCGCGGACATCTTCACCCCGGGCACGTCCACCCGGGACGTGGTCGCCTGGGTCGAGGCCAACCTGCGCGCGGGCTGAGGCTCTCGGCAGACGACAGCGGGCCGGCCCTCCGGAGACGGAGGACCGGCCCGCTGTCGCGTCCCGGAGGTGTCAGGCGTCCAGTTCGGCCAGCATCGCCGCCCGGAAGCGCAGGGTGCCGGCCAACCGGGCGAAGGTCTCCGACCAGGCCGAGTCCGGAGCGGCGCCCGATGCCAACTCCTCGACGGAGGCGGCCGTTTCGGGCGCGAGCGCGCGTTCCGTCATGCCGAGCACCCCGCTGTGGCTCCACGGGTACGCGCCGGAGGAGGCGGCCCGGGCCAGGGCCGTCACCACGGCGGTGGACAGCGGCGGCGTCCACGGCGTGGTGCAGGAGCCCAGCAGCTGGAACGCCTCGCCCAGGCCGTGGACCTCGATGAACGCCGCCGTCCAGGCGGCCCGCTCCTCGGGCGGCAGGACGGCCAGCAGCTTGGCCGGGGCGCCCGTGGCGCGCGGGGCGCGGGCCCGTCCGGCGCCCCGGGCGGGCGGGGCGGGGGCGGGGCCGAGCAGCGCCCGGGCCCACTCGGCGTCGTGCTGGCGGACGGCGGCGCGCGCCCACGCCTCCCGCAGGTCGTCGGCCCAGCTGCTGCTGGTCTCGTCGATGCTGTCGCCCACCCGCAGGGCGAGCAGCCGTTCGGGCGTCAGACCGGTGTTCTCCGGCCAGGTCGAGAGCGGGGCGGCGGCCACCAGCTCGCCGAACCACCAGGCCCGCTCGCCGCGCCCGGTGGGGGACTTGGGCGCGATGCCGTCGCGCTGCATGGCCGCGTCGCACTCGGCGGGCGGGGTGACCAGCAGATGGGTGCCGGCCTCGGCGAGGCGTACGGCGGCGCGGGCGCGCTCGGCCATCCGGGCGGCCAGGGCGGAGCCGGGCAGGGTGGAGAGCAGTTCGGCGGCGGTGGCGCGGACGTTCTTGCTGCGGTCGCCGAGGGCGGCCTCCAGGAACGGCTCGTCGGCGATGGAGAGGCCGTCCTGCAGGGCGTCCAGGAACAGCAGCCGGTCCTCGGCGCGCTCGGTGGCCCAGGTGCCGCGCAGCAGCTCCAGACCGGCGGCCGGATCGCGGCGGCGCAGCTGGGTGAGGTGGGTGACCCGCTCGGCGAACAGGCCCTCGTGCCAGGGCTGGTGGTCCTCGGCGGGGGCGGTGGGTGCGCCGATGCCGCCCGGCTCCGCGGGGGTGCGCAGCACGAACCGCCAGTCCGGGTTCTGCTCCGCCAGCCAGCGCCCCGGCGGGCCCGCCAGCGCGACGGCGTCGGGCCGCAGCTCGCTGCGGGCGCGGGCGGCGTCGAGCAGGCCGGGTATCAGCGCGGCGGGCGGGCGCAGGCCCCGGGCGCGGGCGGCGTCGAGCCACTGCGGCAGCAGCTCGGCCAGGTTGGCCAGGGTGCCGGCTGTGCCGCCGGCGCGGCCGGTGAGCAGCACGGCCAGCCGCCGGGCGGCCGCGGCGGGCAGTTCGGGGCGGCCGTCCTCGGGCGCGGCCGGGCCGGGCGGTTCGGCGGCGGGGACGGGCAGCGCCCCCGCCCGGCGGCGGACGGCGGCGAGCGCGGCCAGCTCCAGCAGCGCGGTGGCCGGGTCGGAGCCGTCCACGGCGTCGGCGAGCGGCAGACCCGTGGCCGGGAGCGGGCGGCGGTCGGTGCCGAGCAGCGCGGTGGTGTGCAGGGTCTCCCACGGGTCCTGGGTGATGGTCATGTGCGGTGCTCCTAGAGGTTCGAGAGGCCGACCGGCCGCTGGTCGGCGGCCCAGGCCGTGACCGGGGCGAAGCCCTGGTGGCCGTACTCGCCGAAGACGGTCAGCGGGCGGCCGGTGGAGACGGCGGCCAGCCGCCACAGCGCCGCCTCCGGGACGGCCGAGGCGCGGACGGGCACGGTGTGGTGGCCGTCCGTCAGGTACCAGCCGTCCGGGGTGCGGACGGGGACGACCTCGGCGAGGACGGTCGGCCGGCTCTCCAGCCACGGGTCGTCCGCGACGGCCGTGCCGTACCCGGCCACCGCCTCGGCGACGGTCAGGCCGTCGGGCGCGGCGGCCGGGCCCGGCTCGGGCGCGCCGTAGCGGGTGCCGAGCGCGGCGCGCAGCGGGTGGGTGCCGGGGTGGTAGGCGAGTTCGGCCTCCAGCAGGTGGCCGGTGGGCAGGGCGAGGTCCGGCGCCTGGCCGGGGCGGCCGAAGGCCAGCAGCAGGGCGGGGCGGCCGGTCTTGGCGCCGCGCAGCCAGACCCGGCGGGTGGTGAGCCGCTCGTCGGAGGTGTCGCGCGAGCCGAGGACGAGCCAGCGGTCCCGTACGGTCGGGCCGGAGAGGACCTCGGCGGCGTCCAGGGTGTAGCCGACCCGGCTGCGGACGGTGGCGGCCAGCGCGGGCGGCAGCTCGTCCGTCCGGGTGGCGGCGGTGGCCAGCAGGTGCAGCAGGGCGTACTCCTCCAGCAGGCGCTCCTGCGGCAGCGCGTCCAGCTCCCGGACGCGGGTGGCCAGGCCGGGGGCCTGCGCGTCGACCATGCGGGCGGCGACCTCCTCCCAGGGGCCGGCGGTGCTCTGGTCGGCCAGGCCGTGGCGGACCCGGTCGGCCAGGCGCAGCCGCAGCTCGGCCGCCCCGGCCGCGACCCGGGCGCCGCGCCTGGCGGCCCGGCGGCGGGCGGCCTCGGGGTCGGCGGGCTCCGCGCAGGCGCGCTTCTCCGCGCTCTTCTCGGCGCTCTTCTCAGCGCGTTCGGCGCGGGCCTTCAGCCAGTCGTCGGCCCAGTCGGCCGGTTCGGCGGCGGGGACGGCCTCCGGGCTGCCGCTCCACAGCAGGAGGAGCCCGAGCGCGTGCTTGCACGGGAACTTCCGGCTGGGGCAGCTGCACTGGTACGCGGGCGTGGCCAGCTCGATCACGGTGCGGTAGGGCGTGCTGCCGCTGCCCTTGCACTCGCCCCAGAGCGCGGTGCCGTCGGTGCCCGTGCCGGACCACGGCGCGGGCGAGGAGAGCTTGCCCGCCGCCTTCTGCGACGAGGCGTCAGGGGCCAGGGACAGGACGTGTTCGGTGCTCCAGCGTTCCTCCATGCGACCGACCGTAGGCGGTGCCACTGACAGCGGCTGACCTTCCGTCCGGTGGTCGCGGCCGTTGTCAGTGCCGGGGTGCAGGCTGGTTCCCACAAGCCCCGACGACCTCATCACCCGGGCATTCCCATGCCCGCCGGCCGACCCGAAGGAGTCCGAGATGACCGACGTTCTGCGGCAGCACGCCGAGGACGCGTTCGCCGGTGAACTGGCCGCGCTGGCCGCCCAGGACGACCGCCCCCGCCCCGAGCGCTGGAAGCTCTCACCCTGGGCCGTGGCCACCTACCTGCTCGGCGGTGAGCTGCCGGACGGCACCGCGATCAGCCCCAAGTACATCGGCCCGCGCCGCGTCGTGGAGGTCGCCGTCACCACCCTGGCCACGGACCGCGCGCTGCTGCTGCTCGGCGTGCCGGGCACCGCGAAGACCTGGGTGTCGGAGCACCTGGCCGCGGCGATCAGCGGGGACTCCACGCTGCTGGTGCAGGGCACCGCCGGCACCCCGGAGGAGGCCGTCCGCTACGGCTGGAACTACGCCCAGCTGCTCACCCACGGCCCCAGCCGGGACGCCCTGGTGCCCTCGCCGCTGATGCGGGCGATGGCGGACGGCAAGATCGCCCGGGTCGAGGAGCTGACCCGCATCCCCGCCGACGTGCAGGACAGTCTGATCACCATCCTGTCCGAGAAGACGCTCCCCATACCGGAGTTGGGCGGCGAGACCCAGGCCGTGCGCGGCTTCAACGTGATCGCCACCGCCAACGACCGCGACCGCGGCGTCAACGAGCTCTCCAGCGCGCTGCGCCGCCGCTTCAACACCGTGGTGCTGCCGCTGCCGTCCTCCCTGGACGAGGAGGTCGACATCGTCACCCGCCGCGTCAACCAGCTCGGCCGCTCCCTCGACCTGCCCGAACTGCCGGGCGGCGCCGAGGAGATCAGGCGCGTGGTCACCGTCTTCCGCGAGCTGCGCGCGGGCCTCACCGTGGACGGCCGGACGAAGGTCAAGACCCCCAGCGGCACCCTGTCCACCGCCGAGGCGATCTCGGTGGTCACCAACGGCCTCGCCCTGGCCACCCACTTCGGTGACGGCGTGCTGCGCGCCGGCGACGTGACGGCCGGCATCCTCGGCGCCGTCGTCCGCGACCCGGTGGCCGACCGGGCCGTCTGGCGCGAGTACGTCGAAGGGGTGGTGCGCGAGCGCGACGGCTGGAAGGACTTCTACCGCGCCGCCCGCGAGGTGACGGTATGACGGGCCGGGCCGAGACGGGCCCAGAGGTCGCCCTGCTGGGGATCCGCCACCACGGGCCCGGCTCGGCCAGGGCGGTGGCCGCCGCGCTGGCGCACTGGCGGCCGGACGCGGTGCTGATCGAGGGCCCGCCCGAGGCGGACGCGATCGTCCACCTCGCCGCCGAGAAGGACCTCGTGCCGCCCGTCGCCCTGCTCGCCCACGCGGTGGACGACCCGGCGAAGGCCGCCTTCTGGCCGTACGCCGAGTTCTCCCCGGAGTGGGTGGCCATCCGGTACGGCGTTGAGCACGACCTGCCGGTGCGTTTCATCGACCTGCCCGCCGCATACGGCTTCGCGCCCGCCGAGGAGACGCCGGGGGAGGAGCCGGGGAAGGAGCCGGGGGAGGAGCCCGCCGCCGACCCGCTCGCCCTGCTCGCCGAGGCCGCCGGGCACGACGACGCGGAGCGCTGGTGGGAGGACGTGGTCGAGCACCGCACCCCCACCGCCGACCCGCTCGCCCCCTTCGCCGCCGTCGCCGAGGCCATGGGCGCCCTGCGCGCCGAGGGCCTCGGCGAGTCCCGCCGCGACCTGCGGCGCGAGGCCCACATGCGCCAGCAGATCCGCGCGGCCCGCCGCGCCGGGTACCGGCGGATCGCCGTCGTCTGCGGCGCCTTCCACGTCCCCGCGCTGGAGAGCATGCCGACCGTCGCCCATGACCGGGCGCTGCTCGCCGAGCTGCCGAAGAAGCTGAAGACGGACATCACCTGGGTCCCGTGGACGCACCGCCGCCTCGCCCAGTCCTCCGGCTACGGCGCCGGCGTGCCCTCGCCCGGCTGGTACCACCACCTGTTCGCCACCGAGGGAGACCCGGTGCCGCGCTGGCTCACCCGGGCCGCCGACCTGCTGCGCGCCCAGGACCACCCCGTCTCCTCCGCCCACGTCATCGAGGCCGTCCGCCTCGCCGAGACCCTCGCGGTGGTGCGCGGCCGCCCCCTCGCGGGCCTCACCGAGACGCTGGACGCCGTGCGCGCGGTGCTCTGCGACGGCTCCGACGTCGCCCTGGAACTCGTCCGCGACGGCCTGGTCATCGGCGACGCCCTCGGCGAAGTCCCGGACGCCGCACCGGCGGTGCCGCTGCAGCGCGACCTCACCCGCCTGCAGCGCACCCTGCGCCTCAAGCCCGAGGCCGCGCCCAAGGATCTCGACCTCGACCTGCGCAAGGACACCGACGCGGCCCGCTCCCGGCTGCTGCACCGGCTGCGGCTGCTCGGCGTCGACTGGGGCGTGCCCGCCCGCTCCTCCGTCAACTCCACCGGCACGTTCCGGGAGAGCTGGCGGCTGTGCTGGCAGCCCGAGTTCGCCGTGCGGATCGCCGAGGCCGCCCAGTGGGGCACCACGGTCGAGGAGGCGGCCGTCAACAAGGCGGTCGGCACCGCCCGCGCGGCCGTCGAACTCGCCGAGCTGACGGGCCTGGTGGAGACCTGCCTGCTCGCCCACCTGTCCGCCGCCCTGCCCGCCGTGATGCGGGTGCTCGCCGACTGCGCCGCACTGGACACCGACGTCGCCCACCTGGCGAGTGCCCTGCCCGCGCTCGTCCGGGCGCTGCGCTACGGCGACGTGCGCGGCACCGACCACGGCGCCCTGGCCGAGGCGGCCACGGGCCTGGCCGACCGGATCTGCGTCGGCCTGCCGAGCGCCTGCGTCGGGCTGGACGCCGAGAGCGCCGCCGCGATGCGCGCCCGGCTGGACGAGGTGCACGGCGCGATCGGCCTGCTGGGCTCCGGCGCGGAGCAGACGGACGCGGAGCAGACGGACGCGGAGCAGACGGACGCGGAGCAGACGGACGCGGAACGGGCCGAGGAGAACGGCGACGGGCTCGCGGACCGCTGGGCCGCCACCCTGCGCGCCCTCGCCCGCCGCGAGCCCAGCGCGGGCCCGGCCACCGGCGCCCCCGGCCTGCTGCGCGGCCGTGCCGTCCGGCTGCTGCTGGACGACGGCCGGCTCGACTCCGACGAGGCTTCCCGCCGCCTGCGGCTCGTCCTGTCCGCCGCCAACTCCCCGGTGGACGCGGCCGGTTGGATCGAGGGCTTCCTCACCGGCGGCGGCGCCCTGCTGCTGCACGACCCCCGGTTGCTCGCCCTGCTCGACGAGTGGCTGACGGGCGTCGGCGGCGAGGTCTTCACCGACGTCCTGCCGCTGCTGCGCCGCACCTTCTCCGCCCTGGAGACCGGGGTGCGCACCACCATCGGCTCCCGGGTCGCCGCTGGCCCGCTCGGCGAGGCCCCGGCGGCACCCGCCGCCTCCGGCGAGCTCGACCGGGCCCGCGCCGACGCCGCCGTCCCGGTGGTGGCCCTGCTGCTCGGCATCCGCCCCGTCATTCCCCGCCAGCCCGCCGGCCGCGACACCTGAGAACCGACGAGACCCGACGAGACCTGACAAGACCCGACGAGACCCGAAGAGATCCGAGGAGACCCCGATGGCGACCACGACCGACGAACGCCTGCGCCGCTGGCGCCTCGTCCTCGGCGGCGAGGCGGACGGCACCGGCTGCACCCTGCGCGGCCGCGACGCCGCGATGGACGGCGCCCTCGCCGCCCTCTACCGCTCGGCCCCCGAGGAGGGGGGCCGCCCCGCCAGGGGCGCCCGGCGCAGCGCCGGTCTCGGCGGCTCGGCCCCGCAGGTCGCCCGCTGGCTGGGCGACATCCGCGAGTACTTCCCGTCCACCGTCGTGCAGCTGATGCAGCAGGACGCGATCTCCCGCCTCGGCCTGGACCGGCTGCTGCTGGAGCCGGAGATGCTCGAGGCCGTCGAGCCGGACGTCCACCTGGTCGGCACCCTGCTCTCGCTCAAGCACGCGCTGCCCGAGACCACACGGGAGACGGCCCGGGCCGTCGTCGGCAAGGTGGTCGCCGACCTGGAGCGCCGCCTCGCCGACCGTACGCGGGCCACCCTCGGCGGCGCCCTCGACCGCAGCGCCAAGGTCAACCGCCCCAAGCACCGCGACATCGACTGGGACCGCACCATCCGGGCCAACCTCAAGAACTACCTGCCCGAGCACGGCACCGTGGTGCCCGAGCGGCTGGTCGGCTACGCCCGTGCCCAGCGCGCGGTGAAGAAGGACGTCATCCTCTGCATCGACCAGTCCGGCTCGATGGCGCCCTCGGTCGTCCACTCCGCCGTCTTCGGCGCGGTGCTCGCCTCGATGCGCACCCTGGACACCCGGCTCGTCGTCTTCGACACCTCGGTGGTCGACCTCACCGAACAGCTGACCGACCCGGTCGACGTCCTCTTCGCCACCCAGCTCGGCGGCGGCACCGACATCAACCGCGCGCTCGCCTACTGCCAGTCCAGGATCACCCGCCCCTCCGAGACGATCGTCGTCCTGATCAGCGACCTGTACGAGGGCGGCATCCGCGACGGCATGCTCAAGCGGGTCGCCGCGATGAAGGCGGCCGGGGTCCAGTTCATCGCCCTGCTCGCGCTCTCCGACGAAGGGGCGCCCGCGTACGACCACGCCCACGCCGCCGCCCTGGCCTCGCTCGGCGCCCCCGCCTTCGCCTGCACTCCGGACGCGTTCCCGGAGATCATGGCCGCCGCGATCGAGAAGCGGCCCATCCCGCAGCCGCAATAGGAGGGCGCCACGGACGGACGGTGATCGTTCACCCAGAGGTGTGAATTCATCCGATCGGTGGACAAGGTGTCCCAGCCCGGCTGTGACGGTTCTCACCCAAGACGGGGAGGCCCCCGGGCGGAACTGGCCCGTCCCACGGGGATAACCTGCCAGACGGACGTGACGCGCGTGTTGATTGACGTGTGCGCCCGTGGCTGTGTGGGCCGCAAGGCCGTACCTCTGCGTACCCGCACCTGCCCCGACGACCCGCAGCGAAGATCCTGCCGTGGCACGCTCGTAGAGACACAATCCGCGACCACGAACAAGGACAAACACGTGGACCTGTTCGAGTACCAGGCGAGGGACCTCTTCGCCAAGCACGGTGTGCCCGTGCTTGACGGCGATGTCATCGAGACCGCCGCAGACGCTGCCGCCATCGCGGAGCGCTTCGGCGGCCGCGCCGTCGTCAAGGCTCAGGTGAAGGTGGGTGGCCGAGGCAAGGCCGGTGGCGTGAAGCTCGCCGCCGACCCGGCCGACGCCGTCGCCAAGGCCGGCGAGATCCTCGGCATGGACATCAAGGGCCACACCGTTCACAAGGTGATGCTCGCCCAGACCGCCGACATCAAGGACGAGTACTACGTCTCGTTCCTGCTGGACCGCACCAACCGCACCTTCCTGGCCATGGCCAGCGTCGAGGGCGGCGTGGAGATCGAGGTCGTCGCCGAGCAGAACCCCGACGCGCTCGCCAAGATCCCGGTCGACGCCAACGAGGGCTGCACCCCGGAGAAGGCCGCCGAGATCGTCGCCGCGGCGAAGTTCCCGGCCGAGATCGCCGACCAGGTGGCCGACGTCCTGCAGAAGCTGTGGACCGTCTTCATCAAGGAGGACGCCCTCCTCGTCGAGGTCAACCCGCTGATCAAGTCCGGCGACGGCAAGATCATCGCGCTCGACGGCAAGGTCTCCCTGGACGAGAACGCCGAGTTCCGTCAGCCGGAGCACGAGGCGCTCGAGGACAAGGCCGCGGCCAACCCCCTCGAGGCGGCCGCCAAGGCCAAGGGCCTGAACTACGTCAAGCTCGACGGCCAGGTCGGCATCATCGGCAACGGCGCGGGCCTCGTCATGAGCACCCTCGACGTGGTCGCCTACGCCGGCGAGAACCACGGCGGCGTCAAGCCCGCCAACTTCCTCGACATCGGCGGCGGCGCCTCGGCCGAGGTCATGGCGAACGGCCTGGAGATCATCCTGGGCGACCCCGACGTCAAGTCGGTCTTCGTCAACGTCTTCGGCGGCATCACCGCGTGCGACGCGGTCGCCAACGGCATCGTGCAGGCCCTGGAGCTCCTCGCGAGCAAGGGCGAGAACGTCACCAAGCCGCTCGTCGTCCGCCTGGACGGCAACAACGCGGAGCTGGGTCGCAAGATCCTCGACGACGCCAACCACCCGCTGGTCCAGCGCGTGGACACCATGGACGGCGCCGCTGACCGCGCCGCCGAGCTGGCCAACAAGTAAGGAAGGGACTCAACACCATGGCTATCTTCCTTACCAAGGACAGCAAGGTCATCGTCCAGGGCATGACCGGCGCCGAGGGCATGAAGCACACCCGCCGCATGCTCGCCTCCGGCACCCAGATCGTCGGCGGCGTGAACCCGCGCAAGGCCGGCACCACGGTTGACGTCGACGGCACCGAGATCCCGGTCTTCGGCTCCGTCGCCGAGGCCATCGAGAAGACCGGCGCCGACGTGTCCGTCCTCTTCGTGCCGCCGGCGTTCACCAAGGCCGCCGTCGTCGAGGCCGTCGACGCCGAGATCCCGCTGGCGATCGTCATCACCGAGGGCGTCCCGGTGCACGACACTGCCGCCTTCTGGGCCTACGCCGGCTCCAAGGGCAACAAGACCCGGATCATCGGCCCGAACTGCCCCGGCCTCATCAGCCCCGGCCAGTCCAACGCGGGCATCATCCCGGCCGACATCACCACCTCCGGCAAGATCGGCCTGGTCTCGAAGTCCGGCACCCTGACCTACCAGCTCATGTACGAGCTGCGCGACATCGGCTTCTCCTCGGCCGTGGGCATCGGCGGTGACCCGATCATCGGCACCACCCACATCGACGCCCTCAAGGCGTTCCAGGAGGACCCGGACACCGAGATCATCGTCATGATCGGTGAGATCGGCGGCGACGCCGAGGAGCGTGCCGCGGCCTACATCGCCGAGCACGTCACCAAGCCGGTCGTCGGCTACGTCGCGGGCTTCACCGCCCCCGAGGGCAAGACCATGGGCCACGCCGGCGCCATCGTCTCCGGCTCCTCGGGCACCGCCCAGGCCAAGAAGGAGGCCCTCGAGGCCGCCGGTGTCAAGGTCGGCAAGACGCCGTCCGAGACCGCCCGCCTGGCGCGCGAGATCATCGCCGGCTGACCCTCGTCAGCGGCGCACCGAGCGCCCCCGTCCCCCCGGCTCTCCGGGGGAACGGGGGCGCTCCCGCGTCACGGCGCCCCGTGGGTGCACGGGCGGACGGCGAACGCCGGACAGGCCGCCGGGCCCACCGGCGGGGGAGCCTCCGCACCCCGGCCGCCCACCTGCGGATGCCTCCACCGGCCCGCCGCCTGCGGCTGCGGCTCCACCACCACCGCCTCCAGCCCCGGCGCCGGACTGCACCACAGACTCCGCACGCCCACCGGCTCGCCACCCGGAAGGACCGGCACCCCCGGCTGCTCCACCTCCGCCCCCGGCGCCGCCACGCACAGCGCCGGCGCGGGCGGCTCCGGCGGCCGCATCAGCACCGCCGGCCGCATCCCCGCCAGCGTCGCCAGCGTCGCCCCGCCCACCGCCAGGGTCAGCAGCGCCGCAGCGCCCGTCCGGCTCGCCGTCGACAACCGGTGCCGCGCCCGCAGCACGGGCACCGCCGCCCGGTGCGGCTGCGGACACCCGCGCACCGCCGCCCGGTGCAGCAGCCCGCTCAGCCCGTCCGCGAACCCCGGCGCGGCCGGATCCGGCCCCACCAGATCCGGCACCCACCCCGCCAGCGCCACCCGCGCCGACCACACCCGCGCCTGCGCCGCCGAGAGCGTCGACTCCACCTCCACCGCGACGGCCTCCGCCGGCAGTCCCAGCCCGTCGTGCAGCACCAGCGCCCGCCGCTGCGGCCGGGACAACCGCTTCAGCGCCTTCAACAGCGCCCGGTCCCGGTCCGTCAGCCGGTCGTGATCCGGCAGCACCGCCTGCCCCTCGTCCGCCGGCCGCACCCTGATCCGCCGCCGCGGCCACGACCACACGTGCGCCCGCCTCGGCCCACCCCGGTGCCACGGCGACAACGCCAGCTCACTCGCCCGCGCCCGCACCCACCCCTCCGGATCCCCCGAGACCCCGATCCGCCCC